>JBBSCZ010000054.1:0-14647 GCA_038249795.1 Gemmatimonadales bacterium | reverse complement strand
CGACCGAAGGGCGTGTCGGGCGGTGCAATCGGCACCGTCGTAGTCGAAGCGGATGCCGCCTGCTGGCAGCCACTGAACAACGTGACGAACGGGAGAGCCGCGAGTGAGAGCAGTGATCGGCGCATGATGACGGCGGGTGAGAGACACGATCGATGTGAACACAGATCAGTCTTCGCTGCGCGCTGCCGGTTCACCAGCCGGCATGTCGTGAACGGGCCGTGACGCGGGGCGAACACGCGGTCTGTCACCAACAGATCGACACGGCTGCTGCAAGACCGATGGCAGATACGCAAATACGCTCGAGCGTTCCGCATAATGCGTCCGATCAAGGGGTCAGAGTCCTTGATGCGATCAAGGGGTCCGATCAAGGGGTCAGAGTCCTTGATGGATACGCGCAACAAGGGATAGGTCTACCCACCGGACCTTACCAGCGACGGGCTGCCAGCCGCCGTGGTGCGCGACACCCTGCGGTTGACGCAGACGCTCTTGTAAGCGCGGCTCTCTGGACCCAGAGCCCTTGATGGACGGAGGCATCAAGGGTCAGAGTCCCTGATGGACGGATGCATCAAGGGGTCAGAGTCCTTGACCGTAAATCGGCAAGTGTTTCCAAGGACTCTGACCCCTTGGTCGGTCGTAAATCGGCAAGTCTTTCCAAGGACTCTGACCCCTTGGTCGACGCAAGGACTCTGACCCCTTGGTCGACGCAAGGACTCTGACCCCTTGGTCGGACCCCTTGGTCGGACCCCTTGGTCGACGACCCCTTGGTCACAGAGCCTTGACCTGACTCGTTTGGTGATATTCCTCGAACCGCGCGCCCTGCAGCAATGCAAATCAGCGCGCTCACCCCACCGCCGCCCGCAACACCCCCCACTCGCTCAGCTGCTCCACCGTCACGTTCCCACCGCACAGAATCGTCCCTACCCGCTCCCCATACGTGCCATGCGCCGCGGACAGCAGCGCGGCAATGCCGACCGCACCAGCGGGCTCCACGATCAACCCCACGTGCGAGATCATCCCGCGCATCGCCGAGCGAATTGCATCGTCGTGAACGGATACGAAATCGTCCGCCAGCCCGCGCAGGTCATCCACCGCCTCCTTCACCGGCACACGCACCGCGATCCCGTCAGCGATGGTCTGCACGTCGGCATGCGTGTCGACCTGAATGCCAGTCAGCGCATGCATCATCGCCGGTGCGCCTGCAGCCACCACGCCCACGAGGCGTGTCTGCGGCGACACCGCGCGCATCCACGTCGCCACACCAGCCAGCAGCGCACCGTTGCCCAGCGGCACCAGCAGCGTGTCGAGCGTGGCGGCGTTCGCCAGTTCGACCGCGATGGTCCCCGCCCCTTCGGTGATCGCCAGCGCCGCGCCATCCTCCACGAACTCGAGTCCGTGCTGCGCGGCATGCGCACGCGCGGCATCCTTGGCGGCGTCGAAGTCGGCGCCTGCCTGGATCACCGTCGCGCCGAGCGCCCGCATGCGCGTCACCTTGAGCACACTTGCGTTGACCGACGCGAAGATCGTGCACGGCACGCTCGCCGCACGCGCGGCGTAGGTGAGCGCCTGACCGAAATTGCCAGCCGACGCGGCGCACACCGGCCCGGTGGCGGTGCGCTGCTTCATGAACCAGTCACCACCGCGCCCCTTGAACGAGCGCAGCGGACCGAGCGACTCGACCTTGCACGCGATCCGCGCGCCGAGCCACGCGTCGAGATCGTCGTGCTGCACCACGGGGGTGTGCGTGAACGCCCGATCGATCGAGTGTGCGGCGCGCGCGATGCCGGCTGGCGTGACGCGACGCACCTCGACGAGGGTCATCGGAAATTGCCGAACTGCAGCTCGACGCCGAAGTCTTCCTTGCGAAGCACGGCCATGGCCTGCTGCAGGTCATCGCGTGAGGGCGACGTGACGCGCACCTGCTCACCCTGAATGGCAGCCTGCACCTTCTTGAACTTCGCCGCCTTGATCGTGGCCGCGACTTTCTTCGCGGTGTCACCGTCGAGGCTCATCTTGAGACCAATCGTACGCATCAGCGTGTCGCCGCCCATCGGCTTCACCTCGCCGATGTCGAGGTTCTTCACCGGCACGCCGCGCTTGATCAGCTTGGAGTTCAGCATGTCGAGCAATGCTTCCATACGCATGTCGCTGTCGGTCTTCAGCTCGACCTTGTTCTCGGCGCGCTTGAAGTTGATCTCGACCAGCGCACCCTTGAAGTCGTAGCGCTGGGCCGCCTCCTTCTGCGCCTGGTTGACGGCGTTGTCCACTTCCTGCAGGTCGACGCTGGTGGTGACGTCGAACGAATTCGTATCGGCCATGAGTCTGCGTGTCCTCTGACGGTCCGGGCGGCGTGCGTGTACCGCGACCCGCCAAAGTTACGTCATCTGCGGCCGGCCGGGGATTGATCCACCGCGCTCAGCTGGCGTAAAAGCTTTCGAGCGCGGCGGAGTTGTTGACATGCCGAAGGCGGCTGAGCGCCTTCTCCTTGATCTGCCGGACCCGCTCACGCGTGATCCCAAGCGCGAGGCCGATCTCCTCGAGCGTCAGCGGCTCGAGCGCATCGAGCCCGAAATACATGCGCAGAATCCGCGCCTCGCGCTCCTTGAGCTTGTGCAGCGCCCCCTCGACCGTCTCCAGCATCGCCTTCGCCACCATCTCCTCTTCCGGTGACGCATGCTCCGTGTCGGCGAGGTAGTCGCTCAGGCGGTTGTCCTGGCCGGGTGTGAGCGGCGAGTCGAGCGACACATGGCCCTGCGCGATGCCCATCGTGAGCGAGACCTCCTCGAGCGAGAGCGACATGTCCTTGGCGATCTCGTCATGCGTGGCTTCGCGCCCCAGCTCCTGCACCATGGCGCTGGCCCGCTTGCCGATCCGGTGCAACGCGCCGGCGCGATTGAGCGGCACCCGCACGATGCGGCTCTGCTCGGCCAGCGCCTGCAGAATCGCCTGCCGGATCCACCAGACGGCGTAGGAAATGAACTTGATCTCCTTGGTTTCGTCGAACTTCTGCGCCGCACGCATCAGACCGAGATTGCCTTCGTTGATCAGGTCGGAGAGCGAGACACCCTGATTCTGATACTTCTTGGCGACAGACACGACGAAGCGGAGGTTTGACCGCACCAGGGTGTCGAGCGACTCGCGGTCGCCGTCACGAATACCGCGGGCCAGATCCGCCTCGCGCTCGCGTGTGATCAGCGGATACCGGCTGATCTCTCGCAGGTACTGATCCAGACAACCTTCATCAGAGGCGAGTTTGGGTCGACGGGACACCGGCATGCGACGAGCTCCTGACAGCTGCGGGGGCGAACCGGGCGCACGCGGGGGGAAGGACGCGGGCCACGCATCTACTACGACGTCACGACGGCCGCAGGCGCATCATCGCACCCGTTCACCAATGCGATGCCACCGGACACGCGACATCCACGATCCGCGTGAGATGGAATCCGGCACCACGCTGTAGTAGACCAGCACCGGCTGGCCAAGGAGCAGCGAATCAGGCACGAAGCCCCAATAGCGGCTGTCGGACGAGTTGTCGCGATTGTCACCGAGCACGAAGAAGTTGTGCTGCGGGACGACCAAAGGTCCCCAGGTATTCCGCGTCGGATGTGCACCAGCCGACGCATGCGCTGCCGGCAGCAGCGCGCGCCGAAGCCAGTCGAACTCCATCGCGATCGGCTCGGCCACGCCGGGAATGTGGCGGGTGAACTGCTCCCGCTGCTCGACACCATTGATCTGCAGGCGACCGGCTCGCATCGCCAGCGTGTCGCCCGGCAAGCCGACGAGGCGCTTGACGAACGGCTTGGCATGGTCCAGCGGCCACTTGAACACGACCACGTCGCCGCGTTCCGGCACCTGCGTGGCAGGCAGCCGCTTGGTGGTCAGCGGAACTTCGGCGCCGTACGCGAGCTTGTTGACGAACAGGATGTCACCCACCAGCAGCGTCCCTTCCATGCTGCTGCTCGGGATCCGGAAGATGTCGATCAGGAAGGTGCGCACGACGACGATGACCAGCACCGTCAGTGTGAACGACTTCGCCCACTCCCACAGCCAGGTTATGCCCCGCCGGTTCACCCTGCGCAATGCGTCGCGACGCTCCGTCTCGGAGATCGCGCGCTGCGGTGCCTGGCTTGGGCTGGGCTGGTCCATGACGGCCGCCGGACGGGGCTACGCGGTGAAGGCGACAAATGGGAATGCAATCAAACGACGCACACCCATGTCCCCTGGGAACAAAAGCAATCTCGGCTTTCAAGTCGCCGCAAGCATCGGCGACCAGATCATCGTTCGGGAGGGCGAAGATGTCACGCCACGTGCACATCGTGCGTACCCGAATGGTGCACCACGGTGCCGATTGCTGCATCGCAGGTCGGCACCGGAACTCTGGTCAGTAGTTGTCGATCTGCGCGCGCTGGAGACGGCCCGAGTAGTCGATGTAGCCGACCTTCGTCTCGGAGTAGAAGTCGTACACTTCCCACCCGCCCTCGCGATGCCCGTTGCCGGTCTGCTTCACGCCACCGAACGGCATGTGCGCCTCGGCGCCGATGGTCGGCGCATTGACGTAGGTGATGCCATTATCGAGTTCGTTCAAGGCGCGGAAGGCGAGGTTCACGTCGCGCGTGTAGAGCGATGACGACAGCCCGTACTTCACGCCGTTGTTGACGCGGAACGCCTCGTCGGCATCGGCCACCGTGATCACGCTCAGCACCGGGCCGAAGATCTCTTCCTGCTCGATCCGATCGCCCTGCTTCACGCCGGCGAAGATCGTCGGCTGGAAGAAAATGCCGCGGTCGAGCTCCCCGCCGGTGGCACGCTGGCCACCGGTGACGAGGGTATTGCCCGCCTTCGTGCCGATCTCGACGTAGCGCTCGATGTTCGCGCACGAGGCTTCGTGAATCACCGGGCCGACGTCGGTGCCGGCCTTCCGGCCATCGCCCAGACGAAGCTTCGACGCCGCCGATACGAGGCGATCGAGGAACTGATCGTGGATGCCGGCCTGCAGGATCAGGCGCGACGTCGCCGTGCACCGCTGACCCGTGGTGCCGAAGGCGCCCCAGAGCACCCCCTCGAGCGCGAGGTCGAGATTGGCGTCGTCGAGCACGATCTGGGCGTTCTTGCCGCCCATCTCCAACGACAGACGCTTGTGCATCCGTCCGCAGGTCTCGCCCACCAGCGACCCGGTCTCCGTGGAACCGGTGAACGAGATCACCGGCACGTCGGGATGCGACACCAGGGCGGCACCGACTTCCTCGCCGAGTCCATGCACCAGCTGCACCGCTTCGGGATGCACCCCGGCCTCCAGCAGAATTTCCACCAGCACCGCGACGGTATGCGGCACGTCCTCGGCCGGCTTGAACACCACCGCGTTGCCGCAGAGCAGCGCCGGGAAGCTCTTCCACGTCGGAATGGCGAGCGGGAAGTTGAACGGGGTGACGAGGCCACAGACGCCGATCGGACGCCGGAAGCTCATCGCCCACTTGTTGCTCAGCTCACTGGGAACGGTGTGGCCGAACAGCTGGCGGCCCATCGTGCCGGCGTAGTAGGCCGTGTCGATCCCTTCCTGCACGTCGCCACGGGTCTCAGCGAGCGGCTTGCCCATCTCGCGAGTCATCAGGTCGGCCAGTTCTTCCTTGCGCGCGGTGAGCAGGTCTCCGACGCGCCGCAGCACGTCGCCGCGGGCGGGGGCCGGCACCGCCTTCCAGGTGCTGAATCCCTTCACCGCACTCGCGACGGCCCGGTTCACATCCTCGACTGACGAACGCGGGAAGCGGCCGATCAGGTCGGAGGTATCGGCGGGATTGCGGTTATCGAAATAGGCGCCGGTGGAGGGAGCCACCCACTCGCCGGCGATGTAGTTCTTGAAGTCGGTCATGACGGGAGATCGGAATGGGACACGCCTCGGATGCAGCTGGAGGCGGAGACGCAGAAAACTAACGGCACCGCGCGGCTGTGACTTTCTCACAGGCTTCGCGGTGGCAAACGCGGCCACAGCTCATCAGTGTGAGCGCGCTTGTCGACAGGTTGGTCACACGCAGGAGGTCTGGATACGGCGGTGGCAACGACCACGCGGAGTCGCGCTGTACCGGAATGCGAAGTTCGGACGGCGCGCGGGCAGCAAACGCAAGCGCGCAAGTCAAACGTGGTATGATACGCGATGTCCGACGCGATCATTGTCGAAGCTCTGCGCAAGGTGTACCCGCCGCCTTCGGGGCGCAGCGGGCGCGCGAGTGCCGCACGAGGGGCAGGTCCGACGCCCCCAGCGACGCACATCGCCCAACCGGATTCGTCGGCCGACGTGGTGGCGCTCGACTCGCTCGACCTCAGGGTGCGGGATGGGGAACTGTTCGGCTTGCTCGGCCCCAATGGCGCGGGGAAGTCGACCACCATCGGGATCCTGACCACGCGCATCATGCCGACGTCCGGTCGAGCACAGGTGGCGGGGTACGATGTGGTCGCGGCGCCGCATCGGGTGCGCCAACACATCGGGGTGGTGCCGCAGCGCCCCAATCCCGACCGCAACCTGTCCACCATCGAGAACCTGGCCTTTCATGCGGCGTACTTCGGCTTGCCGTTCGACCAGGCAGAGCGCAGTGGCCGCACACTGCTCGAGCGGCTTGGCATTGCCGACAAGGCCGATGCCAAAGTCGATGCGCTCTCCGGTGGCCAGCAGCAGCGCCTCATGATTGCGCGCGCGCTCATCCACGAGCCCACGGTCATCTTCCTCGATGAACCCACCGTGGGACTTGACCCGCAAGCTCGACTCGATCTGTGGGAAATTCTGCGCGACCTGCACGTGCAAGGCCGCACGATCATCATGACCACGCACTACATGGAGGAAGCCGACCAGCTCTGCGACCGCATCGGGATCGTGGACCGCGGCCGCCTGCTGGCCTGCGATACACCCGAGGCGCTCAAGGCGCGTGCGCCGGGCGGCACGCTGATCGAAGTCTCGCTGGACGGTCCAGCCGCAGAGACGCTTGCCCGGGCGCAGCATGTCGCGGGTGTAACGCGGGTGGAAGCGCACGGCACCGCACTGCACGCATACAGCCCGCGAGGGGGGGAGGTGATTCCCGGATTGATCGCAGCCGCGAGTGCCGCCGGGCGCACCGTCACCGACATCCATCTCACCAGCCCCAGCCTCGAGTCGCTATTCATTTCGATGACGGGACGGAAGCTCAAGTGACCATGCCCGCCACGTCCGATGCCGGTCCCGCGAGGCCACTGGCGCCATCACCGGTGGCCGAACGTCCACCGGTCTCGCGGTTCCGCGTCTTCGGCGCATTGCTCCGACGAGACGTACGAGTCGCGCGCCGCGAACTGCCGTACTTTTTGATCCGCACCGTCATGCAACCGGTGCTCTTTCTGATCGTCTTCGGCTACCTCCTCCCCAAAATGGGCTTCGTACAGCGCGGCTACACGCTGGCGCTGCTGCCGGGTATTCTGGCGGTGTCGCTCGCACTCTCTGCGGTGCAGTCGGTGGCATTGCCCATGGTGCAGGACTTCGGCTTCACACGCGAAATCGAGGACCGCCTGCTGGCGCCGGTGCCAATGTCGCTGATCGCCATCGAGAAGGTGGTCTCGGGAGCGCTGCAGGGCGTGATTGCCGCCTGCGTGGTGCTGCCGATCGCACGCGTGATCATGGGTCCCATGCCGGAGCTGGAGCTCACGAATCCTTTGCTCGTGCTTGCGATCACGTTGCTCGGCTCGACGCTGTTCGCATCGCTCGGCCTGTTCATCGGTACCGTGATCTCGGCCACGCAAATCGGCCTCATGTTTTCCATCATCATCGCGCCCATGCTGATGTTCGGCTGTGCCTACTACCCGTGGCGCGGCCTCGATGCGGTGCCGGCGTTCAAGTACGGTGTGCTGATCAATCCACTGGTGTACGTCGCGGAAGCGATGCGTGGTGCGCTCACGCCGTCATTGCCGCACATGCCGCTGGTGGCGTCCTGCGCGGCGATGCTCGTACTGACGGCGCTGTTCCTTGCGCTGGGGTTGCAATCGTTCCGTCGTCGTAGTCTGGGGTGAGTCGTCGAGTCGCTCACCTCGTCGCGCCGCGGTGGCAGAACGCGCGGCCTGTGACTGCCATCGCTTCGAAACGTCTTTCAGAACAGCTGCTTCACAGACTGCTCATCGCCGCCCTTCGCATGTCCCGGCTCCACAAAGCGCTGTTCCTCTGCATCTCCGCCGCCCTGTGCGTAAGCGGCACGATCTCGATTCTCACGAAGGAGCACACCTCGTCGTCGCGGTACATGGGCATCTTGACGGTCGTGGGTGACGCGGCCATCTGGCATGGGCAGACCTGCTTCATCCTCGCCGCCCTGCCCGCCTGCGTCCTGCTCCCGCGGCGATTGGTGGGGTACGCAATTGCCACCTGGTGGGTTGTGCTCATGGCTTGGCTGTTTGTCCCATTCTTTCTGGGGCGGTGAATGTAGTGCGTCCGCCCGTCGTCAGCCGACGCCGCGCAGCAACGGCGCCGTCAGCCAGCGCAGCTGCACCCGCTGCGATCCGTGCGCATCGAAGTTCTCCGGCGCCAGCCACTGCTCGAACGCCCCCCGCACCAATGGCCAGTCAGCGGCGATGATCGAATAGGACGCGGTATCGCGATTGCGCCCCTTGTACACGAGCGCATTCCGGCGCACTCCCTCGAACGCGAAACCCAGTCGCTGCGCCGCCGCGCGAGACGGTGCATCGAGCGCATCACACTCGTACGCGCAGCGCCGGTACCCGAGCGCAAACACCTGCCCCATCAGCAGATACATGGCCTCGGTCGCCACAGGCGTCCGCTGCTCGGCGGGCGACAGGCTGATGTGACCGATCTCGATGCATCCGTGCTGCGGCTCGATCCGCTGGTAGCTCACAACACCAACCGGCAATTGCGTGGCCCGATCGACGATCGCAAAGCACAACGGATCACTGCCCGTGAACGACGTCTGCAGATACGACAGATACGCCTCACGCGACGCGGGTGGTTCGGCGGGCAGGAACGTCCACCCGCTGCCGTCGGCACGTTCGTTCGCCGCGCAGAGCGCATCGCCATGCCGATCCAGATCCATCGGCTCGAGATCGCATCGTGTCCCGCGCAGCACCTCGCGTGACGGTGCGGGTGGTGACATCCAGTTCAGCACCGCATCGCCGATCGCCTGACCATAGCGATTGACGCGCGCCATCAGGTGGCCGACATGCCGGCGCGCACCAGGCCGTAGCGCTCGATCTTCTTGTACAGGTTGGAGCGCGGCATGTCGAGCGCGCGCGCGGTCTCGCTCACGTTCCAGTCATGCTCGCGCAACTTCACGCGCAGGAACGCTTCTTCGGCCGCGAGCTTGAAGTCCTCGAAGGTCGCGCATTGCATCAGCGCGCCCAGCCCCGCCGTATCGGCACTCGGTCGTCCGACGAGGCGATGCACGTCGGCGACGGTGATCCCATCGCCGGCGCCGAGAATCAGCAGCCGCTCGACGGTGTTGCGCAGCTCGCGGACGTTGCCGCTCCACTCGAGATCCGTCAGCGCCTGCACGGCATCGGGCGCGAAGCGTCGCGGCGCGATGCCGTCCCGTCGCGCCATCTGCTGCACGAAGAACGCAATCAGCAGCGCAATGTCTTCGCGACGCTCACGCAGCGGCGGCACGCTGATGGGCACGACATTCAGCCGGTAGAACAGATCCTCACGGAAGCGCCCTTCGGCAATTTCCAGCTCGAGATCCTTGTTGGTCGCAGCCAGTACGCGCACGTCGACCTGCACCGGCTTGCTGCCGCCGATGCGCGTCACGACGCCGTCCTGCAGCACGCGCAGCACCTTGGCCTGCGCGGCCAGCGACATGTCGCCGATTTCATCGAGAAACAGTGTGCCGCCGTCGGCCTGCTCGAACTTTCCCGTGCGGTCCGCGATCGCCCCGGTGAACGAGCCGCGCATGTGGCCGAACAGCTCACTCTCGATCAACTCACCGGGAATGGCGGCGCAATTCACTTCCACGAACGGCTTCTTCGTCCGCTGCGAGCCGCGATGCAGGGCGCGGGCGACAAGCTCCTTGCCCGTACCATTTTCTCCGGTGATGAGCACACGCGCCGGCGTGGCAGCCACCTTGTCGATGCGTTCCAGCAGCGAGACGATGGCGTGGCTCTGGCCGACGATCTCGCGATGCGCGTCGAGCTGCTCGAGCAGCGTGGCGTTTTCTTCCTCGAGATCGAGGTGGCGGAGCGCATTGCGCAGCAGCACCAGAATGCGATCGGTGTCGAGCGGCTTCTCCATCACGTCGTACGCGCCGGCCTGCGTCGCCTCGACGGCGGTGGCGAGCGTGGCGTGGCCGCTGATCATCACCACCAGTGCGCGGGAATCCTTCGCCCGAAGCGCGCGCAAGACGTCGAGGCCATCCATGCCGGCCATCTTCACGTCGCTGAAGACGAGGTGCGGGCGGAAGCGGTCGTACTCGGTCAAACCGGCGGCGCCGTTCGAGACGCTGCGCACTTCGTAGCCCTCGTACTCCAGCAGCTGACTGAGGGCAGAGCGGATCGGGGCTTCGTCATCGATGACGAGGATACGACGATTCACGGGGCGGTTCGGTAGATCGTGATTCGGCCCTGACCGGCACGGATGTCGCCGATACCGGCAGGCAGAGGAACAGGCAGTGCACTGGCATCGACACCATCGGCACCCGGCACTCGGCGCTGCCTGATGGTCTGCACGAGCTTCGGCACCACGGCGCCGGGAAGCGAGAATTCGCCGACCGTGACGCGCGTGAGCCTGAACTGCGCTACCCCTTCCACCGCTGTCGGTTCGAGCGTGCCAGCCAACTCGAGGCGTTCGCGCGTGCCAAGCATGGCGGCCAACGGGCCGAGTGCGGCGCGTCCGCCCAGATCGGCCAATCGCACGCGGGCGCGGACCTGAAACTCGTTTCCCGCGGTGCGCACCTGCAGCGAGTCGGTGCTGGCGGGGAGCTGTTGCATGAGCGAATCGAGTGCCGCGCTGGCAAATTCGGCGGCGGTGAGCGTCACGCGGGTGGGTCCTTTCGGCGCACGCAGACGCTGTAAGGACCTGCGCCCTTTCTCGGCCGCGTCCAACGACAGCGACGTCCAGCCGGTATCAGCGGCGGCGGCAGTTGCTGCGGCAGCGGAATCGCCATCGGTAGCGACGCCGGTCGCCTGACCGATGAGCGCGCGGGCCTTCGGGAGCCACAGATCGCGCGTGAGGAGGGCGCCAACGGCGACCACGCCGAGGACGACGAGACTGACCAGACGACGGAAGCAGCCGGACACGGCGAACGACTCCGGGGCGACGAGGGAGACAGATCAGGGTGCGGCTGCATGTCGCAGCCTGCGGGCAACGATACTCACCCGTGCGCCAGTGCCGCATCGATCCCGGCCAGCAGTTTGCTGGTCGCAAACGGTTTCTGGACGAAGACTGGTGGCCCGTCGCCGGCCACGGTCTCGAGCGATTCCGAGGTGTAGCCGCTGGCCAGCACCACGGGGACCCGTCTGCCCTGACGCCGTAATTCCGCGAGCACTTCCATGCCGCTCATGCGCGGCATGGTGACATCGAGGATGATCGCGATGATCTCTGCCTCCTGCTCGGCGAACTTCCGCAAGGCGTCATCGCCATCGGCGGCGGTGATGACGCGGTACCCGCTTCGTTCGAGCATGCGCCGCGCCACGCTTCGCACGGTCTCCTCGTCATCCACCACGAGAATGGTGCCTGCACGGGTGATGCGCACGCCTGCAGCCGGCGTTTTGATGGCCGGTAGTGGCGATTCCGCGACGGGGAACAGCACGCGGAACGTCGTGCCCATACCCAGTGCGCTCTCGACATGCAGCGCGCCGCGATGCCCTCGCACGATGCCGAGTGTGGCGGCGAGACCGAGTCCTCGCCCGGTGAACTTGGTGGTGAAGAACGGATCAAAGATACGCGCAAGCGTCTCGCGGTTCATTCCGACGCCGGTATCGGCCACCTCGACATGCACGAATTCGCCGGCGCTCACGCCGTCGGCGGCGAGGCAGTGGCCGAGATAGTGTGCATCAGCGTGCATCGTACCCGTGCGCAGTGTGACCTCACCGGCGCGATCGCTCAGTGCATCCGAGGCGTTGGTGAGCAGGTTCATGATGACCTGTCGCACCTGTGTGCCGTCGGCGGCGATGAGGGGAAGCGCATCGGCGAGTTCCATTGACACTACCGCCCGTTTGGAAATAGCGGAGTGCAACAGCGACGACGTCTCGCGGACGGCGGCCGAGAGGTCGAGGGGCTGGACGTTGAAGCGTCCCTTGCCGGCGTAGGCGAGCAGCTGCGTGGTCAATTCTGCGGCTCGCCGTGCGGCAGTCTCGACGTCCGCCAGTAAGTCGTCGAGCGGGGAACCGGCATCCACATCCTCGCGGGCAACACTGACGTTACCGAGTATGCCGACGAGAAGATTGTTGAAGTCATGGGCGATACCCCCGGCGAGGACGCCCAGACTTTCGAGTTTCTGCGCGTGCTGCATCTGGGCTTCGAGGCGGCGTCGGTCGTCGGCGGCGGCCTTTTGTGCCGAGATGTCTTCGACGGTCCCGACGAACCCTGTGACGAGTTGGCCGTCGCGATGGGGGGCGGTCCGTTCGCAGACCCAGCGCACGGTGCCGTCGGGCCGCAGGACGCGGTATTCGATGGTCAGTTCGCCGCCATCGCGTACGGTCTGCTCCCACGCCGCGGTCAGGCGCGCGTGATCGTCGGGGTGCGCGGCATCGATCACGCCGTGGCCGAGCAGCGCATCCGCCGGGGTGCCCCACAGGTCGACCATGCGCGGTGTGGCAAATGTGCAGTCCCCGGTGGCATCGGTGAGGAAGATGCCGAGCGGCGAGGCCATGGTGAGAGTGCGAAACCGCTCTTCGCTGGTGCGGAGGGCGAGTTCGGCCTGTTTGCGTTCGCCGATATCGGTGTGGGTTCCGACCATGCGAACGGGTCGGCCTTTGGTATCGCGTTCAACGACCGTGCCCCGTGTGAGCACCCAGCGCCAGGTGTTGGTGGCGGTGCGGAGTCGCACTTCGAGCGCGTAGGTATCGGTGCGGCCGTCGAAGTGGTCGCGGAGTGCGTGTTCGCAGGCTCGGACGTCGAGCGGGTGGAGCAGGTCGAGGAAAGTGTCGATGTGTGGCGGGAGGCCATGCTCGTCGAAGCCGAGCATCGCGTACCAGCGTGGCGCGAAATAGCAGTAGCCGGTGGGTACGTGCCAGTCCCAGAGTCCGTCCCAGACTGCGCTGAGAGCGAGCCGGAGACGTTCCTCGCGTGCGCGGAGTGCGACTTCCTGTCCCTTCTGCGCGGTGACGTCGCGTTCGACGGCCACCCACTGCATGAAGCTGCCGGACGGACCGTCGACGGGAATGACGTCCACATCGAGCCAGAGTGGTTCGCCTTGGCGCGTGTAGTTCAGCAGTTCCTCGCGCACGCGTTCGCGGTTGCGGAGGGCGGCATCGATGCGGTCGGCGGCGTCGCGTCGGGTATCCGGGCCGCGGAGAAGGCTTGGCGAGCGTCCGAGGACTTCCTCGCGCCGGTAGCCGGTGGTCCGTTCGAATGCTTCGTTGACGTAGACGATGCGGGCGGTGGCGGGGTCGGCGGAGTCGCTGGCGGTGATGAGCACCAGATCAGCGACATGCTCGAGCGCACACCTGAGCAATGCGGCATCGAGGTCTGGGAGCGCGTTCGTGGGGCCGAGGGTGTCGCCGGCGCTCGGTGACTGCGGCTCCGGTGCCGTCCCGGTCTGGTCGGGGGGCAGCGTTCGCACTGACGGGGCGATGAATTCGGGCATCCGCGCTCTGCAGGTCGGGGCTGGGCAATGCTGTTTTGCGAAGCGTTTGACGATCGGCGTCGTAGTGCCAAGGTAATCCTGCACAGCACGGTTCGTGCCCGGTTGACGCGCAATCATGCGGAGACGCGTCCGATGATCGCAGTAGCGCTGGTGCGGGTGGGCGAGCCGATGTGACTGGCGGTGACGCGACGATAGCGCAGAGCCTCAGCGACAGCGGAGCTCGTCACATCGGGGTGATCGGTCAGATCGGCGATGGTGCGTGCGACGCGCAGTGTCCGGTGCCAGGCGCGGGCGGAGAGACCGAGCCGTTCGCTGGCATCGCGAAGGAGCGCGAGTGCTTCGGGTTGGAATTGGCCAATGGATGTGAGCAGTCGTGGTGCAACCGAGGCGTTGAGTGCGTGGAAGCGCTGCAGTTGGCGCAATCGCGCGGCGGTGACGACGTCGCGCATCGCCCCGGACTCTGCGAGTCGCTCGGTCGTGTCGAGTGCGGCGACCGGGACCGGGCCGACCGGGATGTGCAGATCGATGCGATCGGCGAGTGGGCCGGAGATGCGGCGGCGGTAGCGCGCGAGGGCGCGTTCGTCGCATTGACAGGCGATGGTGGCGTGTCCGGCGAAGCCGCAGGGGCAGGGGTTCATGGCGACGACCAGGAGGACATCGGAGGGAAACCGGATCGAGCCGGCGACGCGGGCGATCGTCACGACGCGATCTTCGAGCGGCTGCCGGAGGGCCTCGAGCGCCGCTGGCGCCAGTTCCGGCAGCTCGTCGAGGAAGAGCACGCCGCCGTGCGCGAGGCTGACCTCTCCTGGGCGCGGGCCGGTGCCGCCACCGATCAGGCCCGCAGTGCTGACCGTGTGATGTGGCGCGCGGAACGGTGCCACCCGCCCGTGCAGCTG
>JBBSCZ010000053.1:0-14764 GCA_038249795.1 Gemmatimonadales bacterium | reverse complement strand
GGTCGTGCGCGACGCCGCCGTGGATCAACGACTCCTGCACGCTCTTGTAGCTGTCGATGAAGTCGGTGTACTTGCCCACCACGGCGATACGCACGCGTCGCGCCGGGTTGGTGATGCGGCGCACGATCTCACGCCACGGTGACAAATCCGGCTCGATGCCTTCCGGCAGACCCAGTCGCGCCATGACGCGCGCATCGAATCCCTGCTCGTGAAACGACAGCGGAATCTGGTAGATCGTCGGCACGTCTCGGCTTTCGATGACATTGCCGAAGTCCACGTTGCAGAACAGTGCGATCTTGCGCTTCGTGTCGTCGTGCAGCGGACGCTCGGTGCGGCAGATCAGCACGTCGGGCTGGATACCGATCTCCATCAGCTCACGTACTGAATGCTGCGTCGGCTTCGTCTTCACTTCGCCCGCCGCGGCGATGTACGGTACCAGCGTGAGATGGACGAACATCGCGTTCGCCTTGCCCACCTCGGTGCGGAACTGGCGGATCGCCTCGAGGAACGGCAGCGACTCGATGTCGCCGACCGTACCGCCGATCTCGCAGATCACGACGTCGTTCTCCGGGGCGATACGCTTGATCGCGGCCTTGATCTCGTCGGTGATGTGCGGGATGACCTGTACCGTGGAGCCGAGGTACTCGCCCCGGCGTTCCTTGGTGATCACATTTAAGTAAATGCGTCCGGTGGTGATGTTGTTGGCCTGACTCAGCGAGCGGTCGAGAAAGCGCTCGTAGTGTCCGAGGTCGAGGTCCGTCTCGGCGCCATCCTTCGTCACGAACACTTCGCCATGCTGGAATGGCGACATGGTGCCGGGATCGACGTTCAGGTATGGATCGAACTTCATCATCGTGACGCGCAGTCCGCGTGCCACGAGCAGACGTCCAAGCCCTGCGGCTGCGATACCCTTGCCGAGCGACGACACCACGCCGCCCGTGACGAAGATGAACTTGGTGGGCTGTTGCGGCTGTTCGAGCGCGCTCATGCGGGGCTCCTCACTTCGTATATGGACGTCCAGTGCGCATTGGCGCGCATCAGGTCTGTTTCGGTATCGATGCCGCCAAATCCGACTGCGGCGGCGGTGGCGACGCCAATGGCGAGGCCGGCGGCCAGCGGACGCAACTGCTCGAGACGCTCGACCTGCTCCAGCGGATGCACCGGCAACGCAACCCAGCGCTGCAGTGCTTCACGCGAGTATGCATAGATGCCGAGATGCTGCCGGACGAGCGAGTCGCGGACGGCACCATCGACTGCGTCACGCAGAAAAGGGATCGGGGCCCGGGAGAAGTAGAGCGCGCGGCCGGCGTCATCACAGACGACCTTCACGCAATCTGGCGCGTCCAACACATCGGGCGATGCCGGAACGGCTGCCGTGCCGATCGGTGCGAAGCCACTGGTCACGATCGAGAGCGCGCCGCGCATGGCGGCATCGTCAATGAAAGGCTCGTCGCCCTGGATGTTCAGCAGCACGTCAGCGTCGGCGAACTCTGCGCGACGGGCGACCTCCGCCACCCGGTCCGTTCCGGAGGGATGGTCGGCGCGCGTCAGGACGGCCAGGCCGCCGGCGGCCTCGATCACGTCAGCCACTGCCGCGTCGTCTGTCGCCACGACCACCTGATCTGCGACCGCGAGCGACGACACCCGCTCCCAGACACGCCGTACGAGCGGCTGACCACCGAGCAGCCGCAAAGGCTTGTCGTGGAGGCGCGTCGCCCCACGACGTGCAGGAATGATCGCGAGCACCCTCACGAGTGGTCACTCGTCAGATCACTGATGGCAAGAATCATTCCAGTAACGTAGACCGTCGCCGAACAATGGCAATGGTCCGGAAACTGACGACGCGACCGTGAGCGACCTGGATGACCGACAGCCTGCCGGACTCGTCCGGCAAACCCTCTGCCTTGTCTCGCCGACGGCGCGTCAGCGTGCAGCTGCGACGCGTTCGCGTGCGAGCCGCAGGAAGTTGGCGAGGAGCGCACGACCCGACTCCGTGAGCACCGATTCCGGGTGGAACTGGACGCCCCACACCGGATGCTCCCGGTGACGCAGCGCATGGATCTCCTCTGCCGAGTCCGTCGCCCGCGCCGTCACCTCGAGCACGGCGGGAAGCGTCGCCGGCTCCACCACCAGCGAGTGGTAGCGCATCACCCGGAGAGGCTGCGGCAACCCGGCGAACAGGTCGGTGCCATCGTGCTCGAGCAGGGAGGTCTTCCCATGCATCACGCGCTCGGCGCGGACTACCCGGCCCCCATATGCCTCGCCGATCGCCTGATGCCCGAGGCAGACGCCCAACATCGGGATGGTCGCGCCCCAACGCTGGATCAGCGGCACGGTGATACCGGCTTCCGTCGGTGTGCAGGGCCCCGGCGAGAGTACGATCGCCTCCGGCTGCAGCGCGCCGACCTCGTCCACCGTGAGGGCGTCGTTGCGGTGCACCTCGAGCGTCTCGCCCATCTCACCCAGGTACTGGACGAGGTTGTAGGTGAACGAGTCGTAGTTGTCGAGAATGAGGATCATGCGCCGCGGGGATGAAACTGTCGGTGGATCTGCTGCAGGTAGCTGCGATCGACGTGCGTGTACAGCTGCGTGGTCGCGATATCGGCATGGCCGAGCATCTCCTGCACGGCGCGCAGATCGGCGCCGCCTTCCAACAGATGCGTGGCGAACGAATGACGCAAGGTGTGCGGTGTGACATGCGTGAGGATGCCGGCCGCATCGACATACTTCCGGAGCAGCTTCCATGCGCCCATGCGAGAGAGCGTGCCGCCGCGAGCATTGACGAACAGCGTCGCCGACGGCGCGCCGTGCAGCAGTGTGGGACGCAACTCGCGCGTGTAGATCGCGACGGCCGCCAGTGCCCGCCGTCCGATCGGCACGAGTCGCTCCTTGTTACCCTTCCCGATCACGCGCACGAGGCGTTCATCCATGAAGACGTCGCCGATGCCCAGCGTGATCCACTCACTGACTCGCAGTCCCGCGCCATACGCCACTTCGAACAGCGCACGATCGCGGAACGCGAGCCGCTCATCGAATGAAATGGCTCCGATGATCCGATCCACTTCATCCGGCGTCAGGATATCGGGCAGCGTGCGCCACTTTCTCGGCGTTTCGAGCTGCTCGCTCGGATCATGCTTCATGTACGACTCGCCCACCAGGAACCGGTAGAAGCCGCGCACCGCGCTCACCATGCGGCTCACGGAGGCGGGGGCGAGTCCGAGGTCCACCAGGTGGTGGATGAACCCGCGCAGTCTGCGAGCCTCGATGTCGATCGGCGATGGACTGCCATGCAGTGCGAGATATTCGTGCAATCGCAGCAGGTCGCGGCCATACGCCTCGATCGTGCGCGGTGAGGAGCCCTGCTCCAGCGCCATCGCATCGAGCCATGCGCCGGCATATTGCAACGGGTGCACATCCGAGCCGACGCTCACGCTCGTGTTGCGCGACGACGGCGCCAGAAGAAGACAGCTGCGGCGATGACGACGATGGCGACTGCGATCAGACCTGACGTTCGCGTGGCGGAGCCGATCAGCGCCTGCAGCTGTTCGAGATTCTGCCCGAATTGAAAGCCGAGCCAGGCGATCGTGCCGTACCAGATCGCCGACGCCAGAGCCATCACCGGAATCACCTGGCGCAGCGGCAATTTCAGCGCACCGGCGAACGGCGGCACGATTGCGCGCACACCGGGCAGGAACCGGCTCACGAACAATGCCGACATCCCGTATGACGAGTACATCCGTGCCACGCGCGCCTCGGCATCCGCCCCGCCGAAGCGACGCATCAGCGCCGCGCTGGCGTATCGTCGTCCCACGAAGTACATGCCGATCGCGCCGAGCAGATTGCCGGCCCAGATCGACGTGGCGGCAACGATCAGCGATCCAGAACCGCGCGCCGCCAGGAAGCTACCCACGCCGACGACCGTGTCGGCCGGCAGCGGTGGAAAGACGTTCTCAGCGGCGGCGATCAGCGCCAGCGAGCCATACAGGGCCCACGTGGGGAGCGACGCCAGCCACTCCAGAAGGGCGTTCACACGCGGTTCATGCGAAAGGGCGCGTCAGTTGGTGGCGGTGCGGACCGGGATGAGCGTCGCCACGGCCATGCAGGCGAGTCCCTCACCACGGCCTACCCAGCCCATCCCTTCGTTCGTCTTCGCCTTGATGCCGACGCTGTCCACCGGCAGGCCGAGCGCCGATGCCAGCGAGGCGCGCATCGCGTCGCGATACGGCAGCAGCTTCGGTCGCTCGACGATCACCGTCACGTCGACCTGGGCTACGCGCCAGCCACGTCTCTCCGATGCCGCGCAAGCCAGTCGCAGCATCTCGATCGAGTTGCGGCCCTTGTTGGCGGGATCGGTGTCAGGAAACAGCTCGCCGATATCCCCCGCACCGGCACCACCGAGCACCGCATCGGTGAGCGCATGGCAGACGGCGTCCGCATCCGAATGGCCAATCAGCTTGATGTCACCGGGAATCTCGACGCCGCCGAGGATCAGCGGACCACCCACGCCGAAGCGGTGCGAGTCGTAGCCGATGCCGGTGCGCACTGGCAGTGACGGTGCGAAGGTTGGCGGAAAGGTGACATCGAGCATTTCGATGCCCGCCAGCGGATCCGGTCCACCGGGCTGGCGCAGCACGCCACGCGCCTCCGGAAACACGCCCCAGAGCAGCGGCGGTGTCACACCGGATGCCGCGAGCAGCTTGCCGGCCCACGTCCGCTGATCCTGCGCTGCCGCCATCAGAATGTCGGCGTCCGAAATATCCGTGGAACCGCACTGTTCCGAGATGCGGCCTGCGCGTTCCAGCACCAGTTCGGGCGCATCAGCGATTTCGGCCAGCAGTGCGCCCGTTCGTGCGAGGTGGATGTCGCGACGCGTATCGAGTTGCAGCGCGGCCGGATTCACACCCAGCAGGCGCAGCGCCGCCCGCGATCCCTCGGCCCCGGGCTCGAGCAGGCCAAGCAGCAGGTGCAGCGACGAGAGCGCAGGATCACCGGTGCGCTCCATCTCGACCATCGCAAAATCGATGGCCTTGCGGGCGGCAGCCTGAAACCGGACGGGCATGGACGTGAGGAGTGGCGAGGACGTCGGAACGACAGAATCAGGCAGCTGCAAAACTGGGCACGAGCGGCAGGATCGAGTAGTCCTGCCGGCGACGCGCAGCCGTGAAGCCGGCATCGTGGATCAGGCGCTCGAGTTCATCGGTGGTCGTGCGGTATGTCGTGTTGGCCGCCGAGACCACGTTCTCCTCGATCATCAGCGAGCCGAAGTCGTTGCAGCCGTAGCGCAGCGCCATCTGGCCCACCTTCATGCCCATCGTCACCCAGCTGCTCTGCAGGTTCGGCACGTTGTCGAGCACCATGCGGCTGATCGCCACCGTGCGGAGGTACTCCGTGGCGTCCGTCTTCTGCATGTGCGAGAATGCTGGTGTGTTCTCCGGCTGCAGTGGCCAGGTGATGAACGCGGTGAAGCCACCGGTGCGAGCCTGCAGCGCACGCACGCGATCGAGATGCTCGATGCGCTCGGCCAGCGTCTCGCCGAGCCCGTACATCATCGTCACCGAGGTCTTCATCCCCTCCTGGTGCGCGATCTCCATCATTTCGAGCCAGCGGTCCGCCCCGGCCTTCTTCGGCGCCGCGTAATCGCGCACACGCTGGACGAGGATCTCGCCACCGCCGCCGGGGATGGAATCCAATCCTGCCGACTTGAGCTCACGGATGATCTCGCGTGGGTCCTGGCGGAAGAGCGTGGCGAAGAAATCGATCTCGCTCGGGCTGAAGCCGTGGATATGGATCGGGTGGTTCCGCTTGATGTAGCGCAGCAGGTCGAGATACCACTCGAACGGAATGTACGGATTGTGCCCACCCTGGATCAGGATCTGTATGCCGCCAAGCGACTTCGTCTCCTCGATCTTCTCGCCGATCTCCTCGAACGAGAGCGTGTAGCCCTCCTTGTGCTTCGGGCGGCGGTAGAAGGCGCAGAATCCGCAGTCGGCCACACAGACATTCGTGTAGTTGATGTTGCGGTCGACGATGTACGTGACCACACCGTCCGGATGCAGCCGCTCGCGCACCTTGTCGGCCTCGAAGCCAAGTTCGAGGAGCGGGGCGTTGGTGTAGAAGTCGAGAATGTCGCGCATGTTGCCTCAGGCCGCCGTGAGAAACACGAGCGGGCGCGCGATCACGCGGCCACTCGCATCGAGACGGCGGTAAAACTCGGTGAGTCCCCGCAGGTGCGGGAGCGAAAGACGATAGTCCAGACCACTGAAGTACAACTCGCAGATGTCGCGCGGCACACCGGTGGCCTGCGCGGCCTGTGTGGCCAGAGTGGGCAGGTTGGCCACGCCCCAGTCACGCGAGGCAATCAGCCCCGCATGCACGCGCAGCGACTCAGCCACCGGCGTAGTCCGCTGCGCCACCCAGACGGCAAACACGAACGGCAGCCCGGTCCACTCCTTCCACTCCAGGCCCAGATCCACGTGATACGGGTAGGCGCGGCTCACGCTGCTCGTCCCCGACGACAGCAGCAGCGCGGCATCACCGATCACCAGGCGTGCGTCGTGAGGCTCACCGGCAAAGTGCGCGATGTCCGCGCTCTCGGCGTCGGCGGGCACGAGAATCGGCGTGACGCCCCAGCGCTCCAGAAACAAGAGGCGGAGCAGCTCCACCGAAGTCAGGCTGCTGCGCGACACGAGCACCGTTCTGCCATCGAGCTCCGAGACAGGACGCTTGCTGAACAGCATCACACTGCGCACCGGCCCGTCGCAGGTGATCGCGAGGTCGGGGAGCAGAAGGTAACGTTCTGCGTGCAGCGCGTACTCCACGGCGCTGATCACGCTCACGTCCACGGTGCCGTTCGCCATCTCCGCATTCAGAGCGCTCGGGATCCCGTCGACCATCGTGGCATCGAGTGACACGATCCCGCGATCCACCGCCCCGTAGACCGGGTAGGTGTTGATGTACGGAATGCGTCCGACGCGCAGCATCTCAGGCCGCCGCGCCGACGGCCGCGGCGGGTTCCGGTTCCGGCTCCGGTGCCGTGTCGAACGTGCGGATGACGCGGTAGAACGAGTCGCGCTCCGCGGGCTGCTTGCCGGCGCCGCGGATCAGTCGCAGCAGCTCGTCCAGCGACATCCCCTGCTGCGTCTGCGCACCCACGGCATGGTAGATTTTCTCGCGCACCACCGTGCCCTCGATGTCGTTCACGCCGAACGCCAGTGCGATCTGCGTCAGCGAGGTCGACACCATGATCCAGTGCGACTTGATGTGCTCGAAGTTGTCGAGAAAGAGGCGCCCGACTGCGAGGTTGCGCAGGTCGTCGAACCCGGTGGTGCTGGTGCCCTGCCGGCCCAGCGTCTTCCCGAGTTCGTTGTCGTCGGGATGGTAGGCGAGCGGAATGTACGCCAGAAATCCGCCTGTCTCCTCCTGCAGATCACGAAGCATCGTGAGGTGCTCGACACGATCCTCGATCGTCTCCACGTGACCGTAGAGCATCGTGCAATTGCTGCGGATACCAAGAGCGTGCGCCGCACGATGCACACCGATGTAATCGGCACCACCGAGCTTCTTGTCGGCGATCACGTCGCGCACGGCGGCACTGAACGTCTCGGCGCCGCCGCCGGGCAGCGTGTCGAGCCCCGCGTCGCGCAACGCGATCAGGACATCGGTCCACGACATCTTCTCGATTCGCGCGATGTGCGCGATCTCGACCGCCGTCAGCGCCTTGATGTGCACCTGTGGATGGGCCGCCTTGAGTGCGCGGAACATCGTCGTGTAGTACTCCAGCCCCGCCTGCATGTCGAGACCGCCCACGATGTGAAACTCGCGGGTCATGCTGTCGGTGGCCTGTGCAGCCTCGCCGAGCACCTGCTCCAGCGAGTAGCGGTAGGCCCCCTCTTCCTTCGGCAGGCGCGCGTAACCGCAAAACACACACGTCTTCCGCAACACGCAGACGTTGGTGGGGTTGATGTGCTGGTTCGAGGCGAAGGTGACCACGTCACCGTGCCTCGCACGATTCACCGCATCGGCCAGATGCCCCACGCCCAGCAGATCGGGCGTGCGGTAGAGCGTGACCGCCTCGGCACCCGTCAGTCGCTCGCCGCGACGCACCTTCTCCCCGATCGGGTGAAGCGCGACATCGCGCAGTCGGTCGAGTTGAATGTCCGGCACGGCGTTCATGCGATGGCTACTCCTGATATCGTCGGACGGCGATGGACACGTTGTGGCCACCGAAGCCCGAGCTGTTGCTGACGGCCACGTTCACCAAGCGTTCCTTCGCCACATTCGGCGTGATGTCCAGGTCGCACTCGGGATCGGGCGTCGTGTAGTTGATCGTGGGCGGGATGATGCCGTCGCGGATTGCCAGCGTGCACGCAATGAACTCCACTGAGCCGGCCGCGCCGAGCATGTGCCCGGTGGCCGACTTCGTCGAACTCACGCTCAGCTTCTCGGCATGCTCTCCGAACACCGCGCGGATCGCGCGGATCTCGTTCGAGTCGTTGAGCGGCGTCGAGGTGCCGTGCGCGTTGATGTATTCCACATCAGCCGGGGAAAGACCGCCGTCCTTGAGCGCCAGCCGCATCGACCGCTGCAGGCCCTCGTGGGCGTCCGGCTGACCAGTGAGGCTGTGGGCATCACCGGTGGCGCCGTAACCGACGACTTCCCCATAGATATGAGCGCCCCGCGCGCGTGCATGTTCCAACTCTTCGAGCAGGACCACGCCAGCGCCCTCGCCGAGCACGAAGCCCTCGCGCGTCAGATCGAACGGACGGGAGGCACGTTCGGGGTCGTCATTCCGGCTCGACAGCGCGCCCATGCTGCCGAATCCACCGATCGACATCGGTGTCACGGCGGCCTCGGACCCCCCGGCAAGCATCAGGTCCGCGTCGCCGTACATGATCGTCCGCATCGACATCCCGATCGCGTGTGCACTGGTCGCGCAGGCCGACACGGTCGCGAAGTTCGGGCCGCGGCAGTTGAACTGCATCGAGACCACCCCGGCGGCGATGTCGACGATGTACATCGGCACGAAGAACGGCGAGATCCGTTTCGGACCGCCGGTCATGTAATTCGTGTGCTGATCTTCCATCGTCTTCAGACCGCCGATGCCACTGCCGATGATCACACCGCAGCGGTCCGGATCGAATCCACCCTCGGCCAGTCCGGCATCACGCATCGCCTGCACCGACGCGGCTACCGCATACTGCGTGTACAGGTCGGCGCGCTTCGCCTCTTTTCGATCCATGTACTCCAGTGGATCGAAGCCTTTCACTTCGCAGGCGAAGCGCGTGGAGAACAGTGTGGCATCGAACCGCGTGATCGGCCCCGCGCCGCTGACTCCCGCGCGAAGCGCCGCCCAGGTCGTCGCCACGTCGTTACCAACGGCTGAGAGGCACCCAAGCCCGGTGACGACGACCCGACGTGCCCTCATCAGCCCTGTACCTTGGAATTCAGGTACCCGAGGGCGTCCCCGACCGTGCGAAGCTTCTCGGCTTCCTCATCCGGGATGTCGATGTCGAATTCCTTCTCGAACTCCATGACGAGTTCCACGATGTCGAGGCTGTCGGCTCCGAGGTCCTCGATGAAGCTCGCTTCGTTGGTCAGCTTATCGCGCTCGACACCGAGTTCTCGCTCGATGATCGTCTTGACCTTCTCCGTCTGGTCTGCCATTTCTGCTCCGTGCGCTGGTTGATGCGTGGGTGGGTCTGACGAGGCCGTCGTTCCGGCCCATGGGCGAACTTTACATCACCATGCCGCCATCCACCACGAGCACCTGTCCCGTGATGTAGGCGGCGTGGTCCGACGCCAGGAAGGCCACCGCCGACGCGATGTCGGCAGGGCGCCCGAGCCGTGCGAGCGGGATCTGCCCCTCGAGGGCGGTCCGTTGGTCGTCTCCGAGTGCGGCGGTCATGTCGGTGGCGATGAATCCCGGCGCCACCGCATTGCACAGGATGTTGCGCGAGGCGAGTTCCTTGGCCACCGACTTGGTCAGCCCGATGAGCCCCGCCTTGCTGGCCGCGTAGTTGGCCTGGCCGCGATTGCCGATCACGCCCACCACGCTGCTGATGTTGATGATGCGACCGTGGCGGCGCTTCATCATGCCGCGCGAGGCGGCGCGGATGCTGGCGAACGCGCCGCGCAGATTGGCATCGAGCACCGCATCCCAGTCATCGTCCTTGAGACGCATGATCACGTTGTCACGCGTCAGGCCGGCATTGTTGACCAGGATGTCGAGCGTGCCGAAGGCGGCTTCGACGTCGGCCACCATCGCAGTGACCTGCGCGGTGTCGCTGACGTCGCAGGCAAAGCCGCGCGCGCCATGCCCGATCTCCGCCGCTGCCGCTTCCGCGCGCGCCAGATCGCGCCCGACGACAGCCACCGTCGCTCCGCATCCGGCCAGCGTCTCCGCGATCGCGCGACCGATGCCGCGTGTGCTGCCGGTGACGAGTGCCACCTTCCCGCTGAGATCGATCTGCATCAGGCTACCTGTAAGTCGAGGATGGCGTCGAGATTGGCCGCCGTACCCGCCGGCAGCACCGTGGCATCGGGGACGATCTTGCGGATCAAGCCGCTCAGCACATGTCCCGGACCAAGCTCGATGAAAATGATTCCCGGAAAATCCTCGGCGATGTTCCTGATCGTCTCGACCCATCGCACCGGCGACGTCATCTGCTCGCCGAGCAGGCGACGTGACTGCTTCGCCACCATCACCTGTCGCCCGGTCACGTTTGCATACACGGGCACCGTGGCACCGCGCGTCGGCACGTCGCTGAGGGCGTCCAGCCAGCCGGGACGCGCCGCGTCCATCAGCGGCGAGTGGAACGCGCCGCTCACCTGCAGGCGCATGCATTTGCGCGCACCATGCTCCATGGCGAGCTCGATCAGCCGCTCCACACCCGCCACTTCACCCGAAACCACCACCTGGCCCGGCGAGTTGTAGTTGGCCGGTACCACCACGCCTGCTTCCTGCGTGGCCTGTTCGCACAGCTCGCGGACGCGCACATCGATGTCGCCAAGAATCGCTGCCATTGCACCGGCACGAGTGGTGCCCGCCGCCTGCATCAGTTCACCGCGGGTGCGCACCAGCTTCACCGCCGTCTCGAAATCGAAGGTGCCAGCCGCGACGTGCGCCGTGAACTCACCGAGCGAGTGCCCGGCAGTGCAGCGCACGTGAGGACCGATGCGCTCGGCGATCAGTCGCCACATGGCGATGCCGTGCGTCAGCAGCGCTGGCTGTGCATTGTGCGTCTTCATCAGCGTCTCGGCCGGCCCTTCGAAGCAGAGCGTCGAGAGCGGGAAGCCAAGCGCGGCATCGGCAGCACGAAAGACATCGGCGGCCGCTGGATGGGCGTCGACGAGATCCTTGGCCATGCCGGGCTTCTGTGATCCCTGGCCGGGAAAAACGAGTGCGATGTCCATCACAGGCGGATCACCATGCTGCCCCAGGTGAAGCCGGCGCCGAACGCACACAGGAGCACGGTATCTCCAGTGCGTACCCGGCCCGATGTGATGGCCTCATCGAGCGCAATGCCGATCGAAGCGGAGGAGGTGTTGCCGAAGCGATTCACGTTCACGTAGACCTTGTTCATGGCGACATTCGCGTGCTTTGCGGTCGCTTCGATGATGCGGACATTCGCCTGATGCGGGATGAGCAGGTCGATGTCCTTCCCCGTCAGCCGTGCACCATCGAGTGCACGGTCGCACGCCTCGGCCATCGAGCGCACGGCGTGCCTGAATACCTCGCGGCCCGCCATCCGCACATACGACGACCGGTCCTCGAGCACCGGCAGCGAGAACGGGGCCGCCGCACCGCCGCTCGGGCGCCAGAGCAGTTCGGAGAGCCCGCCGTCACTGCGCATGAAGGCGGAGAGAATACCCCGTGTCCCGTCGCCGCGGCGGACGATCGCCGCCCCGGCACCATCGCCGAAGAGCACCGCCGTGCTTCGGTCCTGCCAGTCGATGATGGCACTCATCTTCTCGGCGCCGACCACCAGCGCGGTCTCGATCGTGCCGGCGGCGATGAGCCCCTCCGCAATCGTGAGCCCGTAGATCCAGCCGCTGCAGGCCGCCGAGATGTCGAAGGCGGTTGCGCGCGTGGCGCCGAGAGCGGCCTGCACGTCGACGGCGGTGGCTGGCAGCAGGCGATCGGGCGTGGCGGTGGAGAGGATGATTGCGTCGATCTCGGCGGCCGTGATGCCAGCCTTCTGCATCGCCTTGCGCGACGCGTCGGCGGCGAGGCTGCACGTCGACTCACCATCGCGCGCGATGTGGCGCTGCACGATGCCGGAGCGCTCGAAGATCCACTCGTGCGAGGTCTCGATACCGATCGCGGCAAAGTCATGATTCGTCATCACGTGCCGCGGGACGCTGTATCCAGTGCCCGTCACTGCCGCTATCGGACGCTTCATGGCCTCTCCTGCTGCTTCAGCCCATCCAGGCCATACGGCCTGCGCGGGCGTTGCGTGGTGTCAGGCCGCGGATGCCGCCGCGGCGAGGCGGCGGCCGATATGCTCGGACATCTGCGACTCGGCCGCACGGACGGCGACGATCACGGCGTTCATGATGGCACGCGGCGACGACTTGCCGTGCGCGATGATGCTCACGCCCCGCACACCCAGCAACGGCGCACCGCCGTAGTTGGAGTAGTCCAGGTGCGCGAGGCCCTTCATCAGCTGTTTCGCGTCGCCATCGATCGACTTCGCCACCATTCCAACGAGAATCGGGGCGAGGCCCTCGTAGAACTTCAGGATCACGTTGCCCGTGAAGCCGTCGCAGACCACGACGTCGAACGGTCCGCGATCGCAGGTGCCTGCGGCAACATCGCGACCTTCGACATTCCCGATGAAATGCAGATCGGTTTTCGCCAGCAGTTGATGCGCCGCCTTCACGACCGCGTTGCCCTTCTCCGGTTCCTCGCCGATGCTGAGCAGACCCACCGCCGGATTGATCCGTCCGAGAATGTCCTCGGCGTACACCAATCCCAGGCGCGCGAAGTGCACCAATTCCTCGGGACTGCAATCGACGTTCGCGCCGCTGTCGAGCACGACGAGCGTGTGCAGTGCCGTCGGGAAGATGGTGCCGATCGCAGGCCGCTTCAGTCCGCTGTGCAAGCCGAGCAGCTGCACTGAGGCCGCCATCTGCGCGCCGGTGTTCCCGCAGCTGACGAATGCATCAGCGCGGCCCTCGGCGTGTTGTCGGAGCCCGACCGCCATCGAGGACTGGGGACGGCGCATGACCGCCGTCGGCTTGTCGGCCATCCCGATCAGGTCGGGGGCGTCGATGATGTCGATGCGACTCCGCTGTGCCGCGAGGCTTGCGTAGTCACCGGCCACGGCGGTGTCGAGCGCCGCCACGAGATCAGCCTGGCGGCCGATCAGCTGGATGCGATGCTCTGGCCCCAGATCGGCCAGCGCGAGGAGCGCGCCACCCACCGGTGCGACGGGGGCGAAATCGCCGCCCATCGCATCCAGGGCAATGCGGGCCAAGGCTCAGCCTTCCCGAGCCGCAATCCGCTGCTCGCCGCCGTAGTATCCGCACTCGCCACAAACGCGATGCGGACGCTTCATGCTCGAGCACTGGGGACACTTCTGGATCACGATCCGCGGCGCAACCTTGTGGGTGTTGCGGAGACGCTTGCGCTGCTTGGATGTCCTGCGCTTCGGTACGGCCATCGGTCAATTCCCGGTATGAGACGAATCAAGACTCGGCTGTGCGCTCTTTGAGCGCTGCCCACCGAGCATCACCAGCGGATGCACAGGGACAGGCAGTCGTATTGCGGTCTACACCGCAGGTCGGACACAGACCTTTGCAATCATCACGGCACAACACGAACGGCGGGACTGCAAGGAGCCACCCTTCGCGGACTGCAGGGCGCACATCGATGCGACTCGATTTGCGATCCAGCAGGAATACATCAGGGTCATCTTCCAGCCCATCCTCGTCCGACTCGACGAACAGACACTGAAGCGAATCGCCTGCCCTCACCGATACCTCGATCAGGCATCGGGTGCATTCACCAACCGCGGTCCCTTCGAACTCGCCGGTGAAGTAGTACCGACCTTCACCAGCACTCGAGAGCCGACCGTGCGCCGTCACCGGCGAACTGGGCCGGATGTCCGTGTCGAGCCAGATCGCATCGTCAGGGGCAATGGCCCCTTCCAACACGACGGCCGCTCCATCGAGACTCCGGATATCCACTGACAGCATAGCCGTTCAAAATAGACGGAGCTTCGCTGCAGGGCAAGTGCCTGTAAAACAGGGATTTAGCCCAGCCACGTCGTGTCAGGTGCGAGGCCGATCCGCGCGCGTCCGCAATCAAAAACTTGCGGCGCGGAGCGCCGCGAAGTCGACCTCACGATGCGCGTACTCCGGTCCGACACAGTAGAGATCCGGGTCGCTGTGCCAGCGCGCCACACGGTTCTCGTCCAGCCCTCGAGATGCCACGCAGGAGAAACCTGCTTCGTGCAGCATTTCCATACAGGCGCGGTCGGCATCGGCGTTGTGCATCGCGATGAGCAGGCGCGACGACGGGGAGAGGATCGGCAGCAGGCCTCGGAGCGTGTCCGCCTCGGCCCCTTCGACATCGATTTTCACGAAATCTGGCTGCGCGACCATTCCTTCGGACAGCAGCGAGGCCGCCGAGCGCACCGCCACGATTTCCGTCCCGGCACCCATCGCAAACATTTTCGAAGTGCCGCTGCCACCGAAGTTGCTCTCGCCATCGAAATTCGACAGCGCGAAGGGAAGCACCGACACGTTGTCCAGCTTGTTC
>JBBSCZ010000052.1:0-14919 GCA_038249795.1 Gemmatimonadales bacterium | reverse complement strand
GCCTCGACGCGCCACCCGGCAGCGCCGCCCGGCTCGAGCGCCGCAGAGGGTGCGCAGAGACGTGATGCCCCGCTGGCGCGCAGGCGGGCGGCTTCGGCTTGGCAGGCAGGATAGGTCTCGTACCCGCCGGTCATCGTGGTGAGCGCGAGCGCCGGCGTCGCAGCGACATCATCCGGCAGCACCATGACCCACATGGCGCGATCAATGCCGGCGAGATCGTCGGGGTCCACGATCTCTTCGTGGCGCAAAAAATCCGCCCACGCCCCGTCAGGCGTATCGGCGAAGTAGTGCGCCGGGCCATGCATGTCGGCATGCCAGCGGGCGGCGGGTTGGGCAGCGCTTTCCCAGAGCGGCGGGAAGCGGCGGTCCGCGTGTCGGAATCCCATCATGCCGTCGGCTCGGTTGTCGCTCAGGTCGCCGGTGCGCCGAGGAGCGAGGCGGCCAACGCGCGCACACGCATCGGGCCCTCACCACGGGGATCCCACGCGCCGGTCAGGACGGTCGCTGGCGTCTGTGTCCCAAGCTGCGTCCGTGGCCGAGTGAACCATCGCCGGACGCCAATGTCGTTGTACGATCCGGAGATGTCGCCGACGATCAGCGCCACGTGGTGGAGCCGCGCCGCGACGTCATCCGGCGTGGGCCGTGCGCCTGCGGTATATCGCCGCAGACTGCTCGTGGACACGCCGACGAGGGAGGCAAGCAGCTCGGCCCCGAGCGCGCGCTCCAACCCCACCCACTCCGTGCGCGGGAGCGGCGACTCTTCCAGTGCTTCGAGGAGGTCAAGCGCCAGTCCCTCCCACTGCGGACCGTCGTTGGGGTCCATCGGTGCCGATAGCCCCCGCGCGATCCCGGCCCTCCGCGCGGTCTGGAGGACCTCCAACAACGTGACGCTCTCGAGTGCCGACTGATTTTCGGGCGCATCCAGCTGCGCGCGAAGCAATCCCATCGCGTCGGCGCGGATCACGGCGCGGGAGGTCAGGGCGTACATCCGTGCGGAGGGGGCGGCAGGCGTGCGTGGAGTCGCGGACATAGACCGGCTCTCTTGTAGACACCGAATGGCTTTCTATCGGCATTCGTTTATAAGCCAATTTACATCCGGTGTGCTCCCGATGTCAATCCAACTATTTTTGTTTGAGAAAACGGCTCCACCACGCAAGGTTGGAACGAGCGCGCTCGACGTACTGGCGAACATCGACGCGATGCAACTCGCAGTGGATGGCGCGACGAAGGCCGAGGTTTTCAGCGTGCGCGGGATCACGGCGATTCACGCGCGATTGATGGCGCACCTCACGAACGCGAGTCGTATTGCCGGCGTCATCCGTACCACGCAGAACTGGATCGGGGGGAACGACTACAACCCATGTGGCGCCGACTTCGTCCCGCCACCGCCGGAATACGTCGAACCACTCCTGAACGACCTCTGCACCGCCATCAACGACGAAACGCTACCGCCGCTGGTGCAAGCGGCGCTGGTGCATGCACAGGGACGTCATAAATGTCCACTGCTTGCACCTCCGGGGCGGGCTGGCTGTCTGTGCAGAGGTACCCGGCCGGTGACGACAGCAGACGCGACGGCCATCAGAACAGGCCGACGGTATAGGCGCTATAGGCGACGTACGCTGCGACGAGAGCAAGGCCTTCTTTCCGGCTCAACCGCCCACCGGACAGGGCGAGCAGCATGACGACCACAGACACGGCCACCAGAAACCAGAGATCGAAGGCCATGATGCCGGCAGGCACGCCAGTCGGCGCGACCGCGCCAGTCACGCCGCCGATGAACAGGATGTTGTAGATATTGGATCCGAGCACATTGCCCAGCGCAATGTCCCCCTGTTTGCGATAGGCCGCGACGACCGAGGTGACCAATTCCGGGAAGGACGTGCCGACCGACACTATGGTCAGTCCGATGATTGCGTCGCTCACCCCAAGCAGTTCGGCCATCGCGATGGCTGCATCCACCAGAAGAGTGCCGCCGCCAACGATCAGTGCGAGACCAGCGAGGAACAGCAGAATGGCTGTCGAAAGCCTGCCTCCCGGTTGTTCGTGCGGAATCAGGGCCGGGTCGACGTTTCCCATCGCCACCGCGCGATCATCGGCGGCGCTGTGGCTTGCACCCGCACGTTCCTGACGAAAGGCGTAGAAGATGTATCCCGCCATCGCGATCAGGAAAGCAATGCCAGTCGCGCGGGAGAGGCCCACGGTCGCTCCGGCTGCGAGCAGCGCCAGAACGGACAGGACACCAACGCCGCCATCGCGCCACAGGGCGCGGGTCTTGACCGCGATGGGCGCGACCAACGCGGCGATCCCAAGGATCAACAGGGAATTTGCGATGTTCGATCCGACGACATTGCCGATGGCAATGCCCGGAGATCCGGCGAGGCTGGCCTTCACACTGGCGGCAAGCTCGGGCATCGAAGTGCCCATGCCGACCACTGTCAGGCCGATCAACATCGGTGAAAGACGCAGCCTTTCGGCTATCCGTACTGCTCCGCGCACGAACAGGTCACCGCCTGCAATCAGCAGGACAAGACCCAGCGACAGCAACAGCGAATCCGCTAGCATGGTGTGAGAGAATCCTTGATGGGGAGCGTGGCTGTCAGCTGTCAGTGTGGTGCCCTTCTCCTGTCATCAGTTTGTCAAAGCACATTGAAGGCCACGTTCTATCGTCCTGAAGCCTTTCGTCACCGACGGTGTGGTCCTGCCCGACCGCACTTCACCACTCGTGGCCGGTTTCTGGCCAAGCTCGGTTGACGGTACAGGCTCAAAAGTTGCGCTTGAAACCCTTATTCCGTGCGCCTCACGCTCCTTGTTTCCGGAGGGGAGGCCTTCCGCTTCGGGCTGGCGCGGACTCTACAGCTCTGGAAGACTTTAGGTCCAGAAAAATTCAAAAGGAGCGTCTGGTGAATTTTGAGAACGCGTTCGAGTACACCTACCTGCAGTACACCCTCGTGGGCCACGTCTTCACCCTCGGCTATGCGGCGATGGCGGGGGCTCTGCTCTATTTCGTGCTCACCATCAGGGACACGCTGCCACGGTATCAGCTGGCCAGCACACTCTCTGCGGTGGTAATGGTCTCGGCGTTCTTCCAGCTGCTGGTGATCTCTGACCTCTGGCACGACGCCTTCATGTGGAACGGCAATGCTTTCGTGTCCAGCGAGACGCTGTTCTCCAACGGCTACCGCTACATGAACTGGTCGATCGACGTGCCTGTGCTGCTGTTGCAACTGCTGATCGTTCTCGGGGTCACCGGAGCCCCTTTCCGACGCGGGTGGGTGATTTTCACTGGCGCTGGCCTCGGCATGATCTTTACCGGTTACCTCGGGCAGTTCTTCGAGGTCGAGCGCAGCGCTCCATTCTGGGTCTGGGGTGGCATCAGCACGTTGTTTTTTGTCGTCATCCTGGTGATGGTCCAACGCGTGGTCTACCGCAACCTGGATCGCCTCCCGGTGCAGGTGCACGCGCTGGTCCGAGGTGTGTGGTGGCTGCTGCTCGTGTCATGGATGCTGTATCCCCTCGCCTACGCCATGCCAGCAGTGCTGAACTCCGCCGACGGGGTCGTTTTCCGACAAGTGCTGTACACGGTCGCTGACATCGTGTCCAAGATCATCTACGGGATCATGCTCGCCGTGATTGCCCGAAGGATCAGCATGGTCGAGGGACACGAAGCGGCGGCCGCTGCCTCGATTGGCGTTTCTCGGGGCGGCGTCACCGATGTCGGGGCACCGGGACGCATCTGATCGGGACCGGCGCCGACGCGTCGCGCAGTGATTCGCGTTGCTACCGGTTCTCGTAGCGCAGCGCGACACGGTGGCAGCACCGATGATATCGGTCACGCTACCGCCACTCGTCGATCAACGACTGTGGACCGTGCAGACGTTGGAAACACGACGCGCCCGGAGCGAAAATCGCTCCGGGCGCGTCGGCATTCAGCACCTGATCGTTTCACGGTCGTTCCGCTCCGCATCAGAAGCGGTACCGCACTCCCGTCTGCACCTGATATCGGTTGCCCGTGCGCACGCTCTGCCCGAACGTCGGATTCACGGCGTAGCGGTAGTTGTTGGTCGCGGCATCGAAGCCGGTCACGCGGAGCAGCGTCTGGTTGGCGCCCGGCACGATGCGCACGCCACCGCCAGCCCAGGTCTCGTTCAGCCAGCTGAGGGCGTTGAACACATCCACCGTGAGTTCGGCCGCCTGGCCGCGGAAGGTGGGCAGGCGCTGGGCATAGCGCAGGTCGACCTGCGTCACGAACGGATTGCGGATGGCGCTCCGTCCAGCAATCTGACCGAGGTTGTCGCGCAGGTATTCACGGGCGCGGTTGCCGGGGTTGTTGAGTAGCGCCGTCATGCCTGCGGCCAGCGTGGGGTCGAGGCCGGGCGTGGACGGGTTGAAGATGAAGGCGAGGTCGTTCTGGTTGCCGAACGAACCGCCCTGCCCGACGTCGTCGTAGTTGATGTCCTGCGCGACCGTCGGTGACCAGGGGCTGCCGGACTGCCCGATCATGCGGAAACTGAGCTTCCCGCCGTAGATCTCGGGCGATGAGCCGAAGAGCACCAGCTTGTGCCGGAAGTCATTGTTGGTGGGCCCCCAGGTCAGTTCGCGTGGATCGCCCTGGACCGGTGTGAAGACCGACGAGATCGCGATACAGCAGTTAAAGGAATTGTTGTCTCGCGTGCTGTTGAAGGTGAACGACCCGCCAATGTTTGCTCCCCGCGAGAGCACCAGGTTGCCGTCGAGGATGAGCGCCTTCTGGACCATCGCGGCATCGGAGCGGAACTCGAGCACGCGCTGGAACTGCGGGAACGGCCGCGCCGCGACGCGACCCGCGACGCCGGCCTGGGCCGGGTTGGTGATGACCGCCGGCGTTACGAAGACGGGCCGGTTGTTCTCGTTGGAGAGCGTGAACGCCGGCGTCGTCGGCAGGTTCAGGTCGTAGTAGCGGTAATTGTTGCGCGTGTCGGCGTACTGGCCACTGACGCCGAGTGCGAGGCGCCCGTCGAGGAAACGGCGCTGAAAGGAGATGTCGGACTTCCAGGTCTGCGGAACGCGGTAGTCTTCGGAGAAGAGGTTGAGGAACGTCGGGCGGGCGCTGCCTCCGGCGGGGATGCCGGGGGTGTTGGCGAAATCCTGTCGGTAGAGCGGGAAGTCGGGGGTGGGGACGGCAGCACCGGTGAGCAGCAGATCACCGAGCTGCGAGCCGTCGTTCAGCAGGTGGTTGATGTGCGCCATGTAGTGCGGCTGCGCGGTGAAGAGACCGGAGCCGATGCGGACCACATCGGTGCCGCGATTGCCGATGTTCCAGGTGAACTGGCCGCGCGGCTGCAGCGCCTGGCTCAACGGCTTGCGGTCGGTGCGCTTGCCGAAGGCGGCGAGTGCGGCCGCGTTGGGGTTCGCGGCGGTCAGGAACGCAGTCACATCGTAGCGCAGACCGCCGGCGAACACCATCGACTCACGCGGCCGGTAATCGACCTGCGCGAAGGCGCCGCCGTCAAAGACGTTCTGCCTCATGCGCGGCTCGAGATCCTGCAGCGGCACCAGTCGCGCGAATGACGACGGGCGACGGGCTTCCAGCGCGCCGAGGTTCGGGAACTGGAAGAGGCCATCGGTCTCGATCGAGACGAACATCGCCAGGTTCTGCAGCGAGTTGTCGGTGCCCAGCGTGTAAGCGAGGTTGCCGCGCTCGAAACGGGTGATGTTCACGAACTGGAAGGACTGTTCCGTCTGCAGCTCGGGGCTGGTGCGCTGGCCGCCGAACTGCAGGATCTGCGGTGCACCCGTGCGACCATCAGGCAGTGTCGACGCCACGGTGACCCAGCCGCGCGGCAGGCGCGTGTTGGGCTGGTTCTCGAGGATGCGGTTGGTGTAGCTGAACCGCATGTCGTTGGTGCCACTGGTGCCAAGGCTCGACTTGAGCGACGCGAGGAACTGGTTCTCGCGTGAGAACTGATTGCCTCGGCTTTCGAGCACCGAGAGTTCACGATCGGGGATCGAGTTGCCGTATTGCCAGTCGCTGTAGTTGTGACGGACCGTGAGCCGGTTGCGATCGTTGATCGTCCAGTCGGCGCGCGCGAAGACGGTGTTGAGCGTGTTGCCACGATCAAAGCGTCCCGTCTGATCTCCGGCTGGGAGACCGTAACTGTTGCGAAGGATGTTCAGGAAACGGGTCACCGAGTCGGGCGCGACCTGGAGACGACTCCAGTCGGCCGGCGTGGCCACGTCGAGGGTGAAGAACGGCTCGCTGACGACCTGCCGGTCATAGGCGACGATGTAGTGAAGCTTGTCCTTGATGACCGCGCCACCGATGGATCCGCCAAGCTGCCAGTTGGAGAACTGCGCCACGTTCTGATTCAGGAAGTTCGTTTCGGCAGCGAGGTTCTGGTTCCGGTTGTAGGCGAAGATGGAACCGGTGGTGCGATTGGTGCCGCTGAGCGTGGCGACGTTGACGGCACCGGCGCCCTGTCGGCCCTGGCTGACGTCGTAGACGTTGGTGACGACCTCGAATTCGCGGATCGCTTCGACGCTGAGCGAATACGGACCGCGTCCGAATCCGGTGCCCCACAGCGTGTTCTTCTGCTGCACGCCATCGACGCGAATGTCGGTGCTGGATACGCGTCCTCCTGCGATGGAGGACGACGAGGTGATGATGCCACCGGTTCCTGCGCGCGAGGTGGTGGGCGCGATGATGGCGAGATCGGCGAAGCTGCGATCGGCGATGGGGAGATCACGGATCTTCTGCTGATCGACGACGAAGCTGGCGCCGATACGCTCGGTGCGCTTGGCCTCGCGGTCGGCACGGACATCGACTGCGGCAAGCTGCTGCGCGGCGGACTTGAGCGTGAAATCGAGCGTCACGCGATCGCCGAGGTTGAGGGTGATGCCGGTGCGTCGTTCGGCGCCGAGTCCGAGCTTGCGGACGGTGACGGCGTAGGGGCCGCCGATGGGGAGCTGGGCGAAGACGAAGCGTCCGCGTGCATCGGAGCGCCGGACTTCCTGGAAGCCGGTGGCGTCGTTGCGGGCGGTGACATTCGCGTCGGTAACGAAGGTGCCGTCAGCGAGGCGGATGGTGCCGCTGACGTAGCCTTCGGTAGCCTGCGCCGTGAGCGGTGCGGTGTGCGTGAGGAGAGCGACGGAAAGCGCAACGAATGTGCTGCGCAGACGAGGGCGTCGAACCATGGGTGGGTCCCGTTGACGGTGGTGGCAGGTGCGCCGGAGATGCGACGTCAAGCGAACTGTTCGGGGTCACGATGGTGTGTGGGCTCTGTCACCAGTGTGTTGCAATTCATGTGCAGTTTCTGGCGGTACCCAGACGTGCGCCGTCAGCTCACCGCGCCACCCGCGAGGCGATGCCGGCCTGCACTTCGGCGCACGTCACACCTTGCTCGCACTGTCACGAGCTCTGCCTGCATAGCGACCTCTTCCGTATGCCGCACCTAGGGTGAGTCGCCGAGTCCAGGCTCGCGCCGACGCCGCTCCGCGTCGAGCTGCGTATATGCAAGCGGTGCCGCCTCATCCGCAAGGACCTGTCGCTCGCGAGTGAGCTGGAGTGCACGCGCGGTGGCGCGAGTCACTGTATCCCGCGCGGAGGACGGGGGCCGTGGCGGGGCTGCCGCCCGGTGCGCCGGTGGAGATCGAACTCGTGGCGCGCCGGGGGGGCGTGCTCGCGGGGATGTGAGGCGGGGGCGTTTAATGCCTGGGTAACGACCACTCTGTCCCCTTGAACGCTCAAGGACTCTGACCCCTTGACCTGTTTCCTTGAACCTTCAAGGACTCTGACCCCTTGAAGGGACCCATTGAAGAACCGCCCCCGTGAACGGCACTCAAAACCCCGGATACCGCCCCCACCATCGGTCCCCATCCTCGTGCTCCGTCACCAGGTCATCCGCCACCGTCGTGATGATGTCCCGCAACTCCACCCGCTCCACCCACCGCGCCGGTAACCCCTCAACCCCGAACCGCGCCCCCAGCAGCTGCCCCGTCAACGATCCGGTCGAATCACTGTCGCCATCGTGATTCACAGCCAGTCGTAGCGCCCACGCCACATCCTCACTGGTCTCACCGCGCAGCGCGCAGTAGATCGCAATCGCGAGCGCCTCGTCCGCCACCCACCCGGCACCGAGCCACGCGATCATGGCAGGTGATGCCTGCTTCCGGCTCTTCGCCGCGCGAACGGCCTTCGCAATCGCCGCCGACGTTTCCTGATGATCCGGCTGCCGCTCCAGCAGCACCCGCGCCAAAGCGAGCGATTCCTTGATCGTGGCGCCATCGGTGATGCCACGGATCATGGCCGCGAACACCCCCGAAGCGAGAATGCCGGTCGGATGCCCGTGCGTGATGCCGGACGCGAAGCAGGCCAGCTCGAACACCGTGCCAAGGCTCGCTCCGCGCACGAGACCGATCGGCGCCACACGCATCACGCCGCCGCATCCCTTGCTGTCGTTTTCCGCCGGTCGGCCGCTGTCATACGTGTAACTGCGCAACGCCGAACGGCAGGTGGTGCCAGGCGCCCGCCGCACATGCAGCGACGGTTCACGGATCAACCAGCCACTCACGTCACCACTGCAGTGCGCCAGCGTGTCGCTTCTGACGGCACCACTCAGAGGACCATGCGCTGCCAGCGTCTCGCCGAGCAAAAATTGCAGCTCGCTCCTGTCTCTGGGAGCGAAGTGCTCCCAGCCCTCCTGCGTCAGCAGCCAGCGCCGGTATGCCGGTGGCAGCGTGCTCTCGGGACCGCCCACACCCCGGCGATGCGCGCGACAGATCCCCCGCAGCATCCCCTCGGCCGTGAACAGCGTCATCTGCGTGTCGTCGGTCACTTCGGCGGTACCGGTTCGCGGATCAACGGCGAGCTCCGTGATGCCGTCGGGTCCGTACTTCGCAGTGATCGCCGGCAGCTTCATGAATTCGACCGGCCAGCCGAGCGCATCGCCGATGGCTCCGCCCAGCAGGCAGCCACGCGCTCGGCGTTGGGCCGAGCCAAGGGTCGCGGAATCGGAGACGATGGTGATGTGGACTCCCGGTCGACGTGGGACACGACTGTATGACGATGCCTGGAATCTGGCGGTCGGGTCTGACAGTCAGGTTCGGGTGTTTTCCGCACCGTACCGTTTGCATCCGGATGTCTGTGCGTCGTGCGGCGTTCGGGAACAGCTTTTATCACAGCACTGCACTGCCGCTGAACAGCACAACTGCTGAACTATGCTCGTCGGTCGACGCTCCTCTCGGCAAGAGTCATCGGTTGATGAGGGGAACTGCAACTGCGAGCCGCTGTTTCCAGAAAATCTTTCGGCCCGCATTGCGCAGATGGTCCGCCTCGCGCATGGATGTTCCGCTGCCGTTCAGTTCAGCAGTTATGCAGTTCAGCGGCCGTGCAGTGCTGCGATAAAGCGGTTGAGCAGTCTCCCGCTCAGCACCCGAGCTATCGTCAGGCATTTCGCCGACCTCTGTCAGGCAGCGCCTGATGATCTGGCGCACGCTCTCACGCCATGCTGCATCAGCGACGCCTCCCGGCGACGCGCGTCCCGAACCCATGGTTGCAGCATGCGTGCACTCATCCTGAACGCCGCGCTTGGCCCCGATCTCCTCCTCGACGAGATGTCGGCGCGCCTCACGGCCGACTTCGTCGCGCGACGATACGCGGTCGAGAGCTTCACCCTGCGCGAGACGCCGGTGGCGCACTGTCAGGGGTGCTTCGATTGCTGGACACACACGCCCGGCACCTGCAAGATCGACGACGCCGGGCGTGCGATGTCGACGGCGTTCACGGTCTGCGACTGCGTCGTGCTGCTGACGCCATCACAATTCGGCAGCTACTCGTCCGAGGCGAAGAAGGTTCTCGACCGCACTCTTGGCACACTGCTGCCGTTCTTCCGTCGCATCGATGGCGAAGTGCATCATGTGCCGCGCTACAAGTATCCGCCGTCGCTGGGCGTGCTGGCAGTGACGCACGGCTCAGACGTGCACAGTCAGCAGACGGTGCGTGTGCTGGCGCAGCGCAACGCGATCAACTTCGGTTCGCCGCTGCATCAGGTGCAGATGGTGAACCGCAACGGCACGCCGTCGGAGGCATTCGGGGCCTGTGATGCGCTGGTGTCCGCACTCACCGCACCGGGCGTGCGGTTGCCGATCGACGAGATCGAGAATGTCGATGCGCTGCTGCCCACCATGCCGCTGGCGTCGGACGACATTCCGCCACAGCGCGCGATCCTGCTGGTCGGCAGCGGCAAGCCGACCGGGACGAGCACCTCGGAATCGCTGGGCCATACGCTCATGGCCGGGCTGCGAAAGCGGGGAGTGCAGGTGGAGACGCGCTACGTGGTGCGCGTGACGCACTCCCCGGAGATGCTGCAGGATTTCGTGGAAGAGGTCCGTGCCGCCGATCTGCTGCTGATCGCGAGCCCGATCTACATCGACGCGCTGCCAGCGCCGGTGACGAAGGCGCTGGAGGCGATCGCCGCCGATCGTGCCGACGTGGCGGGCTGCTCACCGCTGACGGTGGCGATGGTGCTCAACTGCGGCTTCCCCGAGTCACGCCACACCTCGGTGGCGCGGACCATCGGTGCCCTCTTCGCACGCGCCGTGGGAGCACGCTGGGCCGGTGCGCTGCAGCTCGGCGGCGGTACGGCGGTGAACGGGCAGTCCCTGGACGAGGCGGGGCGGATGGTGGCGCACCTGCCGCAGCTCCTCGACGATGCGGCGGCGTCACTCTCGCACGGCCGCGCGCTCGCCCAGCACACGCAGGAGGCATTTCGCCAGCAGCTGATGCCCACTGCGCTCTACATGGCCGCCGGCGACGCTGGCTGGATCTGGTCTGCGTCGCACGAAGGAGCGCTCACGAAGCTCTGGGATCGTCCAGCCGTGCTCCAGTGATACGGTGGTGGCACTGGCTGAGCTGACGCGACGGCGCTGGTGATGACGGCGACGGGGCCAGGGCGATGGTGACGATGTCGCTGACGGGGGCGGTGCGTCACTGACGCGCGCCACCGGCCTTTGCGTGTGACGTGGTCGCAGGCGATGATGGAGGGGTCCGCCCGCCTGTCGCCGTGCTCCCGAGTCCATCGCCATGCATCTCGTTCGCGCCGCTGTCGCGGCCTGCCTGCTCGCCATCTGCCCGCGCCTCGTCGCGCAGCCGCTCCCCACCTCCACCACGACCACCGCCGCCGGCGCACCGGAACGCCAGCGCAACTACGATCGGCAGCTGGAAGTGCTCGAGAAGAAGCTCGATGACCTCGAGTGGCGCGCCCGCACCGCCGACATTGCGGTGATGGACAAGTGGTGGATCACATCCAAGCCGCCGCGCAACGACAACCCGACGGGACAGGGCGCCGGCAATCCACTCAAGATTCCACTCTACACCTTCGTGCCGAAGTCGATCGGCACGCGCAAGGCGCCGCTGCTGGTTCTGGTGCACGGCTACGTGCACGGCAGCTTCGATCGCTTTTACACCCACATCCTCCGCGAGCTGCTGGAGCAGGGCTACGTGGTGGTCGCGCCGGAATACCGGGGCAGCACGGGCTACGGCGGCGAGCTGTACTCGGCGATCGATTACGGCGGCGCCGAGATCGATGATGTGAAGGCGGCGCGCGACTGGGCCGTGGAGACGATGCCGAACGTGGACGCCTCGCGCGTGGGCGTCCTGGGCTGGAGCCATGGTGGCTACCTGACGCTCTTCAACGCCTTCAACTATCCCGACGCCTACAAGGTGGCCTACGCCGGTGTGCCGGTGAGCGACCTGATTCAGCGCATGGGCTACAAAGGACCGGGCTATCAGCGCACGTTCACGGAATTCATCGGCAAGGATGCGGTGAACGATCCCGCCGAGTATCGCCGTCGCTCACCGGTGAACAGCGTCGCGAAGCTCCGCATCCCGCTGCTCATCCACACCAACACGATCGACGAGGATGTGAACGTGATGGAGGTGGAGCACCTGATCGCAGCGCTCACGGCGGCGAAGAAGCCGTTCGAGTACAAGATCTACGAGGCGGCGCCTGGTGGTCACGAATTCAACCGTATCGACACGCCGCTGGCACGCGCGTCACGGAAGGAGATCTGGGCGTTCCTTGCGCGGTACCTTCGTCCCGGCACGTGACCGCTGCACAGCACAGCATATCACGGGGGCTCGGAGGCTCGGTGACGCGGAGGAGGTGCCCCAAGCGTAGCAGTCATCTGAACATTTTTCCTGTCCCGTCCCCATAGATGTCGACGCCTCCCCAAAAATAATCGTTCAGCACTACGAATAATTCGATCGCGATTGCCGAGCCTCCCGTCCCCGAGCCTCCGCGATGTGCTGTTGACGATCTCGAAGCGCAGAGAGCTGTCAGCACGATGCCATCGCCTTATGATTCGTAAGGCGTTGCAGTGATCTTTTGCGCCTCTGCGACTTGCTGTTCACTTTGCGTTACGCAGTTTGTGCGCTGCGATCTGCGCATCACCGCTTCCTGCCTGACTTGCCGCACCCACGCGCCACATTCGTCGTGCCGATCGTCCGCGTCGTCGCATTGATCGTCGCGCTATCACACGCGTCGGTGCTGCCGGCGCAGGTCGTCGTGCCGACGCCGGCGGCCAGCACAGCCGACTCGTCGACCCGGTCGGTGGTGCAGAAGGTCGTGATCATTCGCTACGACATCTACGACTCGGCCGACGCGCGCGGGTGGGTACGCGATCTGATGAACAGGCTGCACATCCGCACGCGGCAGCGGGTGGTGGAGCGTGAGCTGCTGCTGCGGCCGGGTGATCTGCTCGATTCGGCGCGGGCCGCCGAGACGGGGCGCAATCTGCGGCGGCTGCAGGTGTTTCGTGATGTCACCGTCGACACGAGCCGCGATGGGTCGACCGTACGCGTGATCACGCGGGACGGATGGACGACGCGTCCCTACGCCGGATTTCGCAGCACCGGCTCGCAGCGATTGCTCAGTATCGGCCTGCTCGAGACGAACTTCCTCGGGCTCGCCGCCACCCTCGATGCGCGCTACTTGCAGGACCCTGACCGCTCCTCGTCACGCATCGCGTTTGCCGCACCGCGGCTATTCGACAATCGCATCAGCACCGGCCTGTTCTACAACCGCTTCTCCGATGGCAGCAGCATTGGCGCAGCGGTGGAGCAGCCGTTCTTTTCGCTCTCGTCGCGCAATGCGGTGGGTGCGGGGTGGGTGACCTTTCAGGGACGTGTGCTGCGCTTCCGCGACGGATTCCTCATTCCCTCTGATTCGCTCGACCGCCGATTCACGCTCGGCACTGTCGGTATGGCGCACGCGCTGCGGGCCTCCCCTCGAGGCTACCTGCGGGTGGGCGTCAATGCACAGCTCCGGCGTGACGACTTCGTGCCACGTCGCGACACTGTGCGCGTGATTCCGCGCTCCGTCACGGGTGCCGTCACGTCGTTTGTGGAATTCAGCAAGGCCGACTTTCTCCTCACGCGCAACTATCGCCTGCTCGGTCAGCCCGAGGATGTGAATCTCAGCTCGACGATCCGCTTCGGCGTGGCGGTGGCACCGAAGGCATTCGGTTACGAGCGCGATGGCATCGGCCCGGCGATCTCGGCGCAGACCGGCATTCGTGTACCGACTGGCTTCGTACAGCTGGCGGGACGCGTGAGCGGGCTGGCCAGTGCCGGCGTGGTGGACAGCGGCACGGCGAATGTTTCGGCGACGATCGCACTGCAGCCGAGCCCACGCCAACTGCTGGTGGGCTTTACCAGCATGGGCTGGGACCGGAATCCGTTTCCCGGCGAGGAGTTCGATCTCGGGCTTTCCCGTGGTCCGCGCGCGTTTCAGTTGCACGCCTTTACCGGCGATCGGCAGCACTTCAGCGTGATCGAATACCGTTACACCGTACTGCCGAACATTCTGGGCAGCTTCGCGGTGGCGTTGGCCGGCTTTGCCGAGACCGGCGGCGCCTGGTTCGCCGGTACGCCTCGCCGCAGCGGCAGTGACGCCGGCGTCGGATTCCGCTTCGCTCCCCTGCGAACGGCGGCACAGATCGGCGCGTCACGAGTGGACCTGGTTCGTCGCTTCGCCAACGATCGTCAACCGGCGGGGTGGCTGGTGGTGGTCGGCACCGGCTTCACGTTCGATGCGCTCCGCTGACAGTCATTCAGAGGACTGCTCAACGCAAAGGCGCAAGGGCGCAAGGGCGCAAGGGAAAGGCCTGAGAACTGCTCTGGTTCAGGCTCGCGTGATCGTGATCGCGCCGGGATCGACGGTCAGCGATGCGTGGGTGGCCTCGGTGGGTTCGCCGTCGACCTGCAGGAAGGCAGGGGAGTGCAGTTCGGCGTGATGCCAGCGCACGGTGCGCACACCGGGGATGCGCCTCTCGGCGATGTTCTTCTCGGCGGCGGCGGTGATGCCGAAGGCCATCAGGTTCCAGTACCAGAGCGGCGATGACACACAGGCGGCAATCGCGAGTCCGTCGTTCGGCAACACGCCGCGCCACATGACCTTGCCGAACGCGTAGTGTGGAATGTTGTAGACGCCGACGTTGTGCACCGTCTCGTTTGCCGTCACCCACGGCGTCCCGTCGATCGCGAGCGTCACACCACGCAACTGCTTCGTCACGTTCAGCAGCAGCGCACTCCACCCCGCCCACTGTCGCGACCTGTAGCGCAGGGATGCATAGCGACGCAAGAAGCGCGATTCGAACCCGGTGCTGCAGCTCACCAGCGCGATCGGCGCACGCGGAATCGACGTGCGGATGATGTCCATCGTGGTGGTGTCGCCCCGCGCCAGTGCTGCGAAGGCAACGGCCGGCGATCGCAGACCGAGCGTGTGGGCCGTCGCGTTCCCGGTGCCGAAGGGCACCAGCGCCATCGTGCGCTGCAATTCGCCACGACGGTCGAGGAGCGTGACCAGCGCGTTCAGCGAGCCATCACCACCCACCGCCACCGGAATCTCGTCATCGGCAAGTCGCAGCGCGGCGTCCAGCTCCGGG
>JBBSCZ010000051.1:0-15230 GCA_038249795.1 Gemmatimonadales bacterium | reverse complement strand
GACCACACCCAGCAACAGCGTCGTCAGCACCATTCCACGAACCATCGACATGCAGACTCCCTCTCTGGTGCACCGCGTCATGTCGCCCTCGAAGGCGACGTTGCGGTGCGTACCACCAGAGCGGAGCATCAGTCACATCCATACTGTACGAGCCAGTGCAATCACGCCTGCCTCTTCAGATACGCTCAGCGAGACTCGGCGTCGGCCTCAGCCTCTGTCTTCTGTTGAGTTCCGACGCGCGCGTACGGGATGATGTCGAGCCGCTCGAACGCGATCGATTCCCCGGTCGCCTCATCCTGGCCGAACGTTTCCGGCGAGGTCGCAAGGCGATCGAGCGCGGCGTCGATTTCGGCGAGCTCCTGCGACATGCGCGACCCGATCATCAGCTCCACCTCTTCCGTGTTCGCGTCGGTGCCGAGGTCGGCGAGATGCGTGGGGACCTTGGAGAGGTCACCCGACTGCTCCTGACTGCTCTCCTCCGCGTCCACTTCTTCGAAGGCATGCAACTGTTCGAGCAAGCGGGTCCGCTCTTCGTGCAGGCGCTTGCCGAGATGATCCCGCTGAGCCTGAGTCAACATCGTCGAACCTCCAGTACGGTCCATGAAGACGGGTGCACACGGACCGGCGAAATGCCGAGGTGGTGTCCCGCTTCGCAATTCCACTGCACAGAGCATTCCGTCGTCATCGATGCCGGGAACTGACAAGGCAGCCACCGCGGTCCGTGTTCTTCATCGCCCCACGCGAGTGAGAGTCATGCGCTCGCCGGTCGCAGGCGGTCCCTCAGCGACGGCACGAACTCGCTGGCCACGCTCGTCTGGCTCTGCGGTGCCTCGCAGCACCACATCTGCATCACTGCGGATGGAACTGTCATATCAACTTAGCCATACATTATGTACCAAATCTAAGAAAAATCCTCTCACTGGAGTGTTGCTATCCCGAGCCTTGCTCGTTTATATATGACAAGAAGAGATTACCTGTTTTATTAGTTGTTATAGCAAATTGAACCCTCGAACACCGGAGATTACCATGCGCCCTACCTTCCTCGCTTTCACCGCCGCCGCGTCACTGATGCTCGCGGCGCCACTCACCGCCCAGCGCACCAGCGCGATGCCGGCCGGTGCGACCCGCGTCGTCGCCACCTACGATTTCCGTACCAGCGGCACGAACGCCGCGTTTCCCCGCTCCGTCACGATCGCCGACTCCGCCGGTGTCATTCTCGCCCGCGTCGACTTCGCCGGCACCATGCGCTCCGTCCCGATGCTCGTCACCGTGATCGAAAACGATCTCGTCTTGCAGGGCGACACCCCCGATGGCGTCCTCACCCTCGTGCTCGACAAGCAGAACGAAGGGGGCAGCACCCGTCTGACCACCGGCACGTGGACCCTCGGCAAGGCTGCCGGTTCACTGCGCGGCCGTGCATTCTGATCGCCCAAATCCTTCGCGCTGAATCCTGCCTGCGGATTCAGCGCGCCAACGTCGTACGCTAACTTGGCTGGGATCACTCACCCATCCAACGATCCCGTGCCACCCGACCGTCCCAGCCTCATCACGCCAAAGCACCGGGAAGTCTTCAGTACGCTCCTCCGCGAAATCCAAAGCGGGCGCTGGAACGAAGGTGAGCGATTGCCGAGCGAGGCGCTGCTCGTGGAACGGTTCGGCCATTCGCGCATCACCATTGGTCGCGCCCTGCGCGACCTCCAGGCCGCCGGCGTCATCAGTCGTCGTGCCGGATCCGGCAGCTTCGTCAGTCGGAGCGCGCACCCCGCAGGACGCTCCTTCGGCCTGCTGATCGCCGACCTCGGCGAGACCGACGTCTACGAGTCGATCGTGCGGGGGATGATGGGATCACCACTCGCGCGCGACAATGCCCTGATCTGGGGCAGCGCCCCCGGCGAACTGGCCCCCGACGACACCGAGGCCCGCAGCGAACGCGCGTGGCAGCTCTGCCGGCAATACATCGACCGACGAGTGGACGGGGTGTTCTTCGCGCCGGTCAGCATGTCGCCCATCACTGGCGACGTCAACCACCGCATCGTGAGTGCCCTCGACGCCGCCGGTATCCCGGTGGTGCTGCTCGACCGCCCGGTCACCCCGTATCCCGATCCGGGCACGCACGATCTGGTCGGCATCGACAATCGCCGCGCCGGCTACGTGATGACCGAACACCTCATCGCGCGCGGTGCGACACGCATCATCTTCGTCCGCCAGTCGAGCAACAGTCCGACGGTCGACGCCCGCGAGTCGGGGTACCGCCGCGCCATGCGCGCCCCGTTCGAGCCGATCGACGCGGTGCGCCTCGACCCCGGCAACAAGCACGCCGTCCGCGCAATGCTCCGCGCGCATGCACCCGACGGCATCGTCTGCGCCAATGACCGCACGGCCGGTCGCCTGATGCACACCCTGATCCGCGCCGGCGTGCGCATCCCCTCCGACGTGGCGATGGTTGGCATCGACGACGTCGAATACGCCTCGTTGCTCCCCGTTCCGCTGACCACCTATCGCCAGCCTACCCGACAGATTGGCGAAGTGGCGCTGTCGATGATGCTCACGCGTGTATCCCACCGCGACCTCCCCGCCCACGACATCAGGCTCCGCTGTGAACTCGTCGTCCGCGAATCGTGCGGCGGCGCTGACTCCGGTCCGCTGGATCAATGAACACCGGCCCGCGCTCCTGATCAGCGGAATACATTCGAGAGGCGCTACCGCACGCAGTGGCAGCGCCGTTCCACGCTTCGTCCCCGCCGCCATGCTCCAACACCTGCTGCCGAAGCAGGCGCTCACGACACTTGCCGGGCGGGTTGCCAAGGCACGGGCGGGAGCGTTCACGACGGCGCTCATTCGCTGGTTCGTCGGGCACTACCACGTCAACATGCGCGAGGCCGTGGAGTCGGATCCTGCGGCGTACGACACGTTCAATGACTTCTTCACCCGCGCGCTGCGGCCGGAGACTCGCCCCTTGTCACACGGCGATCTGGTCTGCCCGGTCGATGGCGCCGTCAGCCAGTGCGGCGACATCGAGGCTGACCAGATTCTGCAGGCCAAGGGGCACCAATACTCGGTGCAGGCGCTGATAGGCGGCGACGCCAAGCTGGCAGAGGAATTCACCGACGGCAGCTTCGCGACGATCTACCTCAGCCCCAGAGACTACCATCGCATCCACATGCCCTGCGATGGGCGGCTCGTGCGCATGCTGCACGTCCCTGGCGATCTCTTCTCGGTGAACCCCGCCACGGTGCGCGCCGTCCCGGGCCTCTTCGCCCGCAATGAGCGCGTGGTCTGCGTGTTCGAGACGGAGAGGGGACCGTTCGTGATGATCCTGGTCGGCGCCACCATCGTCGGCAGCATGGCCACGGTCTGGCACGATGTGGTGAACGCCGAGCGACCGGGCACGATACGCGAGTGGCACTACGCCGATCAGAAGATCGAGCTGTCGAAAGGCGCCGAAATGGGCCGGTTCCTGCTCGGCTCCACCGTCATCATGCTCTTCCGGCCGAACTACATCATGTTCGACCGGAAGTGGAAAGCCGAACTGAAGGTGCGCATGGGTGAGTTCATGGGCATTCGCTATCCGACCACCGGTGAAACGCGGATCTCACTGGCGTCCAGTCCGTAGCGGCGCGTCGAGATTGTAGATGTCGTCGAAGAAGTCCACGCTGCCGTCAACCCGTGCAACTGCCGTGGCATAGGTGAGGTGGATGGGCACGGGTCGCGTGAGCTTCACCGTCACCGGCACCCGGCCATTCATCGCCAGCTCGATGCGCTCCGCCGTCCACTCGGGCTGGTCGCGCAGGAGAAACTTTGCCAGCGCGGTCGGGTCGGCGACACGCACGCAGCCATGGCTCTGATCCCGGCGGGAACGCGCAAAATCATTCCGGAGCGGCGTATCGTGCAGGTAGATGTCGTCGCGGTTCGGAAAAATGAACTTCACTTTACCGAGTGAGTTCGTGCCCCCCGGCAACTGCCGGATACGCGCACGCCCCGCCGCGACCGCCTTCACGGACAGCGCGGTTGCCGGAAGTACACGTCCGCGCCGGTCCACGATCTGATAGTTGTTCGTCGTCAGCAGATACGGGTCGCGTCGCGCGATCGGGAGCAGCTCAGCGCGCGTGATGCTCGCCGGCACCTCCCAGTACGGTGCGAACACGAGATATTGGATGCTGTCACTCATTTCCGGTGTGCGGTACTTGCTCGCGACACCCACGACCACGTCCATTGCCAGGGAGTCAACCGCGCTGGCGTCGCTGGCCTGCAACCGGAAGGCAGGAATGTTGACCACGACACCTGTCGCGGAATCCGTCACGCGCTGCACCCGCGCACGATCCAGCGTGGACACGATCCTTTCGAGCTCCGCGAGCGCGACCGGACTCCGTTCTGCGAGGGTCCGATACGTGCCCAGCGCGCCCTTCAACAACTGATACTGCGCTGCCGCTGGCTCGGCCGCGTCGAACAGTTCGTCTGGCGACGTCGATTCCGCCAACGCGCGCACGGCCGGCGTATAGTCGTCCGTAGAAATGTCTGCGCTGCGCACCGTCGTATCGGCATCGCTGGCACGGACACCGCGCAGCACACGCAACGCCTTGATCGACGCCGCGCTCAGCATGGCGTCGAACTGAAACTGTTCATCGGTCGTGGACAGCTGACCAACCGCCAGTTCACGAAGCTTCGTGACTTCGAACGTGGCTGGATCGAGGCCACGGTCGCCCACCCGCTCCAACGCATCCAATGCGGCGCGGGCGGGAGCGGTCAGAGTGCCATCGCGAGTCCAGAGCAGCACGGGCTCACCGTCGCCATACAGGCGGCGCAAATCGGATGCAGCAGCGCCGAACACAGCGAACCGTCGCGCTGCGGTCGCGACAGCGTCACGGGACGCGCCGAGCGACGAGCGAGACATTGCCGACAGCGAATCGACCGAAGCGAGCGTGGTTTCCTGCGCGCGGAGCGTCGTGGTGATGACGAGCAACGGCACCAGCGAACGAAGAAACGAAAACCGGCGGAACGGATGTATGTGTCGCATTGTCTAAAACCTGAGATGCAGCTGGGCGACGCTCAAGCGTCCGCGTGATGCGGTGACCGGGAGCGCCAACATGCTCGGCGCATTCGACACGCGAGCGCATGACTACCCGCTCCGGTCGCGTTCACAACTCATCCGCACCAGCGTCGTGCTCGCCCGGTCACCCGTCATCGGGTGCGCGCGGCGTCTACGATCTGTCTGACAAATCGAATGCTGCACTCAAACTGTACTGCACAAACGTAGCCTGACTGTCCTGCAGGTACATACACTGAACTGTTGTTTCACGACCGCGAACACCACGTAAACGCCTGACTGCAGCTCACGCCGTCGCGGTGCCTTGCTGTCAGACACATGCACGGGACCGGAGTTCCTTGGCGAGTCGTCACGGCACACCGCACGCTCAGCGCATCGCGGAGTAGACGAGCACGCGGAATTGCTCGCCGAGGTTGATGGTCGAGCCCAGCACGTTGGTGTAGATCAGCGCCACCAGTTTCTCCTTCGGATCGGCCCAGTAGTAGGTACCGAACGCGCCCGACCAGTGGAACGACCCGTCGCTGAGCACATTGCGAGAGTCGTTTTCGGGCGTCTCGAGCGCGAAACCGAGTCCAAACGCCGGTGACAGACGCGGTATCTGATTGGTGAGTATCAGTTCGACCGTCTTGCGGCTCAGCAGCCGGACGCCATCCAGCTCCCCGCCGTTCATGAACAGCTGCAGAAAACGGGCGTAATCCGAAGTGGTGCCCGCCATGCCGGCGCCACCGGCGAAGTACGACATCCGACGCGCCGAAAAGTCGGGGTGCATGCCACCCTCGCTCGCCTGCATCGGCGACAACACGCCGTCCTGCTCCCGGTGCAGTGTCACGAGCCGTCCACGCTGCTCCGCGGGAAGCTCGAAACCGGAGTCACGCATGCCGAGCGGCGTCAGAATGCGTGTGCGCACGAACGAATCCAGCGGCATCCCGGACCAGACTTCGACGAGTCGGCCAAGGACATCCACGCTCAGTCCATAGATGAACCGCTCGCCGGGTTCGGCCTTCAACGGCAACCCGGCCAGCACCTTCACACGCTCGGCCAGCACATCACCCTCACGCCCGATCGCCGTGATCCCGGCCTTGGCGTAGATGGCCTTCATCTCGTCGCTGCCGATGTCGGCGTAGTCGAGGCCAGAGCTGTGCGTGAAGAGCTGACGCACGGTGGTGCGGCGCTGCGCGGGCTTCGTGGCGTAGCTGGAATCAGCGGCAGTGAACGTCGTCAGCACCCGCTGCTTCTCGAACTCCGGCAGGTACTTCGCGATCGGATCATCGAGGCTGAACTTCCCCTCCTCCCAGAGCATCATCGCCGCCAGCGAGGTGATCGCCTTCGTCTGCGACGCAATGCGGAAGATGTCATCGCGTCGGAGCGGCGCCTTGCTGACAAGGTCGCGATAGCCGAACGCCTTGTGATATGCGACCGTACCGTCCTTTACCAGCAGCACCACCGCACCGGGCAGCTTCTGTTGCGTCACCAGCCGGATGAGCATCGAGTCGACGCGCGCGAGTCGCTGTGCGTGAAACGCCGTTGGTGCGTCGGGGCGCACCTGAGCGCCGATCGTGGCGAGCGGCAGGATGATGGCGATGCTGACGGTGCAAAGCAGAAAGCGCATGATCGGTGAAAACGTGAAGGGGCAGTAAGGCAGTGAGGCAGTACAGGAATGTCGCGAAATCGGTCAGCGTGAGCACGGTCACGCAAATTGCCGGAGCGCAGAGGCACGCCGGCTTTGCAATCACACCTCACGCACGGTGGATCAGAGAATCGTGGGATTCATGCGCCACAGCGAAAAATTCAGTGCGCCTGCAAAAGTGACCCAGGCGAGGTACGGCAGCAGCAACGCACCAGCCAGACGGTTCAGGCGCGCGAACGCGATGATCGTCATCACGATCAACACCCACAACACCACCAGTTCGGCGAGTGCAAGTCCACCCTGTCGCCACGCGAAGAACAGCCAGGTCCAGAGCGCGTTGGCGGCCAGCTGCGCGACGAACAGCGTCAACCCGCGCCGCGCACCGCCGAAGCCATGCGTGCGCCAGATCATCCACGCCGCGATGGCCATCAGCAGGTATAACGCCGACCAGACTGGCCCGAAGAGCCACGCTGGCGGTGCCCAGACTGGCTGCGTGAGCGCCGAGTAGAAGCTCGAAGCCCGCACCGACGCCAATGCGCCGACGGCGCCGGCAATCGAGGTGACGACGAACCAGCCGAGGAAGCCGAGTCCCTGCGAGCTCAGTGAGCGTGTGGTCATGCGATCCTGTCGCAGGAGAATGCGGTTGGCGTTACGTGTGCACGGCGTGCCACGGCTACGGCGGTCATTGGTGAAGCTCCGATGCAAGCGCGGGGGATAGTCGGTTCGACAGCCAGGTTGCCGCGTCGTCCAGCGCGTGAGCCGGGAGCTGGTGACCTGCTTCGTACCAACGCAGCTCCTTCGGCTCCTGCGCTGCATCGAAGAGCCGCTGCGCCTGATCGGGACGCACGGTGCTGTCCTGACGGCCATGCAGCATCAGCAACGGGCGACCGTTCAGCTTGCCCACCGCCCGCAACGGATCCGACATCAGTCGCAAGGCACGTGCGTACGGCAGCCGCTCCGGCAGATCACCACCGGCCGCCAGCACCAGCGCACGCACTGCACGATCCTCCGCTGCGACGTGCACACCAAGAAAGCTCCCCATCGAGTAGCCGACGATCGCCAGCCGGTCGCGATCCACTTCGCCGCGTGCCCCGAAATATGCCAGAGCGAGCCGCGCGTCCCGTTGTGCAGTGCGCCACGCCCCGGCCAGCGCGAGGGGATTCTGCATGGCGCGCGCATCGAACGCACGCTCGTATCCGCCCACGAGACCCCACGACGTTTCGTTGCCTTCATCTATCCGAGCGCCATGCAGCGGCAGGTCGATCGAGAGCGATGCGATGCCCTGACTCAGCAGCGCGGCGCCAACGGTGTCGGCCATCTGCTCCTTCCGTGAACTGAAGCCGTGCAGGAGCAGCGCTCCTGCTGACGGCCGCGCAGTCTGTGCCGGAAGCAGCAACAGGCCCGGCACGCGCACCGTGTCATCGGCACGGCCGAACCCGAGCTCGATGCGCGTGCCCTGTGCGGTCGTGATGGAACGGGTGACGGAGTGCGCGAGGCGGACGGTCATGGAGGACGATGCGGGGGACGGTGGCGCAGATCAGTTCACTGATACTGGATATACGCCAGCGAGGGTCGGAGGCGCAGCAATTCGCGCGGGGTGAGCAGCAGGTCGCCCTTTTTCGTGTCGTTATGATAGAAAAGCTTGAAGCCCGTGAAATCGACCGGGTGCCGCACCACGTAGTGATTGTATGAATCGAACTTGAGCCACGGTGGACCCCAGCCGTCCATGTGCATCACCACCTGCACGTTCGGCGTCGGGCAGATCTCGTCGGAATCGGGCACCATCAGCCTCGTGAATCGATGCACCACCAGCACTTTCGGCGGCAGTTTCTTTTCGGTGACGAGGCGGTCCAGCGTCCGGATCACGTAGTTCACGTCGGATGCCAGCATCTGGCCGATCTTCGCGCTGGGCCGCACCCCTTCCTTGTCGTGGTGCATGTAGAACTCGGGATCGATGCCGAGGTGCACGTCGGGGCGAGAGAGATACGGCAGCAATGGTGGCAGTTCCTGCTGCAGCGTGCTGTGTGACGCCTGTATGTCGAGAAACAGCACGCCCTTGCGGCTCTGTGCCCAGCGGTAGGTGCGCTCGATCATCGACGAGTCCTCGCGGCGGCGCCACATGCCATCGGTGCCGGGTGCGCCCTGCGCCACCACGGCGACGAGATGGATCGCCGGCACGACTGGCGTTGCCGGGTCGGCAGCATTCCACGCCGCCACGGTCTTGTCGAGCATGCCGAGCATCACGTCCTCGGGATACTCGCCGATCACGCCCATCTTCCTGGAGTGCGGATTGCCGTAGTACGCGATGATGCGGTTGGCTGGGAGCAACGCCCCCGGGGCCGCGTTGCGCGTCGGCCATGTCGCCAGCGCCGTGTTGCCGGCGCGAATGGCGGCGTTGAACGAGCGCTGATCCATCGCACTCCGGCCCGCGAGCAGCATCGTGTCGCCGGGTGCCGTCGGTGCTGTGCTTGGTGCTGTGATTGGTGCTGTGATTGATGCTGTCGGTGCTGTCGCTTCTGGTGATGATGGCGGTGCGGCAGCGGGTGAGGCGGGGGCCGCCGTTACAGCGCGAGTTGACGTGGCAGCGTCTGCCACCGACCCCTCTTCCTCCTTTCCGCAGGCGACAAGGAAGAATGCACCGACAGCGGCGCCTAGAATTTGCGAGCGAAGCTTGCGAACAGCAGTACCGGGCGGCAGGAGCATGACGGATGATGAAAGGCATTGAGTGGACTGACGCTGCGTGACAATCCGCGGGCGCGTCAGGTGAGCGTATGCAAAGGGCGCGCCTGATACCCACGAATCTACCGATGACGGCTCCGCAGCATTGCATCGCGGTCACGCGGCCCGAAAGCTCGCGTCGATCGGTGGCTCACCGCACGCCAGGAGCAGGCGATGCAGGGTGCCATCACCGACACCACCCCCGATCAGCTGAAGTTGCCGTTTGCGCTCTGGACGCGCACAGCCGCGGCGCAGTTGATCCAGCGCCGGTTCGGCATCACCATGCCCGTGCAGACATGGGCCATTGTCTCCAGCGGTGGGGATTCACCGTGCAGAAGCCGCTCAAGCGGGCCTACGAACAACGGCCCGAGGCGATTTCGGCATGGCTCAAGTACGAATATCCCAAGATCAAGAAGCGGCCGGTGGCGCAAGGCGCGGAGATGCATGGGGAGATGAGACGAGTCTAAGCACGAGCGATGCCCGTGCGCACCGAACGGAAAGACGCCGGTGCGCACTTTCCTCTCGAAACGCAAGTCCGGCAGCTTCCAGTCCACCATCACCTACGCTGGCACCTTGCGCTTCATGATGCTCGAGAAATCCATTGATGCGCCGACGCTGATCCGGGTCCTTCGGCGACTCTGTCGCGATGCGGGGCGGAAGGCCATCGTCATTCTGGACATCCTGAGCGAGCATGCAGCGCGCGATGTGCGGGCGTGGGTCGCCGACCACGCCGACGAGATCGTGCTGAGCTACAAACCCTCGTACGCCCTGGAGCTGAATCCCGACGAATACTTGAATGGCGACCTGAAACTCACTGTCGCCAAACGGGCGCCCTCCCAAAATCGCGGCGCGCTCCTGCGCACCGCGACGAACAGCCCGAGCGAGTCAAGAAGTTCTTTCGACATCCCCACGTCCAATACGTCGCCTGATGTCAGCTAAATAATGGTCCGAGCAATCGGTCTGCGAGCCGCGAACATCATTCGGCTGTCGTAGCCCTCAACTGATACGGCGACGACGAGCGATCCAGACCAAGCCCATAGCACCGACGAGCATCAAAGACCACGTGGCTGGTTCTGGGACCACAGTGTTCGCCGTGCCCCGGATGATGAAGGGCAGTTCGACACCCAATCCATCGCCGGAATCAACGAGCGGGTTAAACGCGCCGTTCTCGATGCTCTGCGCCGCGTTGCCGGTCACGCCGTCCGAAGTTGGCGGCGCCCACGGGCCCTCCGAGCCAGAGCCAGTCAGCGTCCAACGCAACCAGTAGCTGCCGGCGTTCAGCGAAAAATCGGTGACATCGGCGTCGAGTCGAAAAATCGCGCGGTCCGTGTTGGTGCTGTTCACGGAGAAGACACGATAGCCCACCAAGCCGCCGTTGGCCGGCACCGCCGAGCCGGAGGCAACGACGGATCCGGCGTTCACGTCACCGGCGACGATGCTCCAGTTCACACCGGTGAAGGTGAAAATGCTGTTGGCGAAACTCTGGTACGAGAAGACGCTGAAACTCGTGACGCTCCACCCGGATCCGGTGACGGAGAAGTTGTCGGCGACGACCCTGTTCAAGGCACTCTGTGCGCCGAAGCCAAAAGTATTGCCGCCCGGACGCACTACGGACACGCCGCCAGTGACCGCAGGACCATTGTTCCAGAGGATCTGGCCGGAAGCTGTCGCGGCTGCGGACAAGGACAGACCAAAAACGGCGGCAGAGCCGCGAAGAACGTGAGCGAGTCGCATGTGAATCTCACCGTGATGAGGGGGGGCGACACCGAAGTTTCCGAAACTCACATTACTGATAGCAAGTTTAATTCCACGTTGGTTCCGAATGGGAACGCGAAAAGAGAACGATGAATCTGTTGCACCCGTGAGGCAACTTTGGCGCATGCGTGCCACGCCTCGACTTCGACCGATCCATCTGGCATGTGCAGCGAAGCGGACGCTGCAGTTTCGTACTGCTCACTCCTCCGCCACGCGCGCACTCGTCGTTGGAGTGGAGCCGATGGATCACGCAGCGCAACGGACCTTCGTCGGCACGCGACGGGCTGGCGTAGGTGATGGCTTCGGCATATCGACGGCGCTCCTCACGATGACTGAGGCGAGTACTGATAATGCGGCGCATGATGGCACCACCCGACGCGATCCGATCGGTGAACACGACGGTCAGCGGAATCGTACACCGAATGCAATCGTCCCCGCGCCACGGCTGGCGCCGACCGAGGCCACCCGCAGCTGAGTGACCCTGCTCCAGCAGATCTCGAAGTCGATCCCCTCGCGTGCCCGGCCTGCCACGGCGCCATGCGAATCGTGGCGTTCATCACCCAGCCGTCGGTGATCGACCAGATCCATACGCATCTCCGTACGCGGGCGACCACCGCCGCCCACGGCGGCGCACGGAGTCCCATCGGGGCGTCCGATGGGACTCCGCTGTTTCTCTGGTCATTGGCGCAATGTCATAATAGCTTGCAGTCCACATAGACCGGGGTGCCCCGCGCCGCTTCTGGCGCGACGGCTGAGAGAAACCCGCAGAACCTGATCCGGATCATACCGGCGTAGGGAGTCACGCATGAACCAGCACGCCGCTGCGGCTTTTGTCGCGCTCGCGCTCGCCGTCGGCACCGCCGACGCCCAGCAATCCACCACCACCACCACCCGGCCCGACTCGGCGCGCAGCGACAGCGCCAGTCGCGCCCGTTCACTCGAGGGCGTGATCGTCCGCGCGGTTCGCGCCAACGGCACGGCACCGATCGCGCAAACGATGATCGACTCGCGCACGATCGAACGCCGCAGCTTCGCCCAGGACGTGCCGATGATGCTGCTCGGCACCACACCGTCGCTCACGGCACACAGCGAATCGGGCACCAACTGGGGCTACAGCTATCTCCGGCTGCGCGGCATGGACCAGTCTCGCATCAACCTCTCCATCGACGGCATCCCGCTGAACGACCCGGAAGATCAGGTCTTCTACTTCGCCAACTTCGCCGACCTCACCTCCAGCATACAGTCAGTGCAGGTGCAGCGCGGCGTGGGCACCAGCGGTACCGGCAGTGCAGCGTTCGCCGGCTCCATCAATTTCGAGACGAAGCCGGTACTCGGTGTGAAGCCGATGACGGCGGCCGAGATCCAGGCCGGATCATTCGGTGCCCAGCGGCTGATGGTCGAGGCCAACACGGGCCCGATGCAAGGAGGATTCGCATCCTCCATCCGACTCTCGGCACTGCGCACCAACAGCTTTCGTCGCAACGCCGGCGTCGAGGGACTGAGCGGCCTTGCCCAGGTGGCATGGCTCGGCCGGCGTGACATCGTCAAGCTGATGGTGCTTGGCGGACGGCTGCGCGACACGCTGTCGTACCTCGCCGTCCCGCTCCCCGATCTTCAGCGCGATCGGCGCATCAACCCGCTGACCCCAGAAGAGCAGGATCGGTTCAGTCAGGCGTTGGTGGCGCTGTCGCACACGCGGCAATTCTCGCCGGGCGTGCAATACGCCTCGACGCTCTACCGCATCAGCGCGGAAGGCAGCTACGATGTGCGTTTCGACCCCGCCACGCTCGCGAACTTCTCGCTCGACTTCGCCTGGTACGGGCTCACCAGCGCCGTCAACATGGAGCGTGGCAATCTGCGCGTCAGCTCCGGCCTCAATGCCAACACCTACGGCCGCGATCACCACGCCAATCTGAGCAACGCACGCGGTGCGCCCGACTACTTCAACACCGGCCGCAAGCGCGACGCAAGCCTGTTCACCAAGGCTGCGCTGGTGAGCGGGCCGGTGACGCTGTTCAGCGATCTGCAGGTTCGACGTGCGCTGTTCCGCTACCAGCCTGACGCTGCCGGAGGTTTTGCCGGAACGGAACCGTCGGTCGCCTGGACCTTTTTCAATCCGAAGGTCGGCGTGACGTGGGCAGCGACCTCCAACGCGTCGCTGTTCGCATCGGTGGGTCGCACGACGCGCGAGCCCACGCGCAACGACATGCTCGCCGGCAACGATGACATCACCGCCAGCGGACTACAGGACCTCGGCGGACTGCGCAACGTGAATCCGGAGCGTGTCATCGGCTCGGAACTTGGCCTTCGTTTTCGCCAGAATGGCGTGCAGCTCGAGGTGAATCTCTTCAACATGGATTTTCGCAACGAGATCGCGCGAATCGGTGCACTCTCACCGCTCGGCGCCGAGCTGCGCAGCAACGTCGCTGCGAGTCTGCGACAGGGCGTGGAATTCGACATCCGTGCCAAGGCGAGCGACCGTCTCACGCTGACGACGATCGGCTCCGTGAGCCGGAATCGGATTCGTGAGTTCATCGACAACACCGACGGCGCCTCCGCCGTGCTGCGTCGGAACGTGCCACCGCTGCTCGCGCCTGCCGTGACGGGCACGCAACGCATCGACTGGCGCGTGGCACGCTGGCTCGACGTTGGTGGAGAGGCTCGCTACCAGGGCGAAAGCCACCTTCGCAACGACGGTAATCGCGATCTGATGCTCCCCGCCTACTGGATTCTCGACGCGATGGTGCGAATTCCACTCGGCGGCAATGACGTCACTTTACGCGGCACGAATCTCGGCAACTCCCAGCAATTCGGCAGCGGCTATGCGGTAAACGGCGTTCCCAACTTCTTCATCCTCACCCCGCGATCCCTCTTCGTCACCGTTCGCATCGCGACGCGGTAGTTCCCGCGAAAATGAACTGCGACACAACCTCAACGGCAACATCAACGGCAACGGCAAAACCCATCACACGGAGACGCGGAAGCACGGAGAAGGCCATTGTCCGGCTGCCCGACAGACTTTCATGCCGTGAACGACACCTGATTCAGGGGGGACTGGATGCCGCGAGGCCGTTCCCCAACTCATCCAGAGCCTCTCCACGCGTGGAGGCTGGCCGACGCGCGGAATCCTCCGTGGTTCCGCGCCTCCGTGTGATGGGTGTTGCTGTTTCTGTCGCATCGAACTCACTACCGCAGAACCGCGATACCAAGTGCCACGAGCGACGCGACGAGCGCCATGCCGGCGAGAGCAGACACCAGGGTCGCGCTTTTCTGCCAGCGTTCCTCCGAGGCTTGCAGCGCCTGCACCAGCGGCTCCGGCTGCGTGACGGCATCCTCACCGCTGAACAGCGACTGTTGCATCACCGACTTCGCCGCCACGACCTCCTCCATCGCTGCAACGAAGTGACGCTGATGGATACGCTTTGCCGAGTCGGGGCCCGGCTCGTTTGCCGCCGCAGCGGCAGCCTTCAGCACGGCATTCTTGATATCGCCGCCAGCCGCGGAAAACTGTTGCGCGAGTTCGCTGAAGTCCACGTCGTCCGCCAGCGGCGTGTAAGCGGGATGGATCTGCACCTGCCAGATGCGTACACGCTCCTCGACGCCGGGCATCTCGAACTTCACGTGTGTACGGATGCGCCGCTCGAAGGCGGGATCGAAGTTGACCGCCAGATTCGTCGCGAAGATCACGACGCCATTGAAGCCCTCCAGCTCGCGCAGCAACACATTCACCGTCGTGTTCGACTCGCGCTGGGATGCACCCCCCGCCGCCACGCTGCGCCGCGCGGCGATCGCATCCGCCTCGTCGAAAAAGAGGACCGCATCTTCCTCGGCCGCGCGCCGGAACAGCGCCGCCACATTCTTCGGCGTCTCGCCCGCCCACATCGACTCGACTTCGGCGTACACCACTGACAGCAGCTTCTTGCCCAATGCCCCGGCGATCGCCTCGGCACAGATCGTCTTCCCCGTGCCCGGCGGTCCCGCGAAGTTGAACGCCAGGCCGAGTCCGGTGGAGTGACGCTCGCCCAGACCCCAGCGACCGAAGATCAGCGCGTGGTTGTGCACCTGCGCCAGCGCACCATCCAGCAT
>JBBSCZ010000050.1:0-15852 GCA_038249795.1 Gemmatimonadales bacterium | reverse complement strand
TCGCGTCGCCCACTCGACGAAGTGCTTCCCCGTGTCGTCGACGCGCTCATCCGGCATGACGTGGCGACCGCCGAGCGCCTCGCCTCCGATCCTGCCTGGACCGCGCACCTGGTCGATCAGCTCCGCGTCCGCGCGCGCACGGTGGAGGAGATCGTGAAGCAGGCGCGCCCGTACCTGCTCGACACGATCGAGTACGACCAGGATGCCGTGGCCAAGGCGCTGCTGAAGGATCGGGCCGCGAGTGCCGACATTCTGACTGCGACACGGGATGCGCTCACCGGTGCCCCGGCCTGGACGGCCGAGGCACTCGAGCCAGCCCTGCGAACGCTCGCGGAGTCCCGCGGTCTCGCAGCGGGGAAGATCTTCACCCCGCTCCGGGTCGCGGTCACCGGACTTTCGGTCAGCCCCGGCATCTTCGATGTCCTGACGCTGATCGGCAGGGACCGATGCCTCGAACGTCTCGCCCAGACGCTGGACATGCTGGCGACCACCGCGTAAGCCCGATGCCGGGCTTCCCGCGCACGGTCGCAGGGAGCCTTATGAGTGGAGTCTTGACGCCGACGGAAGAGAAGGTCTACCAGTACCTGATCGAGTTCCTGGCGGCGAACAGCTACCAGCCGAGCATCCGCGAGATCGGACGGCAGTTCGACATCAAGTCGACGAAGACCGTCTCCGACGTACTGGGGAGCCTGGCTCGCAAAGGCTACATCCAGCGCAATCAGGCACGCTCGCGCGGCCTTCGCATTCTCGGTGCGCAGGCCGGCGGCACGCGATCGGTGCCGTACTACGGGCACCTCGCCGTGCTCGGTCCTGCCGTGACACCCGAGATGCGGTCCGACACGATCGTACTCGATCGCCGGCTCGCCCCCAGCGACGATGCGTTCTTCGTTCGGGTCGGCGATGACGCCATGGCGGCCCACGGCATCGCGCGCGATTGCACCGTGCTGGTGAATCCCGACTTCGCGGCGATCGACGGCGACCTGGTGGCCGTGCGCGTCGGCAACGATGCGGTCATCCGGACGTTCGCGCTGCGCAACGGCGCGATTCAGCTCGTGGCGACGGCACCTGAATTTGCCGAGATCGAACTGCGCGCAGGCGATGAGGAGGTGGTGCTCGGGGTGGTGCACGCCGTCTTTCGCAATGCCCTGCAATTCAGCACTGTCGCTCCGGGCACGGCCGAAGCCGCCGCCTGAGTAGCGCGTGACCTGCGAGCCACACGCATCGTGTGATCGTCGGGTGGGACACACTCACCCGGCGTCGTGCTGCGAGCGGCTCGATGTCACGATGTCACGCTGCCGCTCGCGTCAGTCGCGATCCTGCTGCTGAATCGGAACGGGGGCGACGGGAGCAGGCAGCAGCCCCTCGCGTGCTTCCTTGCGTTCGCGATCGCGGCGTTCGCGAATGCGCTTCACGCGCTCGTTGAACGTTTCCGCGTTGAGCGTGACCTGTGCTCCGTCCTGGATCGCGGCGCGCATCGCCCATGGGTTTTCCTGACGCAGCAACGACGACGGATTGTTGCCCAGACGGTTCAGTGGCAACAGCGCCAGCAGCGGTGCGGGCAGCGTGATGTTGCCCAGCACGATGCCACGTTGTGACCAGCCATACTTCTTGCCGCCACGCGTGAAGGTCAGGTCGCCGCGACCATCCTCCGTGACACCGTTCGCGTTGCGCGGCGCACTCGCGACACTGTCGGCGTACTCCGCGAAGCGCTCGGCGATCACGCTGTCGAGGCGCTCCTTTGGTGTGCGCGCGACAAACGGCTCAGCGGGTGCGCCAGGGTAGAGACGCGGATCGTAGCCGGGCACCAGCCCGCGGGCGGCCCCTGCACCGCTGCCGGTCCCGAATCCCGTGCCAGTGCCACCGCCGCTGCCGCCGCGACCGCCGGCATCAGGAATGGACGTCGGCACCGACGTCGGGGCCACGAGCACGCCGCGGCTGATCGGCGCCGATGGCTTCACCTTCGCATTCACCGGCGCACCGCCGCCGTTCGCGCCGCGCGGTGGCGCGACCGCCACCATCTGGATCTTCTCCAGCGGTTGCGAGCCGTCCGGTCCGATCAGCCATTCGGCGATCCCGGACGAGCCGACCACCACGCGCAGCACCGCCGATGCCACCACCACGTGCAGCACGACCGAGACGATGATCGCGCCACGCGAGCGCGGCTCTGACGAGCGTGGCGAAAAGCGCATCAGACTGCGGCTCCGAACGATGCAAGCACCCGTCCTGCGCGCACCGCCGCCTCGCGCAGCCGCTCCGGCGACGCGATGAAACTGATCCGGAAGAATCCCTCGCCGCTTTTGCCGAAGCCCGTGCCGGGCATCACGATCACTCCCTCGTCCTCGAGCAGACGATCACAGAACACGTCGCACGAGATTCCATCCGGCAACGGGATCCACAGATACATCGCCGCCTTCGGCACATCACAACTGAAGCCCGCCTCGGTGAATGCCTCCACCGCCGCATCGCGCCGCGACTGGAATACCGCGACGTTGCGCGGCACGAACTCCGCCCAACTCTCGATCGCTGCCACACCGGCCTGCTGCACCGCCATGAACGCACCGGTGTCCACGTAGCTCTTCACTTTCGAGAGTGTCGCGATGACTTCAGGCGCACCACAGGCCCAGGCGCAGCGCCAGCCCGTCATGTTGTAGGTCTTCGACAGCGAGTGGAATTCGATCGCCACGTCGCGCGCGCCATCGATCTCGAAGATGCTCGGCGGCACATACCCGTCGAAGCCCATCTCGGAGTAGGCGTTGTCGTAGACCAGCAGGATGTCGAGTTCGCGGCAGCGGCGCACCACCTGCGCGAGGTAGTCTCGCGGGGCGATCGCAGCCGTCGGATTGTTCGGATAGTTCAGGTACAGGATGCGCGCGCGGTGCAGCACGTCATCCGGCACGGCATCGACGTCGACGAGGAAGTCGTTCTCCGGACGGAGCGCGTAGTAGTATGGCGTCCCGCTGCTGAGCAGAGTGCCACCCTTGTATGCGTTGTAGCCAGGCTCCGGCACGATGGTCACGTCACCTTGGTTCACGTAGCCGAGTGCAAGGTGCGACAAGCCTTCCTTGCTGCCGAGCAGCGGCACGATCTCGGTGACGGGATCGAAGTGCACGCCGAAACGCCGGTTCATCCAGCCGCTCACTGCCTCGCGGTACGCCGGATTACCAAGCCCGAATCCGTAGCGATTCATCGCCGGAATACGCGAGGCGTCGGCCAGTGCCTGAACAGCCGCTGCAGGCGGTGCCAGATCCGCGTCGCCGGCGCCAAGGTCGATGACGTCCACACCGCGAGCAATCAGCGCGCGCTTCCTGATCGGGATCAGCGCCAGCGGATACTCCGGCAGCGAGTCGAAGCGATGGGAACGGGGAGGCATCAGGATTCGGCGACGACAGGATTGGAAACGATGCTGCACCCGACCACTTCGACCTCGACCACGTCTCCCGGAATCAGCGGCCCGACCCCAGCCGGGGTTCCCGTCGCCACGATGTCCCCCGGCTCGAGCGTCATGACGCGAGAAATGTACGCCAGCAGCACCGGTACGGAGAACACCATCTCTCCGCCAGTTCCCTGCTGCCGTATCACACCATTGACCCTGCATACGACCTCGAGCCGCTCGAAATCGGGTACACCAACCCATTCCGGTCCGATCGGGCAGAACGTGTCGAACCCCTTCCCTCGGGTCCACTGCGGATCCGACTTCTGAAGGTCACGAGCCGTGACGTCGTTCAGGGCCACGATCCCGCGAACCGCCGCCAGTGCCTGCGCCTCGGTAGCGCGACGGATCGACGTCCCAATCACGACCCCGATCTCGCCCTCGTGTTCCAGCCTCGACGTCAACGCCGGGGAGACGATCGCCTCGCCGGAACGGATGATCGACGAGGGTGGCTTCAGGAACAGCAGCGGCTCGGTGGGCACGGCGTTCCCGAGTTCCCTGGCATGCTCACGGTAGTTGCGGCCCACGCACACGATCTTGCCGGGACGGTCGGTCATGGTGATCAGCTCAGGAAATGGTCGAGAAAGGCTCCGCCGGTCGGGCGGCATAGAACTCGGCGATCCGGCGCTCGGCGGTAGCCCATGGTGTGAGCACCCGCTGCGCCGGCGGCAGCGCGTTCAACAGGTCGCGGCCATATCGTTTCGTGACCACGCGCACATCGTCCAGCACGATCACGCCGCGATCCGTCGCCGTGCGGATCAGACGACCCACGCCCTGCTTCAGGCGCAGCGTCGCATGTGGCAGCATGTATTCCATGAACGGATCGCCACCACGCGCCTCGATCGCATCGCACTGCGCGGCGACCATCGGCTCGCTCGGCACGCGAAACGGCAGCTTGGTGATCACCAGTCCGCGCAGCGCGTGGCCCGGCACGTCGACACCTTCCCAGAACGTCGCCGTGCCGACCAGAATCGCGCGACCCGATTCACGAAACCGTCGCAGCAGCATGTCGCGTCCGTCTTCGCCATGCACCAGCAACGGCCATCCGCTCGCGATCGCGGCGGGGCGCAGCGCTGCAGCCAGAGCGCGCACATCACGATGGCTCGTCGCCAGCACGAACAGCCCGCCATCACTCGCCGCCGCCACGTCCAGCACATGTCCGACGACCGCGCGCTGATGGCCCATCGGATCGACATTTGGCGCCGGTGTGTCGCTCGGCACGACGAGCAGCGCGTTGCCGGTGTAGTCGAATGGCGATGGAAATTGCGCCGTCTCGACGTTCGCCTCGGCGTCGTCGAGACCCAGACGGCCGAGCAGGAAATTGAAGTTTGCGTCGGCGGTGAGCGTGGCACTGGTGACGACGGTGCTGCTCAGCCGACCGAACAGATCCTCGCGCAGGATCGGCGCGAGATCCAGCGGAACGCTGTACAGCAGCACCGTCGGTGTGCTGTTGCCCCGCGTCGGTCCGCCATCGGCGCGCCCGCGCAACTCGGCCCAGCGTACGTAACCCTGCGCATCATCCGGTGGATCGAGCGTGGCGCGCAAGGCATCGAGCTGTGACGATGTGCGCGAGCCAACGCCGCGCAGTTCCATCAGCAGCGACAGCAGCGCTTCGTCGCGCTCGTCCTCGGTCTCGAGCCGCTCGCGAATCAGGCGCAGGTTCTCGCCGATCGACTCCAGCGCCTGCATCAGATTCTTCAGCGCGGCCTGCAGTCCGTCACGCCACACCGCTTCCTTGTGCAGGTCGGGGGTGAGGCGCAGCGTCGCGAGGTTGGCGTCCTGCAGCCACATGGCAATGCGATCGAAGAGCTGCGCCGCATCGCCGCGCGCATGCTCGACCGACGGACGCAGACGCGCGCGCAACAGGTCGAGGCTGGCCACGCTGAGCAGATCGCCACGCGACATGAGACGCGTCTCGAGCGTGGGCAGCAAACCCTTCGCTTCGCGCCCGCCTCGCCGTTCGAGCCGGTTCAGCAGTTTCGACACCGCACGGTTCGACACACTGCTGCCGAGGTGATTGGCGGCCGCGTCTTCGAGATGATGACCTTCATCGACCACCAGATGCGAGTACGCCGGCAGCACCGCCGCCTCGGCCCAGTTCTGCGATGCACGTCGCACCGCGATGTCGGCCAGCAACAACGAGTGGTTCACCACCACGATATCCGCAGTGGCGGCGTGACGGCGCGCCTTGAACACGAAGCAGGCGTCGAAGTGGCTGCACTTGAGGCGCGTGCAAAGATCACCCTCGGCGGCGACTTCGTCCCACACGTCGGGGCGTGGCGGCGTCGGCAGGTCGCTCAGTGAACCATCCTTCGTCGACGCAGCCCACTCGCCGAGCATCGCCAGTTCCTCGCGCTGCGGCGCCTCGAACAGCGATGCACTCGCTGCCTGTGCCTGCGTGAGCCGCGCGAGGCAGAGATAGTTGCGCCACCCCTTCAGCAGCGCGAAGCGCACGGGCTGGTCGCTGAGCAGATCGGCCAGCAGCGGCAGGTCCTTGCCCACGAGCTGCTCCTGCAGCGTGATCGTGTTGGTGCTCACGATCGTGCGCTCCTTGTTCGCCGCGGCCCACCGCAGTGCCGGTACGAGATACGCCATCGACTTGCCGACGCCCGTTCCCGCTTCCAGCAACGCCACGCCGCCATCGGCGTAGGTGCGCGCGATGGTCGTCGCCATGTCTCGCTGTCCGTCGCGCGTTTCGTAGGCGCCGAAGCCGCGCGCCAGCGGCCCTTCGGGGCCGAAATCACGCTCGATCGACGACGTTGGCACCACCACCTTCGGCGCCACGCGCGGCACCTCGGTCACGACATACAGGTCGGTGACGTCGTTGTCGGTGATACCGAACCCGATGCCATCGTCGTGCAGACGAGCCGCGATGTTCAGATCGGCGTCGCTCGGTTCGAGCCAGCCCGACGGGTGGTTGTGCACCAGCATCTCGCCGCGCTGCGCCACACCGGGCAGGGCGAGCACCTGTGCGGCGGTGCCGCGCGCGACGGCGCGGGCTGAGGTCAGTTTGCCATCGCCGTCCACCGCGCACACGAAGCAGACTTCGCGGCCGCCGGCGAGCTTGATCGCGACGCGGATCGCCGCGGCGGCGGCCGTGGCGATCCGGAAATCGGGCGGGGTATCGTCAGCCCGGGCTGCCTTGGCGCGACGCGTCATCCCGATAATCTACCGAAACCGGGGCGCCGCCGCCGCTCAGGTCTTCCGCGGCTTTTTCTGCGCCGCCGGGAACAGCACGTTGTTCAGAATCAGTCGGTACCCGGGCGACGATGGGAACATCGACAGGTCGGTCGGCGCAGCGCCCACTTCGTGCTGCGGGTCCTCGGGGTCGTGCCCGCCGAGAAAGGTCCAGGCGCCCTTGCCGTAGCTGCCGTGGATGTACTTCGCGAACGGCATGCCGTCGGAATAGGCCAGCACCCGCGTGCCCGGCTTGAGCGTCGACTTGGTGAAGCTCGTCGTCACGCCGTAGTAGTCCTGCAGCACCGAGCGGTGGCTCTGCGTGAGCATCGTCGGCACGGGGTCGAGCTTGGCCGAGAACGCGAACAGGCTGAAGGTGCCCAGCGCGCGACGACGGCCCGGTACGTTCACCTGATGTCCGTCGATGTCACTCATGCTGCTGATCAGCGGGCTCGGTTCCAGATGTGCATTCTGCACCGCAAACGCGCGCGACCAGTCCATCTTCTGGTCGGCATCGGGGTCCATCGGCGTACCGTCGGCGAAACTGCTGGCGATGTCGACGTTCGCGCCGGCGATCGCCAGCTCGAGTGTCTCGGTGGCGCCGCACATCGCGAACAGAAAGCCACCGTTCTCCACGTACTGCCGCATCTTTTCGGCCACGGCCTTCTTCAGCCCGGGCACGTTCTGGAAGCCGAGCTGTTTCGATTGCGCGACGGTGCGATTCACCTGATTGATGAACCACGGACTGCCGCGATACGAGATGTAGAACTTGTTGTACTGTCCCGTGAAATCTTCGTGGTGCAGGTGCAGCCACTCATACTTCGACAGGTCACCGGCCATCACTTCCGGGTCCCAGATTTTCGTGTAGGGAATGCCGGCGTAGTCGAGCGCGATGGTCACCGCGTCGTCCCACGGATTGGCCGCCGGCGGCGAATAGATCGCGACCTTCGGAGCGCGCTCCAGCGGCACGGCGTCGAAGTTGCCGCCGGCCATCTGCGTGCGCACCGCGGCCAGCGCCGCGTCATCGAGCGGCGTCACCGAGATACCGTCCAGACCCGCGCGACGGCGCGTGGCCGGCGTGTCGAGCAACAGGAAGGCGCCGCCACGATAGTTCAGCAACCACTCCGCCTTTTCGGTTCGCTGCAACGCGGCGTACGTCAGCCCATACGCCTTGAGATGATTGCGCTGATCGTCATCCATCGGCACCAGCAGGTGCTGCGCTGCCAGCGGCGCTGTGCATACCAGAAAAAGCAGGGCCAGGCGCATCCCGCGTGCGATCACGACGTCCCCGCCATGCGGCGCGCGGTGTCCAGCTCACGACGCGCCTGCGGTGCCAGGGCGCTCGTCGGGTAAGTCAGCAACAGGTGTTCCAGTCGGGCGATGGCCGTGCCACCATCGCGTGCACGGAGCGCGGCACGCGCCCACTCGAGATCACCTTCCGGTGCTTCCGGACTGGTGCTGTAATCGGTCACGATACGCGTCCATATTGGCAGCGCCCGCGCGTCATCGTTGCGCGCCGTCAGCAGCCGCGCCGACATCGCCAGCACCAGCGGTGCCGCATCGCCCACCTCCGTCACGGTGCCAAGCAGCTGCGTCACCGCGGCCGTCGTATCGCGGCGCGCGAGCGCAGTGAATGCATCGCCCAGCGCAGTGCTGGTTGCGATGGTGGTGCGAGCGAGCAGCGCACGCGGCATCAGCAACAGCGTGTTCGACGCATCGGCGTTCCGCAGCGCCGTCCGTGCCTGGTCGAAATCGCCGTCGTAGATCGCCAGCAGCGCCGTCGCCTCGTCCTCGTCGAGCCGTGCCACGAACGGACGCGCCCTCGTCGCATCGCCCACACGCAGCCAGGCCCACATCAACTCGCGCTCCAGCATCTGCAGCTGGATCGGTACCACCTTCGGGCGCACCGAATCGACCAGCGCCAGCGCTTCGCTCGCCTTGCCCAGCGCCGCCATCGCACGCAATCGCACCGGCACCGCATCACGCAGCCCCAGTGCCGACGACAGCGATCGCTGCGCCGACGAGGCGAGCTGCAGCGCCGTCGCGGCCTCACCACTGCTCAGTGCAGCATCGGCCGCGCGGAGTGCGCTCTGCGGATCACGCGTCTGCCGATGTATTGCTGCCCATGCCTCGCGCGACGCTACCGGCATGTTGCGCGCATCAGCCTCCTCGGCGAATTCCTTCCACGCAGTCACCGTCTCGTTGTCCGCCCGCACGCCAGTGAAGGCGAGCCATGCCTGCCTCGGCTGACCCCAGATCAGTTCCAGCGATGCCAGCACCCTGCGCGCCGGCAGCCAGACCGGCTCCGCGAACAGGTTGGTGCGGACCGAGTCACGCCCTGCCTCGCTCGCGAGCGAGAGCGCGAACACTGCCGCCTGATCGAGCTGCGGTGTCTGCGTGAGCGTCTCGCGCCAGCGACGGCCGGCCTCGTTCCACATCTTCTGCGCCGATGCCACCTGCGCCAGTTCGGCACTGAAGTCGCGCGGATCTCGCACCATGCGCGTGGCAATGGTGAGCACCGAGTCGGCGGCCGCCGAACGTCCCGATTCCAGCAGCAGCCGCGCGTACTCCTTGAATGGTGCCGCCTCGCCGGGGGCCGCGCGCACCCAGTCGCGGAACGCCATCGTGAGATCGTCATCACGCTGCAACGCGGTGAGGGTGCGCAACTGCACCGACCGCACCACGCCATTGCGCGGATCGGTGCGAATTGCGTCGCGCACCAACGGCAGCAGTGAGTCCACCGTGCCGAGCGACGTGTACACACGCTCGAGTCCAAGCAATGCCGGCACCATCGCATTGCCGGCGAACGCACGCCGGTAGAGCACTGCCGCCTCGCGTGGCTTGCCGTCCTCCAGATCGAGCGCACGCAGCACCAGAGAGTCGGTGATGCTCGACCCCACATCCTGCGCGCTCATCGGCATCGCCGCGAGCAGCAGGCTCGCGCCGACCATCACACTGCGAACAGCCCTCACGGCTTGGCTCCGGACTTGTTGAGGCGTTCGAAATACTGCAGCACGGCGCGACGTTCATCGTCGCGCAGACCACGCAGCTCTTCCCACGACGGCGGCGCGACCCGTGAAGCCGGTGCGCCTACCGCCGGTACTGCCGGCGGGGTGAAGGCCGTCGTCCCGATGCCCGGCTTCGACTCGCGCGGGCCCTCCTTGTCCTCGTCCTCACGCCGCAAGGTGCGACCGGCATCGAGCAACCGCTGCAGGAACTGTTCGCGTCGTGCCGCGGTCTCCGGATCGCTGGCGGCACGCTCCATCGCCTCGGCCAGACGCCTCGCCTCTTTCGCGAGTGCATCGGCGCGTCCGCTCGCATCACCACCACCGACATCATCGAGACGCTGCGCGATCTGTCGCTGACGCCGTGCAATCTGCTGCGCCATCTGCTGCGCCTGCGAACCGCTCTCGCCGCCCGGCATCATCGACATGCCCTGCGCCTGGCCGTTCACCTGTTGCTGCTGACGCGCCAGCTGCTGCAGTTCCTCCATCATCTCGGGCAACCCTGACGCCGAGCGCGCGCGATTGGCTCGCTCACGATCGCGCACGAGGCTCGATGCCGCGCGCTCCAGTGCCTCGGCGGCATCACGCATCGCCGCAGCCGCCTGCTCGCCGCCCGGCTGACCACCCTGCTGTCCCTGCTGCTGCCCCTTCTGCAACTGCTGCGTCGCTTCCTGCGCGCGCTGCAGCGCCTCCTGCATCGCGCGCTGCGAACCCTGCGACACATGCTTCGAACGCTTGGCCGCCTCCTGCAACCGCTGTGCGGCCTGCTGCACGCCGTTCTGCACGCTGGCCTGCTCGGCGGCCATCTGCTGCTGACCATTCGGCGACGATCGCTGGCCCGGCTGCCCCTGCTGCCCTTCGCCTTGTTGTCCCTTTTCGCCGGGCTGCTGCTGGCCTGGCTGCTTCCCGCCCTCCGGCGACTCACCCGGCTGCTTCTGCTGCTGTTCGGGCTGTTGCTGCGACGGCTGTTGCTGCGACGACTGCTGCTGCGCCTGCTGCTGTGCAGCCTGCGCCATCTGCCGCTCCTGCTGACTGAGCTGCATCATCTCCTGAATCGACTGATCGAGTTCCGACGTCGTCTCCTTCTTCCAGTCGTTGACCTGTTCCTGCCGCGCCTGCGCGAGCTGCTCGGCGGCCTGCTGCGTCTGCTGCGCTGCCTTCTGCGCAGCCTGTTGCGCGTTCTGCGGATCACGCGCCGCTTCCTGCATCTGCCGCGTGGCGGCCTCGCTGTTCTGGCGGGCCTGCTCGGTGCGCTGCGCGCCGCGCTGGGCGTCGTTGTCGCGCAGGCGCTTCGTCAAGTCGTTGATGTCGCGCGAGAGCCGCTCGTTGTCGCGTGCGAGGCGATCGGCCTGCTGCTGTCGCTGCGCCGGTGTTGCGCCGCCCGACGAATCGGCGAACTGGCGCTGGGCCTTCGCCAGATCCTGTGCCTCGTCACGCAGCGTCTCCATGCTGCCTTCCATCGCCGCGCGCTTGAGCATTTCGGCATTGCGTTCGAGCTGTTCGCGCAGCGCCTGCTGCTGTTTCGCGAGATCGTCGAGTGACTGCCGCGTGGCCTGCTGATCGAGTCGCTGCGCCGACTGTTCGAGCTGCTGCAAGCGCTGCATCATCTGCGGCGCCATGGCGTCCTGCATCATTTTCTGCGCCTCGGCGAGGCGACCGGCGAGTGCGGAATCCAGTGCGCCCGCTCCCTTGAGCTGATCGCCGAGCTGCCTGGCCTGCTGCTGGAGCTGCTGCGCCTGCTGCTGCAGGGCGCGCTGCTGTTGCGCCATCTGCGCCGCCTTCTCGCGAGCGTCGAACGTCATCGGCTGGCCGTTCTCACCACCCGCCTTTGCGTTGCGTGCGGCATCGCTGGTCTGCTGCGCCAACGCCTGCTGCTGCTTCGCGAGTGAGGCCGCACCGGCGGCCACGCTGTCGGCGGTGGCACGCGCCTGTTCGCGGCGCTCGGTGAGCCCCGCACGACGGAGCACGAGGGTGCGACTGCGACCCACCTGTCGCCACGGCGACGCATCGATTGCGGTGACGTCCACGCGCAGCGACCCGTCATCGCCCTTCAGCCCGAGCGCATCGAGATCGAGTGGCACCGTGCCCTCGAACGTCGGCGCACGCGTCACGAGAATTTCGCGCCGCGCCACCACGGCATCGCCCGACCGCACCGCGAGCATGACGCTGCCGAGTGCATGATCGTCGCTGGCGATCACGCTGATCGATGCCGTGGCCCCCGACAGCAGCAGCGTGTCGCTGGTGCTCGCGATCTGCACCTGTGGTGCCGAGTCGGCGCGGATGTCGAGTGCGAACGACGGTGGCAGTTCCTGCAGCGTGGTGGCGGCATCGGCCTTCCACGCCCACCGCGCGCTCGTCTCGGCAACGAGTTCACCCTGCACCGAGCCGTCGCGCACGGCGAGCTCCACGCGGCCCCCTGCGTCGCTGGTCAGTGCGGCAGAAATCAGCGGCACCGACGATCGACCGCGCAGCGACAACACCGTGCCGCGCGGCAGTACCAGCACGCCGGCCAGCGCAACATCCTCGTCCACGCGGCCCAGATAGGCAGGATAGCTGGCGCGTGCGACGACATCGCCCAGATACGGCTTGTCGGTGACGCGGATGCGATGCGGCGCCGAGGTGGCGCGACCATCGCTGATCGTAAGTACGACATCGGTGTCGAGCACCGGTAACGTGTGCTGTCCCGCATCGTTCGAAAGCGCGATCGTTTCAGTGATCACCGTGCCGTCGATTTTCTGCATCGACAGCGTCACAGCACTGCGTCCGGCGCCTTGCACCCGCACCGAGGGCGCGGCGCCGCGCAACACCACCGCCGGCGCGTCGAGCACCAGCGCCGGCAACAGTGTGCCACGCCAGGCGCCGACTGGATTCGCCAGCGCCTCGGCGCCATCGGGCCAGATCATGCCAGCACCGACCAATGCCACCAGTGCGCCACTCATCAACATGAACGCACGCTGACGCAGCGCCTTCAGCGCGACGTAGGTCCGCGGCGCGCGCGGCAGCGACGTGCCGGCCAGCGCGCGCGCCGCATGTGCGGCCGCATGCGCACCGAGCGGGCCACTGTCGGCCACTTCGGATGCGACGCGAATCGCACCGCGGCGCAATTGCTGCTCGTCCTCGATCGCTTCGGCCACCGCATCCGGCGTGGTGGTCCGCGACTCGGCATCGCGGCGGCGATTCCACAGCCAGGACGCGACGCCGATGGCGCCAGCCCAGAGGACGAACGGCGTCAGTCGCGGCAGGGCGAGCCAGCGACCGCCACCAAGCACGATCACGCCCAGCGCGGCGGTCCCGATCACCGACAGCGCCGCGCTGGCAAGTCGCGTCTGTCGCACCAGTGACAACAGCGCGCTCCGCTCATCACGAACGATCGCCTGCAACTGGCCGATGGGACCCTGCGGCACAGATGGTGACGTCATGGCTTCAACCGGCTGGTGACGGCGTACGTGACGAGGTTCACTCCCATGCGCAATGCCTGCTCATGCAATTCCGGCGGATCGGTCGGATAGGTGCCCGCATCCTCCCAGCCATTGCCGAGGTCCGACTGGAACGTGTAGTACAGCACCAGTCGATCGCCGACGAAGATGCCCATGCCACGTGCCGGCTTCGCATCGTGCTCATGGATTTTTGGCACCCCGCGCGGAAACGGGTAGACGAGACGATAGATCGGGTGGTTCAGCGGCACGTCCACCAGCGGACGATCCGGGAAGAGCTGCTTCACGACGATGCGAAAACTGCTGTCGAGGCCATAATTGTCATCGACGTGCAGAAAACCACCGCGCAGCAGATAGGCACGCACGCGCGTGATCTCATCCGGCTCCATCGTGATCGTGCCGTGGCCGGTCACGTGCAGAAACTGATAGTCGAAGAGCAGCGGATCACGAAAAGTGACCGTATGCTCCTTGGTGTCGATTGGCAGCGAAGTGCGTTCCGCCACCGCCTTAATCAGATTCTTCAGGCTGGACGGATTGGCGTACCAGTCACCACCGCCGTTGTAATGGACGCGCGCGATCATCACGCGCGCCGCCTCGCTGGCCGTCGCGGCCTGCGCGCGCGGCGCGTGCAGCGACGCCACGGTGACGAACGTCAGCGCCATCGCGCCGGTGAGCCAGCGTCGCAAATGCGTCATGTGCCTTGCGCCAGACGGTACGCCTCGTTTCTCGCCACGCCAAACTCCTCCTGCAGGTGACGGACCGTATCGCGGACCGATGTACCCTCGGCCCGCAGCGCGCCGGCGCGCCGAGTGGCCGCTTCATGATCGGGCTCCACTGCGGGGGCCCCGTCCAGCAGCACCACCACTTCCCCGCGCGGCGCCGTCGCTGCGTAATACGCAGCGAGTTCCGCCACCGTTCCGCGGCGGAACTCCTCGTGCAGCTTGGTCAGTTCGCGAGCTACCACTGCCCGGCGGTCGGCACCGCCGGCCGCGGCCAGCGTGTCGAGCAGGTCGGCCGTGCGGGGCGGTGCCTCGTACATGATGACCGTATGCGGACTGGCAAGCACCACCTTCGCCGCAGCGGCCCGTTCCATCGTGGCGCGGGGCAGAAAGCCGACGAAGGTGAAGGCAGTGGCCGGCAGCCCGCTCGCCACCAGCGCCGTCAGGATGGCCGACGCCCCCGGGATTGGAGTGACGGTGATGCCGGCGGCGATTGCGGCATCCACCAGTCGTGCGCCCGGGTCCGAGACGAGTGGCGTGCCGGCATCGCTGATCAAAGCAATGTCGTCGCCGGAGAGCAGCCGTTCCACGAGCCGTGGCGCCTGTTCCGCTTCATTGTGGGCGTGGTAGCTGCGCATCGCGGTGCTGATGCCTGCCCAGGCCAGCAATGGCGCACTGTGACGCGTGTCTTCGGCCACGATGAGCGTGACCGCCCGCAGCGTGTCGATCGCCCGCGGCGTGAAGTCGGCCCGGTTGCCGATGGGCGTTGCAACCACGAAGAGCGTGCCAGCCATGAGATCCGGAAGATGCGCGAACTCGCGATGGTGTGACACTGGTGAGGGTGTCCACGGAAACGACGACGGGGTGCACGCTGAGTGCACCCCGTCCCTGCCTCGCGCACGCTGGCGCGAGACCCGGCTCAGACGTGCTTGTCGATGTACGTCTGCAGCTGCGCCTTCGGCAGGGCACCCACCACCTGGTCCACCACTTTGCCATCCTTGATGAACAGCAAGGTCGGGATCGAGCGGACGCCGAACGTGGCAGCCGTCTTCTGGTTGGCATCCACGTCGACCTTCGTGATCTTCACCTTGCCCGCGTATTCGGTGGCCAGTTGATCGAGGATCGGCGCCACCATGCGGCACGGTCCGCACCAGGTCGCCCAGAAATCCACGACCGCGAGGCCCTTGTGGTCGAGCACTTCGTTCTGAAAATCGCCGTCGGTGACGGCCAACACGTTTGCCATGTCTTCACCTGTCGTGGGCGACCGATCGCGCGGCCGCCCCGCTAAAGTTCTCTCCATCATGACAGATACCGCACCCCGCGGCACCCGCATCGCCCACATCGGTCTCGCCGTTACTGCGCTGGACCAGATTCTCCCCTTCTACCGCGACATTCTCGGCCTGCCCGAAGTGCCACTCGATGACGCCGATGGTGCACGCATCGCCGGCCTGCGAGCGGGGGAATCACTGGTCGAGCTGCTCGAGGCCGAGTCCCCCGACTCCCCGATCGGCAAGTTCATTGCCAAGCGGGGGCCGGGCATTCATCACATCTGCTTCGCCGTGGACGACCTCGACGGCACGTTGGCCCGCTGCAAGGCGTTGGGCTTGCGTCTCATCGATGAAACTCCCCGGTTGGGCGCCGAAGGCAAGCGCATCGCCTTCATCCATCCCGCCAGTACGGCGGGCGTCCTCGTCGAACTATCCGAATATTAAGGCTTTTGTTCCTGCGGCTGGGTCGAGCAGAACCCGCGCAGCGGGGCCAGGTCGGTGTTCTCGATGAACCAGCGCTGGTTGGGGCCCTGGGCGGCGACCATGGTGGTCTGCGCCACGAGCTGCCCGCGCCGGAGTTCCACCTTGAGGTTGCGCTTCAGGGCCTCGCCGGGCAGGTCGCTCAGGATCCGGAAGCTGTCGTGGTTCAGATTGCACTGCATGACGAGGATGCGCTTCTCGAGCTCACCCCGGTTCTTGATCAGCTCTCGGGCCGGTCCCTTCGTACTACCCCAGATGATCGACGTCGCCTGCACATCCTCGGATCGGATCGACGCGAGGAACTGCTCCGCCGCCTGGCGGGGCCCCACCGCACCCACG
>JBBSCZ010000049.1:0-15861 GCA_038249795.1 Gemmatimonadales bacterium | reverse complement strand
CATCCGCTCGTACGCTTCGTTGACCGTATCGATCGCGATCAGTTCCACATCCGAGGTGATGCCATGCGTGCCGCAGAAGTCGAGCATCTCCTGCGTCTCGGCGATACCGCCGATGAGCGAACCCGCCAGCGATCGACGGCCGGAGATGAGCGGGAAGGGATGTACCGTCGGTGGCACATCCGGCACGCCGACCAGCGTCAGTGTGCCGTCACGCTTGAGCAGGCCGAGCAACGCCTGGATGTCATGTGGCGCCGACACCGTGTCGAGAATGAAGTCGAAGCTGCCAATGTGCGCCTTCATCGCGGTCGGGTCGTTGCTCAGCACGACTTCGTCGGCACCCAGTCGCTTCGCGTCCTCTACCTTGCTGGTCGACGTGGTGAATTGCACCACGTGGGCACCGAAGGCCTTCGCGAACTTCAGTGCCATGTGTCCCAGGCCACCGAGTCCCACCACGCCCACTTTCTGTCCGGCTGACACTTTCCAGTGACGCAGCGGGGAGTAGGTCGTGATGCCAGCGCAGAGCAAGGGCGCCACACCGGCCAGGTCGAGCGACGCCGGAATCGTGAGCGCGAAATCCTCGCTGACGACGATGTCGTTGGCGTATCCGCCGTGCGTGGGTGCGCCATCGGAATCACGACTGTTGTACGTGAAGGTCGCGCCGGTGGTGCAGTATTGCTCCAGGCCCTCCTCACAGCTGGCACAGGTGCGACACGACTCCACCAGGCAGCCCACGCCAGCCCGATCGCCGATCGCAAACTTCTTCACGTCGCTACCCGTTGCCACCACCGTGCCGACGATCTCGTGGCCCGGCACCATCGGAAAGATCGCGCCGCCCCACTCGTCGCGGACCTGATGCAGGTCGCTGTGGCAGACGCCGCAGAAAGCGATCTCGATCTGAATGTCGTGCGGGCCGGGCGCGCGGCGCTCGAACGTGAACGGCGCCAGGGGCGCCTTGGCAACCTGCGCGGCGTAACCTCGTGATGCAGTCATATGGTCGGTTTCCAGTGCTATGAGTATCAAGCGAATGTTTCCATGCCTAATTTACAACTGACGTCGTGCCCTCTGACGCTCGATGGTGCGCCGACCCTCGTGTCGTGCTCGCTGTCGCGGGCTGGCCATGACTTCATTCCCTGCCGTGGGAGCCGCCGCATGCACCGGATCACACTCGACCAGAAGTTCGCGTCGTTCGCTGAGCACTGGTGCCCGAAGGTCGTTGCCGACCTGAACGGGCAGCAGGTGAAGGTGGTCAAGTTCCAGGGCACCTTCGACTGGCACGCGCACGCAACGGAGGACGAGCTTTTTCTCGTCCACCGCGGTGAATTCCAGATGGAATTCCGCGACCGGATCGTGACGCTCGTCGCCGGCGACATGATCGTGGTGCCGCGCGGCATCGAGCATCGCCCCGTGGCTGACCGCGAGGTGGAGGTGATCCTGTTCGAACCGGCTGGCACACGCAACACCGGCGACGTCGAGAGTGAACGCACGCAGCACGTGCTGGAGCGCATCTGATGCATCGTGCTGCGCATCCGGGGCGTTCTCCCGCGCGCTCGTGACCCAGTCACGCCGTCGCGATCGCCGCAAGCCTGGACCGACGCCCACTCGCAATGGACGTGTGAAGCAGCCCGTCTCGCCGGTGCCGCTTACGCGCGCCAGTGCGGCGAGACATTTCGTCGGCCGCGTGTGGCATATGCTCGGCGAGGACGACGTCATGTTCCTCGCCTCGGGTGTTTCCTTCAACTTGCTGCTTGCCGTCGTGCCGTTCGTACTGCTGCTGATCTCGGTGTCGACGGTGTTTCTGGGTAACACGCCCGACATGGCGGCCGATGCCGCCGTGGCATTCATCGACCGGCTCCTGCCCACCACGTGGAGCGAAGGGCAGAGCGTCCGCGCCACCGTGCGCGAGATCGCGCGAGTCAGCGGCTCCGTCAGCCTCTACTCGGCGATCGGCTTTCTCTGGTTCTCCACGCGCGTGTTCAGCTCCATGCGCAGTGTGTTCCAGGTGACCTTCGATGTGCCGAACGAGCGCGGAATTCTGCACGGCAAGGCCTTTGATCTGCTGGCGTCGTTCCTGGCAGCGATTGGCATCACGGTGTACGGATCATTGAGTGCCTATCTGCTCGTGGCCAGCACGCGCGGTGCCTCGGTGCTCGAGCGGCTCGGCGTGCGCGACAGCATCATGGGTCCGATCGAGTATGCGTTTGGTCGTCTCCTCGCCTTCGCACTGGTGGTGCTGCTCTGCTTCGCGGTGTATCGCCTGATCCCGAACCGCCCGATTCCCTCACGGACGGCGTGGATCGGTTCGATCATAACCAGCGTATTGTTCGAGCTGGCCCGCATCGGGTTCAGCCTGTACGTCGCACGTTTCGCTCCCGGATCACTCTACACCGGAGCACTGACCACGCTGGTCGTGATCACGCTCTGGACCTACTATGCCTCGCTGATCTTCATCATCGGCGCCGAGGTGGCGCAGGCGTTGGAGCTCCGTCATCACAGCCGTCATTCCGCCCCACCATGATCGACCTGCGCAGCGACACCGTCACCAGGCCCACCGCCGCCATGCGTACTGCAATGGCGAATGCCGAAGTCGGTGATGACGTGCTCGAGGGCGACCCGACGGTACGTGCACTCGAGACCGAGGTGGCTCGCCGGCTGGGCAAGGAAGCCGCGTTGTATTTCCCCAGCGGCACGATGGCCAATCAGACGGCCATCTGGATGCATGCGGAGCCGGGTACCGAGGCGCTCTGCGATGCGCGCGCGCACATCTACGACTGGGAGGGGGCGGGAGCGGCGGTCTATCGCGGCGTGCAGTTGCGGATCGTGACACCGGCAGCCAGCGATACGATCCGCGCGGACGATGTGCGCCGCGGCCTGCGTGCGCCGTCCCGATATGCGCCACGCGCCACGTTGCTCTGCCTCGAGAACACGCACAACGGTGCCGGTGGTGCGGTCACGCCGCTCGCTGCGCTGCAGGCGCTCGGTGCCGTTGGTCGGGAGGCAGGGCTCAAGGTGCACATGGATGGCGCTCGGCTCTGGAATGCACACATCGCCACCGGCACGCCGTTGCACGAGTTCGCGGCCTGTGCCGACACGGTGATGGTGAGCTTTTCGAAGGGACTTGGTGCGCCGGTGGGTGCGGCGCTGGCCGGTCCCAAGGCGCTGATGGATGCCGCCTGGGAAGTGCGCAAACGTTTTGGCGGCGGGATGCGACAGGCGGGCATCATCGCCGCCGGTGCGCTGCATGGCCTGCAGCATCACCTCGAGCGGTTGTGCGACGATCACGCCAACGCGGCGCTGTTCGCTGCGCTCGTGGACGGTGCCGGCGGCGCACGCCCGGTCACGCCCGACACCAACATCGTGATGGTCGACCTGCGTGACGGGCAGACGTCGGCTGACGTCGTCGCCGCCGCGCAGGCCGGTGGCGTCGCCCTCTCCGGCTGGTCGGCGACGCGGGTGCGTGCCGTCTTTCATCTCGACGTCTCGGCTTCGGATGCAGCAGCTGCCGGTCGGATCGTCGCCGCTGCGCTGTCAGCGGAGCCCGGCCCGTCGGCGCAATCAGCGTAGCGCGAAGGTGACGTGGCCGGAGCGGCGGACTGCACTCGACGGAGCCGCGCACACGCGCTAGATTCTTTCTTGCTCCAGGTCCCGGAGGGCGTTTGCCCGCTAACCGCGTCAGGACCGAGAGGTAGCAGCGCCGTGTGGTGTCTTGCGTTGCTCCGTCAGGCCTGGAGTATCGCGCGGCAGTTCGATCGTCCAAAGTCCGGACGGCGACGCCGCGCGATTCGTTTCTGTCAGCCACTCGCCTGCTGGCGTTGCGGCCGTCGCCAGTTCGTCATGTCTGTTCCATGCCGATCCGGTCGATCCTCGTGCCCCCCGGGAGGATTCCCAGCCCGTGATCGCGCTCGCCCGCAAATATCGGCCCCGCAACTTCGGTCAGGTCGCCGTTCAGACGCACGTGTCGAATACGCTCAAGGGCGCAATTGCCCGCGACCGTGTCGCGCACGGCTATCTGTTGTGCGGGCCGCGTGGCACCGGCAAGACCACCCTCGCGCGCGTGCTCGCCATGGCGCTCAACTGCGAGAACCGGAAGACGCGCGACGACGGCGAGCCGTGTGGCACCTGCGGCGCCTGCACGCGCATCTGGAGCGGCAGTGCCACGCTCGACGTGATCGAGATCGACGCGGCATCGAATCGTGGTGTGGACGACGCGCGCGACCTGCGTGAACGTGCCATGTACGCCCCCTCCACCAGCGATGGCTACAAGGTCTACATCGTGGACGAGGCGCACATGCTCACGAAGGAGGCGTGGAACACGCTGCTCAAGATTCTCGAGGAGCCGCCACCGCGCGTGGTGTTCGTCTTTGCCACCACTGAGCCGCAGAAGATCGCGCAGACTGCCGCACCGGTGCTCAGCCGCCTGCAGCGCTTCGACCTGCGCCGCATCAACCCGACCGAGATCCGCGATCGCCTCGCGTCGGTGCTGACGGATGAAGGCGTGCAATTCGAGCCCGAGGCACTGCAGATGCTCGCGCGTGCCGCCGACGGCGGCCTTCGCGATGCGCTCTCGCTGACCGATCAGGTGCTGGCGTTCGGTGATGACACGATGCTCACCTCCGCTCGCGTGCGCGATGCGCTCGGCCTGGTGCCGGAGGACGAACTGCTCGCGCTGCTCGCGATCATCGGCGAGCGTCGGGCCGGCGATGTGTTCGCGGCCGTCGATCGGCTGACGAACCTCGGCGTCGATCTGGTCCTGCTGCTCACCGGACTGGCCGATCTGGTCCGGGCGCAGCTCGCGATCGTGCTGGGCGGCGATCCCGGCGCCATCACGGCGTCGGTGCGCACGCAGCTCACCGAGATGGCCCCGCAGTGGCGCGCTGGCGACCTGCTGCGCGTGCTGCAGCTGATGGCCGAGGTCGAGGCCCGGCTTCGCCGCAGCGGTCAGCCGCAGCTCGTGTTCGAGACCCTGCTGGTGCGGCTGGCACTGCTCGATCGCACGCTCGCGCTGGAAGAGGTGCTGGCGGGGCTCGGCGACGTCGCGCCGCGCGTGGTCTCAGCACCGCGCTCGGCGAAGCCGGTGGCTGCCCGCGCCGTGATGGACGCGCCGAAGTCCGGCTCTTCGGCCGCCAGACCTGCTCAGGGGGCGCCGACATCGCCGCCGCCGGCCACCACTGCCGAGAAGGCGGCCAAGTGGGCGGAGCAGCCAAGTGCGGTGCCCCCAGCTGCCGCACCTGCCGCCGCCGCACCTGCCGCTCGGGCCACTGCGCCCGTCGCGCCGAGCATGGTCCCGGAACTGCACCGTATCGTGGACGAGTGGGACGCGGTGATGGGCGCGCTCAAGGCGCAGGGCAGGGGAATGCTGGCCGCGCTGCTGTCGCGCGTGCAGCCGACCGCCGTGACGGCCTCCGGCCTGCTCACGCTCGAATGCGATGATCCGGGCGAGTTTCCGGTGGTGAACGACGGACTGGCACAGGTGACCGAGGCGCTGCGCGAGGTGCTGCCGTCGATCACGAAGGTGCAGGTCAAGCCGCCACCCGATGGCATGCCGGCCGCGCCACGTGAACGACTTACGACCGAAGGTGTCAAACAGGAGCGGGTGAAGTCGCTCCAGAAGGAAGACCCCATTCTCGGAGCGGCCGTTCAGGCGCTCGACCTCGAGTTGATGGAATAGCCCGCGCCGTACTGATCACGTTACATCAATTTTCTCTCGCCCTGATCCGACGATGGACATCATGAAGATGATGCAGCAGGCCCAGCAGATGCAGAGCAAGCTGGCCGAGCTGCAGGAAGACCTTGCGAAGCGTTCCGTGACCGGTGCGGCCGGCGGCGGTATGGTGACCGTCGAAGCCGACGGCAAGGGCACCGTGAAGCGCGTCAAGATCGACCCGAGCCTGATCACCGGTGGTGACATCGAGCTGATCGAGGATCTGGTGACGGTCGCCATCGGCGATGCGCAGCAGAAGGCCGCGTCCCTCGGCCAGGAAGAGATGGGACGCCTTGCCGGCGGCCTCGGTATTCCGGGGCTCAAGCTCCCATTCATGTGAGCCGTGTCGGCCATTGACGAGCTGGCGAGCGAACTCGCCAGGCTCCCCGGCATCGGGCGGAAGACGGCGCTGCGGCTGACCTACCACCTGCTGAAGCAGCCTCCCGCGCAGTGCCGCCGCCTGGCGGAGGCGCTGGTCGGGCTCACCGAACGGATCCGCGAGTGCGAGCTGTGCTTCAACCTCACCGAAGCCCCGCGCTGTCCCATCTGCTCGGACCCACGACGTGACGTTCACACCATCTGCGCAGTCGAAGAGGCAGCCGACATCGGCGCCATCGAGCGTGCGGCCGAATTCCGGGGCGTCTACCACGTCCTCGGCGGACGGATCTCCCCTCTCGACGGCGTCGGACCCGGTGACCTGACGATCGCCTCCCTGGTGGAGCGCGTGCGACAGGGTGCCGTCACTGAAGTCATCCTCGCGACCAATCCCTCCATGGAAGGCGAAGCCACCGCTATCCACCTGCAGCGCCAACTGGTGCCGACGGGCGTGCGCATCACGCGCATCGCGCGCGGGCTGCCCGTGGGCGGTGATCTGGAGTATGCAGACGGGGTGACGATTGCACAGGCGCTGTCAGCGCGCCGGGAGATGGCATGAGGTACATGATTCGACGGAATCCGGAACGGAGTGCCATGCCGATGGCGCTGGCAGGATTCGCCGGTGGTGTGGTGATCGGTGCACTCGCGTGGCGTCGACAGCAGGCCACGGCGCACGATCAGCTCTTTGCGGCATCGGTGGTGCAGCGTGCAGCGGCCCTCGGCTGGCTGGCGCGGTCTCCATCGGTGAAGAACGCGCGATTACTGCGCGACTACATTCGTTGGGAGCGTCGCCCGACGCTCCGCCGGCGTGCCGAACGTGCGCTGGACAGCCTTCTCCTCGCTCTCGAGTCGTGAGCGCCAATATGTCTCGCGCATCGCATTGGTCTTTCACGCAGGACGACGCGGACGCCATCACGCGGATCCTGCTGAACTTCCTGCAGGAGACGAACAGCCGCAGTGCGCTGCTCGTCGACCGCTCCGGCCAGCTCGTCACGACCGTGGGTGAACAGCCGCAGTTCGACGCCACCGCCTTCGCCACGCTCGCGGCCGCTGATTTCAGCGCCAACGATCAACTGGCAAAGCTCATCGGCGAGACCGACTTCACCACGCTCTTCCATCAGGGCGAGCGCGATTCGATGTACGTGGCCGATGTCGCCCGCCGCCTCATTCTCGTGGTCCTCTTCGATCAGCGCACCACACTCGGATTGGTTCGCCTGCGTCTCAAGGCTGCCGTGAACGATCTCAACCAGGTCTTCACGCGTCCGCAGGACTCTCAGTCAGCCGAATTCGGCGCGTCGCATCTACTCGCCGGCGCCGAAGACGATATCGACCGGCTCTTCAGCTAAATCCGAGCACCCACCCGACATGTCGGTCATCAACTACGCGTCGCGCGAGATCAACTGCAAGATCGTCTATTACGGTCCGGGGCTCGGTGGCAAGACCACCAATCTCGAGCACGTCTACGCCCGCGTGGCGCCGGATACCCGAGGCAAGCTGATTTCGCTCGCGACCGAAAACGAGCGTACGCTGTTCTTCGACTTCCTGCCGGTGGATCTCGGCACGATTCGCGGCTTCAAGACCCGCTTTCACCTCTACACGGTGCCCGGCCAGGTCTATTACAACGCCAGCCGCAAGCTGATCCTGAAGGGTGTCGACGGCGTCGTCTTCGTGGCCGACTCGCAGGTCGAGCGACAGGAAGCGAACATCGAGGCGATGCAGAATCTGTATGACAACATGGCCGAGTACGGGTACGACATCACCCGTATGCCGTTCGTCATTCAGTACAACAAGCGCGACCTGCCGAATGCCGCGCCGATCGAGGAGCTCGACTCGTTCCTGAATCCCGGCTTCGAGGTGATGGATTCCGCCCGGCAACGTCCCATGGCCGACCCTGGCAACGCGTCGCGCCTGCTCATCGAGCAGCTGCCCACCGGGGAGTGGGTGGAGCGGGTGCCGAGCATCGAGGCGGTGGCAGTGGCGGGAGACGGGGTGTTCGATACGTTGAAGGCAGTCAGCAAACTCGTTCTCAAGAGCCTCGCCTCCTCGAGCTGAACCCTGCGTCCAGTGAATCTCCCGAACGCCCTGACCATCGGCCGGATCGCCATCACCCCATTGGTGGCGGTATTGCCGTTCGTCAACGGATCGACCGTGCGGGCGATCGCGTTCGGACTGTTCGTGGTCGCTGCCGTGACCGACTACATCGACGGCTACCTCGCCCGTCGCAGGAACCTGATCACCGATCTCGGCAAGTGGCTCGATCCGCTCGCCGACAAGTTGCTGCTGCTCGGCACGTTCGTACCGATGTACTATCTGATGAGCGGCGCACCCATGCTGCAACATGCCGTCCAGACGCTGCCTCCGGACGGACGCTTCCCGACACTGCTGGCGTCGATGTGGCTCTCGCTGCCCCTCTGGGTCGTGGTCGTGGTGCTCGGTCGGGAGGCATTCATGACCGTCTTCCGGGCGATCGCCAAGCGCAAGGGTGTCGTGATCTCGTCGATTGGTCCCGCGAAGTGGAAGACCACCTTTCAGAGTGTCTGGATCGGTGGCGCCTACTGCTGGTTCTTCACCGCCACGCTCGCCCGTGAACGTGGCTGGGGTGGCAACTGGTGGTCGGCCTTTGCGTACTTCAACGGCGCGGTGGTGGCACTGAGCATGTTCGCCGCCCTCGCACTCACGCTCTGGTCGCTGGGGCTGTACGTCCAGCGCTACGGCAGCATCATTGCAGCCCCGACGCGCAGTCACGCGGGCTGACTCCGGATCGACAACATGAGCATTTCCGTCGAGATCGTCACCATCGGTGACGAACTCCTCCTCGGCACGACGGTCGATACGAACGCCGTGTTTCTTGCACGCGCACTGGGTGAGATCGGGGTACCGGTCGCACGTCGTGCCACCGTGGCCGACGACGAGTACAGTATTGCCGATGCCGTGCAACAGGCGCTCGAGCGCACTGGTGGCGTGATCACCACCGGCGGCCTCGGTCCAACGGCCGACGACCTTACGCGCCCCGCGCTGGCGAAGCTCTTCGGCCGTGCACTGCGCCAGGACCCGCAGATCGTCGCAGCACTGCACGCACTCTGGGCGTCACGCGGCCGCGGTGGCGCGCTCCCGCCGAGCAATCTGCAGCAGGCGCTGGTGCCCGAGGGTGCCGAGGTGCTCGAGAATGCGCAGGGTACGGCACCCGGCCTCCGGCTGACCGATGCCGCAGGGCGCTGGGTGATCATGCTGCCGGGTGTACCGCGTGAACTGCGACACATGACGACCACGCACATCGTGCCCTGGCTGGCGACGAAGAGCACAGGCACGGTGCTCCGCTGGCGGAGCGTGCGCACGACCAGCATCGCCGAGAGCGCGCTGACGGAACGGCTTGGATCGATGAAGCGCGAGGTCGAAGGATTGCCGCTGGCCTACCTCCCAGGCTTCGACGGCGTGGACCTGCGTGTGACGGCGCGCGGGCTGATGGCTGACGACGCCGCACAGCGCCTCGATGCGGCCGTGGCGCGCATTCGAGAAGCGATCGGCATCCATGCCTACGCCACCGATGGCATGTCGATGCCGCAGGTCGTGCTCGATCTGTGCGAAGCCCACGGTGACACGATTGCCGTGGCGGAGAGTTGCACCGGCGGGCTGCTTGGTGCGCGCCTCACTGAAATCGCCGGCTCGAGCAAGGTGGTACTCGGCGGCGTCATCGCGTACAGCAATGCGGTGAAGGAGCAGGAGCTGCTGGTCTCTCCCGAAGACATCGCGCAACATGGCGCCGTGAGTGAGCCGGTGGCGGTGCAGATGGCCCGCGGCGTACGCGGGGTGACCGGCGCGACGATCGGCGTGGGAATCACCGGCGTGGCCGGGCCGGATGGCGGAACCGTCGACAAGCCGGTGGGCACCGTCTGGATCGCCGTGGATGTGCGGGGCGACGTGACCACCAGTCGCGCCATCTACATCGGTGATCGGGCCGAGATCCGCCACCGGGCGACGCAGGTCGCCCTCGATATGATCCGGCGGGCGCTGCTGGCTCCGGTCGCATCGTGAGGTGCGCTGACCACATCGTAGACAAGTACTGCACTCGGGTGTAGCGTACACGTAGCGGGAATGTAGCCACTTGGATTGGAGCAGCCGCCATGTCGTCGAAGCGTGTGTCGTACCGGGATCTGCGAAATGAGCCGGCGCGAGTGTTCGAACGTCTTGCGGACGGCGAGCCACTCGAGCTCGTGAGCGAGGGCGTGACGAAAGCGCTGCTGATTCCCGTGCGCGACGGCGACGCTGCTGCGGCCCTCGATGCGTGGCGCCGAGGAAGTGCGATGGCGGTCCTCGCGCAGCTGCAGCGTGACGCGCGCGACGCTGGGACGGCCGCCATGACATTGCCGGACATCACTGCGGAAATCCGGGCTTCGCGCCAGTCCCGTGTCGCGCTGGAGGACGAGCGCTGACAGTCCCGGTGCCACGCATCGTGCTCGACACGAATGTGCTGGTGGCCGCCATGCTGACCAGCGGCGGCGCGCCAAGCCTCGCGCTGCAACTGATCCTGCAGGGCGACGCCCGTCTCCTGGTCGACAATCGCATCCTTGGCGAATACGATGAGGTGACGTCGCGCGAGAAGTTTGCGTTCGATTCTGCGAAGCGACGCGATCTCCTCCAATTTCTGACAGCCGTCTCCGAGCATGTCCCAAGCCGTCCATTGCGTCTGGCACTGCCTGATCCGGAGGATCGCATGTTCGTCGAAGTCGCGGTGCATGGTCGCGCAGATGTGATCGTGACGGGCAACACCCGTCACTTCGTGCCGACCGATGGCAGCCATCCCACGGTTCCCGTGCTTTCGCCACGCCAGTTCACTGACCAATTGCGGCGCTGACCATCGGCTCGCCAGCGCCATACTGTGCAGCATCCGCAGGGTTAGTTTCAGCAGGGATGGCTTCCGCCTTCCCGACTGATCTGCCAGAGCGGCAGACCGGTGCGGAACGCGGTTTGCTGTGTAGTTAGCGGTATTTCCCGAGCACTCGCCTGCCTGCGCCGCGTTCGCGCGCCTGACCAATAGGAGTTCGACCGATGGACGAGATTACTGACGCACCCGATCCCCAGATGACCGCTCCGATCGAAGGCCTTGGTCTGGATGGACAGGAGACTCTCGACGTCGAGGCGCTGAAGGGGCAGCTGGACGCGGCCCACGACAAGTACCTGCGTCTCGCGGCGGAGTACGACAACTACCGCAAGCGCACCCTGAAGGAGCGCCAGGACGAGCGTGGTCGCGCCCAGGCCGACCTCGTGAAGCTGCTGATGGATCCACTCGACGACCTGACGCGCTTCGCGAATGTCGATGTGGCGAGTGTGAACGTGCCGATGATGGTCGAGGGCGCCGCACTGGTGGCACGGAAGGTATTCAAGGAACTGAATGCCGGCGGTCTCACGGTCCTCGATCCGATCGATCAGCCATTCGATCCAGCGCAGCACGAAGCCGTCACGACGCAGCCCGCTGCGTCGCCTGAAGAGGATCACACGGTCGGTGCCGTGTTTCAGGTCGGGTACATGTACAACGGGATGCTCCTCCGCCCGGCGCGCGTCGTCGTGCGTCAGTGGAACGGTTGATTCACCTCTCGCGCTGACGCGCGCCCATGGCACCCACGAGCGCAGACTTCTACGCCGTTCTCGGGGTCTCGTCCACGGCTACCGGGGACGAAATCAAGAAGCAGTACCGGCGGCTGGCGAAAAAGTATCACCCTGACTCGAACAAGTCCGACCCGAAGGCCGCCGAGCGCTTCAAGGAGATTTCCGAGGCGTACACGGTCATCGGCGACGACGCAAAGCGCAAACAGTACGACGACATGCGCAAGTTCGGATCGGTGGGTGGCTTCACCGACGCCTGGAAGAACGCATCCACCAGCGCGCGTCGTCCGGGACCGTCGGCCGGCCCGCAGCCGGGTGGTGCCGGCAATCCTCGCTTCGACGATTTCGACATCGGCGGACTGGGTGGGCTCGGTGACCTCTTCGGCAGCGTGTTCGGTGCGCGCGGTGGACGGGCGCGCGCGGCTGAGCGTGGGCAGGATGTCGAGCTCACCGTCGAAATTCCGTTTCGCACGGCGGCCACTGGTGGTAAGGTGCCGGTGGAACTCGATCTCGTCGAGGAATGCGCCGTCTGCAAGGGCAACGGGGCTGCACCTGGTGCGCAGATCAAGCTCTGCGCCGAGTGTGGCGGGCGCGGCACGATCAGCTTTGGGCAGGGTGGATTCGCCGTCAATCGTCCATGTCCGGCGTGTCTCGGCCGCGGGTCGGTGCCCACCGAGAAGTGTGGTGCCTGCAACGGTGCGGGGCAGGTGCGTGTGCGTCGCAAGGTGAACATCACGGTGCCAGGCGGTGCCGAGAGCGGGACGCGCGTGCGGCTCAAGGAGCAAGGGTCACGTGGGCAGAATGGTGGTCCGACGGGCGACCTGATCATCACCTTCCAGGTGTTGCCGGATCGCTCGTACACACGCGAAGGCCTCGATCTGGTGCTGCCGGTGCCAATCAACATCGCGCAGGCCACGCTCGGCTCGAAGATTCAGCTCAAGACGCTCGATGGCACGAAGGTGGCGCTGCGAATTCCGGGCGGTACGCCGAGTGGCAAGCGGTTCCGCGTTCGCGGACAGGGCATCGAGAAGGAAGGGAAGCGCGGTGACCTGCTGGTCGACGTGCAGATCACGGTGCCGGAGAAACTGAGCGAGGCGCAGGAGCAGCTGATGCGCGATTTCGCCGAAGCGGGTGGGCTCAAGTTCTGAGCGCGACCGGTCTGTCGTCTGCCTGGATCCTGCATCGCACATCGATCGAGGCATTCGCACACGAGACGGGTGAACGTGCCGACGCGGCGCACGACATGGCGCATCTGGGTCGCGTGGTCACCACGGCGCAGCGGCTCGCGCACGAAGCAGGTGCGTCACTCGACGTGGTGATGCCTGCCGCGTGGCTGCATGACTGCGTGCACGTGGCGGTCACGTCCCCCGACCGCCCACGCGCCTCGATGATGGCCGCAAATGAGGCGGTCGTGCTGCTCACGCGCATCGGCTATCCGTCCGGCTTGCATGACGCGGTGCATCACGCGATCGCGGCGCACAGTTTCAGCGCGCAGATCACGCCCGTCACCGTCGAGGCGAAAGTGGTGCAGGACGCCGACCGTCTCGACGCGATCGGCGCGATCGGCATTGCCCGCTGCCTGATGCTCGGCGGACAGCTGGGTCGCGTGCTGTACGACCCCGACGATCCGTTCGCCGACCATCGTCCGCCGAGCGACCGGGTGTCGAGCATCGATCACTTCTACACGAAGTTACTGACGCTTGCGGCGACGATGCAGACCGACTCCGGCCGGCGCGAGGCGGCACGACGCACTGCATTCATGCACGCCTATCTGCAACAGCTGCGCAGCGAGATCTGAGTCGTCGAGTACACAGTAACAGCACACAGCCTATCACAGCACTGCACTGCCGCCGAACGGCACACACGGTGAACTGCGAAATGCTTCTTGGGGGTGGTCGGTGCTGTGATGGGGTGATGAGCGCCGGGCAGTGTTCTCACGGCAGGTGCTGTTGCTGTTACCCAAAAAATGAACGCATTTGCTCAAGCGAAGCGCTGCCCATCGCAATGATACGATCGTGCTCTTACCTACGATCGCAGCCCCCGCATTCCAGCAGTTCAGGAGTTGTGCCGTTCTGCGGCAGTGCAGTGCTGTGATAGGCTGTGTGTTGTTGCTGTTGCCGTTGCTGTTGCTGTGAATCGCGTGACCAGATGTCAGCGCACGTCGAACACGTACTTCTCGAGCTGTTCGATCTGCGCCTCGGCCTGTGTGACCTCGAAGGCGAGGATGTCGCCGGACGTCACCATGCCGACCAGGACGCCGTCGTGCATGACGGGGAGATGGCGGATGCGGCGGGCGCTCATCATCGCACGGCAGACGGCGATCTTCATGTCGGGGACAATGGTGAGGCACTCGGTGGTCATCACCTCACTGACCAGCGTCGTCGACGGATCACGCTTGGCGGCAACGACGCGACGCATGATGTCGCGTTCGGTGAAGATGCCGGCGAGTCTGTCATCCTGTATGACCACCACGCCTCCGATGCCCTTGTCGTTCATGATGTGGGCGGCTTCCAGCACGGTGCTGGTCGGCGCCACCGACACGATGGCGGTACCCTTTCGGACGAGCAGGTCGCTGATGCTGGGCATGCGCTGTTCCTCGTTCACGAGTGAACTGTGAGCTTACGGTGCGGGGCACAGGGGCGCCAGCGCCCCGTGCATCACTGCTCGTGGGTCACTGCCCCGTGCGCAGCCAGGCAATGGCCCGCGCAGCCGTCGCTCCGTCCGTCAGCTCTTCGTCAGGCCAGATGCGTGCACCGAAGCGTGCCTTGGTGCGGTCGGCCATGGTGGACACGGTCAGCCCCAACGAGCCGGTGCCGAGTTGGAACCCGACGTTCGCCGTCGAGACCCCGCAGGCGACACCCTCACCCAGAATCGGGCCGACGCTGGCCAGCATAGGCCACAGGTTCCCACCAGTGTTTCCGCGAAGATCGACGATCCAGCCCGCCTTGGGCGTGCTGTCGCTGCGCTGGAGCTGTAGATGGAACGCCGTCGCGATGGCATTCCCCTCAGCGAAGCTGCCGGTGAACGCAAAGATGCGAACGTACCCGAGATCGTCAGGCAGGACCGGCGTCAGCACCGCTGGCGCATTGCATGTGCGGAGCGGCGCACTGACGAAGCGGCCATCAAGGTCGCGGAAGAAGCTGTGCCCGTCACCGAGCAGTTGAATGGCCAGCTGCATCGCATCCCGGGTCGCCGTGTCCGATGTCGTACCTGCCGCTGCAGCGAGGACGCGTGTCCGGAAATCCGACCAGTCGATCGTGAGCCGATTGATCGAGTTGGCTTGCATGATCGCGATCACATCGGTCATGTACCGTTGCCCGACACTCAAGGCACGGCGGTCGTCCTCGGGCGCATTCGCGCGGTCCGCGCTGCAGGCGCACAACAGGAGCAGGCATGCGGCAGCGATGGTCTTTGCAGTCACAGGCTTCACGGTGTGACTCCCTGGCCAGGAATGCTCGACGTTCTATGAAAACCCGCAGCGTGGCGGCGGTGCCCTCACCCGTTCAGGCGATACTGTCGCGCCTGTCGTGCCGCCATACTCTGGGGGCCCTGATGCGATGCGTATCCCGAGCCTAATGGGAGGCGTCCGCGAACTCTCTCCGGGCTGGCGAGGTGATCGTGGGCGTGCGCGCCGGTGTGGCGGCTCCGCGATGTGACTCGCCAGCTGTCACACTTCGTTACGCCACAATGACTCGTCGTACCCTGACACTCGTCGTCGCCGTTGTCTGCATGGCGGCCCCCGCAACCGTGGACGCCCAGTTCGGTCGACTGGGCCGCGGGCGGGATAAGCCGGATAGCGCGGCCAGCGCAAAGGCGCGCAGCGACAGCGTCGCCAAGGCCGCGGCTGACAGCGCCGCAAAAGCTGACGGAGACAGCACCGCTGTTACCTCGGCAGCGCCACCGAGGCGACGCGGGTTCTCGTTGGGCGGCATGGTCAGCGGGGCGACCAGCAGGGTGGTGGGGACGATTGCATCGAACGCCGGCCGCTTCATGACGGGGAGCACCGCCGACCTTGGCACCGTGGTGCCACTCGTGTATCGCGTCTCGAACACCTGGCCGAAGTCGCTCGGAACGATGGGGACGAAGATCATCCCGAACTGGGGCGATGGTGGGGATGATCTGGTGACCATCAACTTCACCCAGCGAACGGGCGGGATGATGTCGAAGATCGAGGGCACCGTGACAGT
>JBBSCZ010000048.1:0-15917 GCA_038249795.1 Gemmatimonadales bacterium | reverse complement strand
GCGATGCTGGCGGAGAACGCGGGTACAGCGGCGTAGCTCGCCGTCGGATAGGCAGCGCCGGTGAGGCGCCCGGCAGCCGGCACGGGCGCGTCGGTCCGCACATTGGTTCGGGGCGACGGCGTGCCGCCGTTCGCAGCGCCGGTGGTCGGCGTGGGATTGTGCAGACGGGCCCGTTCCCAGAAGCCTGCCGCCGCCGTCAGATCACCACGGGCTTCGGCGATCCGCGCCAAAACGCCCAGCGCCGGACCATATGTCGGATGGCGTTCGAGCCCTCGGCTGGCGAGCCGTTCCGCCGTCTCGAGATCGCCCTGCTGTCGCAACGCCTCGGCGAGATCCGCAAAGGCGAAGCTCTGCGGGTCGGTGGCGAGTTCATTGCTCCAACGGCGGATGTCGTCAGCTGCCGGCATGTGCAGAGATCAGTTCCTGGAGTTGTGCCGCAGCATCGCGAGCAATTCGTACCTTCGCGGCATCCGGCGCCATGGGTGCAGCTTCAAGATAGTGCTCCCACGCGTTCAGTGCCGCCGCATACTCGCCACGCCGGGCCGCGACGTAGCCGTATTGCTCCTGCGCCTCGGGCAGGAGCGGGTCGAGCTGCACGGCGAGGCGCACCTCTTCGGCCCAGTCGTCGGTCCGGCCGAGGCCGAGCAGGGCCCGGCCAGCGAGCACATGCGCCGAAGCGTTCCTCGGGAGATGCCCGATGGCGGTGCGCGCGGCGGTCAGCGCGGCCTCGAACCGCGCATCGGACAAGGCGCGGCGCGCCTGCACGATGAGCTGCGCAACGCCGACCGTCGCGTCATCACTGTCGCCGTTGTCCGCGCGCGCATCGGTGGAGAGCACCCCGAGCGCCGTCCAGCGTGAAATCCACCGCGCGGTTTCGAACACCCGCATGCCCGCCGCCGATGCCACCTGCCGTACGGTGCGGCAGCCATCGACACACGAGAGGACGCGCCATCCATCGGCCGGCACGGCCAGTTCGCCGTCGCCATCGCAGTCGCACACCACCGGCACGGCGCCGAGCGATCCGATGCGTGACTCGATGGCCGGCCATTCATCGCGACGTCGGGCGGCATCCAGGAACAGTTCCTCACCCGAGAGATGCAGCGTGGAGGTCGGCTCGAGCGCGCTGACCGCCTCCGCATCGTGAAAGGAGAACGATCCTTCCGCGAAGGTCGTCAGTTCGAAACAGAGATCGTCGATGAGGCGCCGTGCGACGGTGTCGCGCGTGCGGCCGCTGATGGCACCGGTTTCGACGAGTCCATCGACGAGTGAGCGGGGCGGAACCTGCTGGCTGGCCCACTTCGCGGCGGCGCTGCGATCGTCGGCATCGACCTGCCCCGATTGCGTCAGGGCGCTCAGCAGGGGCTCGGGTTCGTCGTCCCAGCGGCCCGCCGTGATCGCTCCCTCGGCGAAACGCAGGATGGCGCCGCGCGCGCCCGCGCCACCCGACACTCTCAACGCGCCCGTCCGGCGGCCGCCCGCGAGCAGCTGGATCACCTCGGCCAGGCCAAGATCACGCAATGCGCCTTCGAGTGCCATCAGCCGTGCACCAGGCGCACGGCGCCGAGCGTGACGGGGGTGCGCGGAATCAGCGTGTCATCGATCTCCGCCAGCGCGACGCGTGCCCGCGTGGACCAGCGGTCATCGACGGCGCCGTCGGCCGCGACACGCCAATGCTCTACCGCATCCTGTTGGCGACCACCACGCAATGCCATGTATCCCTGCAGCGTCCGCACGCCGGTGTGATCGGGCGACACGGCCGCACCGCGCGCGATGGCGGAGAGCGCCTGCTCCTCACGCCCCAGGCCGAGCAGCGCCTCGGCGAGTGCGACGAGAAGATCGACATCGCGCGGATTCGCGCGGAGCGGGCGGACGAGTGCCTGCATCGCGTCACTCGGTCGGCCAAGATCCACGCGCAACTCCGCCAGTGACCGCGCCGCATCATGGAACGTCGGCACGCTCTCCAATGCGCGCAGCAGTTCCTGCTCGGCCTCGTGCATGCGTCCCTCCTCGCGCAGGATGGTGGCGAGTCCGACACGCACCTGCGCGAGATCGGAATCGCCAGCCAGCGCGAGGCGCAGGGCACTCTCCGCGCTGCGCGCGACCGCCGGCGCGAGGGGTGCATGCGTCTGCGTCACGACCGGCACACTGCGCGTGATTTCACGCGATGACTGAGGCGACAGCGAAGACGGTGATGAAAGCGCCGACGACGCATCAGCCGGTGCGACGCGCACGAACGGGATGACCGGAGTCCGGCGCGTGACGCGATGATTCACGCCGGTGTGCGACACCGGGGTGCCACCGCGGCGAAGCGCGACCCATGCCCCGAGCGGCGTGCGCCGCTTCTCCCCCTCGAAGATGGAGGGTGCTGCGGCGTGCATCGGATGCGCCGGTGCCTGTTCGTGCAGCACTGCCGAGTGCTCGGCCGTCTGACTGGGACGTGCGGCGCCGCTCAGCATCATCAACGCCATGGCATCGCCATTCACCGCATCGTTGGCCGTGACCTCCAGCACGATGTCAGGCAACTCAGTCTCCAGGACCAGCAGAAAACGAAATGGCGCAAACTCGCGCTCGAAGCTCATCGCACGCTTCATCGCGCGGACACCGTCCTGATAGCGACCAAGCTGTGAGAGCGTGAATGCGAGATGATAGGCGGCATCGGCGCTCTCCGGCGAGAGTGCCGCCGCACGCTCGAACGCATTGCGCGCCTCGTGCAGGCGACGCAATTCACTGAAGGCGACACCCACGCCGATCCAGGCACGCGCATTGCCGGGGTCGGCCTCGGTGACGCGGCGAAATCCCTCGAGACATTCCGCGTGGCGACCCAGCTGCCGCATCACCCACGCTGCGTTCAGGCGTGCCGCAAGCTCCACACGCGGGGTGCCGCGCACCCGCTGAAAAGCCTGCAGCGCCTCGGACGCATGGTTCTCGAGCGACTCGATGATGCCGAGCACGAGACAGGCGCTGTCGACTTCACGGCCACACGCGATCGCCAGCTCCACCGCCAATCGCGCCTCGGTGAGATCGCCCGACTGCACCAGCATCGCGGCCCGCGCCACGAGCGGCACCGGATCCCCAGCCTGCGCACGCGCGGCTTCGGCATAGGCCTCGGCTGCCGCCGCCCATTCCTCGCGCATGACGCGCGTCTCGGCGATGGCGGTGTGCACCTGTACGGCGGGTTCACCGCGATTGAGCGCCGTCTCGAACTCGCTCAGCGCCTGATCGAGATAGCCGGTATTGCGATAGGCGATGCCCAGGTTGAGGTGTGCGCGGCCCTCGCTGTCGCCGTCGGCGCGCGTCACCGGCTTCACCGGGCGCACGTCGAGGGTCAGGTTCATGTCGACGCGCGCGAGGCTCGGGTCGAGCTGCAGCGCGCGCTGCGCGGCCGCCTGTGCCTCCTCGAGCTGGCCCATGTCGCCCAGCACGAACGCCAGCAGATGCTGTGGCCAGGCTGCCGACTCGTCAATCGACAAGGCGTGCTCCAGCGCACGCTTGGCCGCTTCGGTCTTGCCGCGGCGATAGAGAATCTCGCCGGCCAGTGCGTGCATGGCCACATCGTCCGGCGCCAGGCCGAGCGCACGATCGAGCCACGCCGACGCGCGATCAGGATAGCCGAGCGCCTGCTCCACCAGTGCCATCTCGCGCAGCGCCGTCAGATCGTCGGGGGTGCGATCGAGCAGTTCACCGAGCACCGTTGCCGCATCGGCGGGTCGTCCCAGCCGTGCGTGCCACTTGCCCAGCGCAAGTGCCGTGTTCACATCGTGCGAAAACTGACGCAGTGTGTCGGTGAGCCGTGCCACGCGCTCGGCATCCACCGGTGTACGGGCCGCCAGCTGCTGCAGATTTTGCGCGGCGAGCGACATGCGTGCGTCCACGTCGAGCGCCCGCTCGAAGCAGGCCGCCGCCTCGTGCGTGAGGCCGCGCCGTGCGAGCATGACCCCGCAATTGTTCTGCGCACCGGCGTTGCCGACCGGCACGCGCTGCGCGATGGCGCGCAGCCGGTCCGCTTCGCGAATCGACAGTACGGGTACCGCCTGTGGCGTCACCGACATCCCAGGACTCCAGAAACTGCGATCAGGCGAGGTTGATCGCCTGCAGAATCTTCTGCAGTGATCCGGTGTCGGGCAGCAGCAGGAAATAGCCCCGCAGGGACTCGCCGTCGTCGCGCATCTGAAATTCACTCTCGACGCAGAACACGACGTCGCGACCATCGCCGAACTGCAGATAGGCAGAGCTCAGCACGGCGCTGGCCATGTCCACGGCCAGCAGCGGCGGCGACGGCAGCAGCATCAGATGCATGAAGTCCGCGAGCGCGTTGAGATAGGCGCCGCTCAGGATGTTGCCGCACTCCTTCAGCGCGCTCTCCTCGAGCAGCGCGATGGACGGCGACGAGCCACGCGGTCGCTGCAGCATCATCTCCGCCAGACGGCACGCCGTGTGCTCCGGGAAGACGAGAATGGAGCGCCCGGTGAGGTCACCGAGCATCTGCAGCAGAATGACGGCGACGGCATCCTCCGGATTCGCGACCACATGACCCGGCACCTCGTCGAGGCGCGCGATCGAGATCGTCGGCACCTTGATCATGATGGCCTGCCCCGTCATGGTCGACAGCGCGGTGGCGGCGTGCCCGGCCCCGATGTTCGCCACCTCGCGGAGTGCATCGAGTTGTTCGGGCTTCAGCGTACGAAGGTCGCGGGTAGCGAGCATCAGGGCAGCGTGTTGATGTCCAGAATGAGCGACGGAGTGCCGTCAGGGAGGATCGTGCCGCCGCTGAACTTCGACGCCGCACCGCGCACCTTCTGCAACGGCTTGACGACGATCTCCTGCTGCGCCGTACAGGCGTCCACATGCAGCGCCAGACGACCGGTTGCACCCTCGAGGACGACCAGATGCCCCGAAACGTCATCGGCAACCGGAAGCCCGAGATGCGCCCGCAGACTCACGAGGCGAAGCGGTACGCCATCGACCTCGATCTCCGCTGGAAGCGAGCCGCCAGATTCGCGGTGCGTCGAGGCGAGATGCGTGGCATGGACCGAACCGAGTGGGATGGCATACGTCTCACCGGCCACGCGCACCAGCAGCGCCCGCAGCATGGCGACGCTCAGCGGCAGACGCAGCGTGATCGCAGTGCCGGCGCCGGTCGCGGTGGCGAGATCCACGCGTCCGCCCAATGCCTGCACGCGACTCAGCACTGCATCCACGCCGACGCCGCGACCCGAGAGCGCTGTCACGGAGGACGATGTGCTCAGGCCGGGGCGCGCCAGCAACTGCAGCAACCCCTGATCATCTTCCACCAGCTGCGCGGCACACTGCACGCCCTGCTCAGCTGCCTTCGCGGCCACGCGTGCGCGATCGACACCGCGTCCATCGTCGGCGACGGTGACGGCGACCATCGCGCCATCACGCACCGCCCGGACGACGAGCCGGCCTCGCGGATCCTTCCCCGCCGATCGGCGCTCATCCGGTGTCTCCAAACCATGGTCGATGGCGTTGCGCAGCAGATGCAGCAGTGGATCGCTGAGCTCCTCGAGCAGTGAGCGATCCACCTCGAGCTCACGGCCTTCGAGCACCAGGTCGACATCTCTCCCGCACCCCTCGGCCGTGTCGCGCACATGCCGTGGAAAGCGGTCGAATACCTGCGACAGCGGGACCATGCGGCTGGTCAGGATCGCGTCGCGCAACTGGACCACGAGGCGCGACGCATCATCGAGCGCACGCTGACCCTCGTCGTCGACGCGCGGACCGATCGTCCGCACGAGGCGATCACGCGCCAGCACCAGTTCACCGACCAGATCGAGCAGGTCATCGAGCCGACTCACCGGAATGCGCACGGTGGCTTCGGGCGCCGTGCCGGTTGGTGCGACCGCGGCGACCTCACGCGCCACGTGACAGTCGGCCACGTCGCCGGCGCCGCGCACGGCAGCTTCGATTGCTGCGGCATCAGTGGGCGCAGCGCCCGTCTCGGCACCCAGCCAGAGCGTGAATGCGCGATCCCAGGCCTCCTCGGATCGGGCCTCCGCCTCCGGAAACTCCGACAGTACGGTCGCGACGCGCGCCACCCGGCGGCGCACGATCGAAGCGCGCGCCGAGGGGATGGCGGCGTCGTCGGCGATGCGCACGTCCACGCGCCAGAGCGCACCGCCAACGGCAGTGGCACGCTGCACCACGCGCGCGGCGTCGACCTGTACTGAAGCCGGTGTCGTGCCAGTCTGCGACGCGGCGAGCGTCTCGAGTTCGCGTGTGATGCGGCCGACCGCCGGCGGCGACGGTTCGCCACGTTCCGCCGCATCGAACGCCGCGCGCAACGTGTCGGCCGTCGCGAGCAGACGACGCGCGGTGGCTGTTGGAAGGGTGCCGCGATCGCGTGCGACCGACAGCAGCGTCTCCGCCGCATGCAACGCCGCGGTCTCCTCGACGAGGGCAACCGTCGCGCTCATGCCCTTCAGCGAATGCACGGCGCGGAAGACCGCATCCAGCGTCGCACGCGCGTCGGGTGCACGCACGAGCTCAGTCAGCCCGTCGTCCACCCGCTGCAGCAGGTCACGCCCTTCCGCGAGGAAGAGCGCCAGCATGCGCTGCGAATCCATCGCTGTTTACCCGCGACAGCGCGAATCGCCGACGGCGACTCAGCCCAGCACGCGCTGGACGGCCTCGATCACGCGATTGGGCTGAAACGGCTTCACGACGAAGTCGGAGGCACCGGCCTGCAACGCTTCGTTGACGAGCGCCTGCTGTCCCATGGCGCTGCACATGACGACCTTCGCGGCCGGATCGAAGCTGGTGATCTGCCGCACGGCGTCGATGCCACCCATGTCGGGCATCACGATGTCCATCGTGACCAGATCGGGCTTCAGGGCCTTGTACTGCGCCACGGCCTGCGCGCCGGTTTCGGCTTCGCCGCACACGTCGAACCCCGCCTGCTGCAGAATGTCGCCGACGAGCGTGCGCATGAAGAGAGCGTCGTCACAGACCAGAACGCGATGACTCATGTGGTGACCAATGGGGTGCCGGTGCGGCGTCGCGCCGGCTCAGTGAAGCAGGAGATCGTCGGCCAGCGCATCCACGTCGAGCAGCGGCAGCGTGGCTCCTGCCACGCAGACCTCGACGCTGAGGCAGACGTGACCGGCCGGAGCTGCACCGCGTGGCGAATCGGCGGCGCGCAGCACCGGCAACGAATCCAGCGCCAGGGCACACCGACGGCCGCCGAGATCGAGCGTCACCAGCCATCCCGTGGCATTGGCGGGCGCGCTCCCGAGGAGCAGTCCGAGATCGACGAGCGGGACGAGAGTGCCCCGCACATTGACTACTCCGGTGACGATGCTGGGCGCTCCGGGCAACCGGGTGGCCGGTGATCGCGGCGCAACTTCACGGACCCGCGCCGCATCGATCGCGACGGCGACAGCGCCAGCGCTGAGCACCATCACACGCAGGCCACCGATCGTGTCGGCGGACGAGGCGTCAGGCGTCTGGATCACGGGTGGCGGGGGCGCGGAGATCATCGTCAGGATCGTAGGCGTGAAAGCCGTAGAACTCGAGCAGGTCGACATCAGCCGGCGGCTGATGTGCGCCGGCCACGGATCGCAGCGCGGCCTCCAGGTCGGCGGGCAGCGCTGACCGAAACGCCAACCACTCCCCGCTGATCGGGTGCTGCACCCTCAGCGCGGCGGCGTGCAAAGCATGACGCCCCGGCTGCAGGCCGGTCACGCGTCGGCCACCGCCGCCGCCATAGGTATCATCGCCGATCACGGGGTGTCCGATCGAGGAGAGATGCACGCGGATCTGATGCGTGCGGCCGGTGTGCAGCTTGCAGCGCAACAGATCGCCACCGTCGAAGCGGGCGAGGCGATCGAAATCGGTGCGGGCGGCCTTGCCCGTCGAGACGAGCGCCATGCGATGACGGTTGTTCGGATCGCGGCCGACGTGCGCCTCGATGGTCATGCGATCCTCGCGCAGATGTCCCCAGGACAGGGCGGCGTAGCGGCGATACACACGCCGGGCAGCGAGGGCCGCCGACAGCAGTCGATGCGCCCGATCGGTCTTGGCGACGATGAGGAGGCCCGACGTCTCCTTGTCCAGCCGGTGAACGATGCCGGCCCGCTCGTCGCCGGCCTCGGAGGAGAGGTCGCCGCCGCGGCCGACGAGCGCATGCACGAGGGTGCCGGTCCAGTTGCCGGGGGCTGGATGGACGACCATGCCGGCCGCCTTGTCGATGACGAGCATGTCCTCGTCCTCGTAGACGACGGTCAGCGGGAGCATTTCGCCAACGATTTCGACGCCACGCGGTGCCGGGATGGTGACGGCAATTTGCTGGGACGCTGTCGGGCGATACCCCGCCTTCTGCAGCTTGCCGTCGACGAGCACGTTGCCGGTCGCGATGAGCGTGGCGGCGGCAGTGCGAGACAGGTCGGTCGCGGCGGCGACGATCAGGTCCAGACGCTGCCCGTCGCCGACGGCGTCGAGCGTCAGCGAGCGAGCGACTTCACGGGAGGTCATGGGCGTGGCGCTCAGCGCGCCGAATTTGATTCGGTGCTGGCGGATGCCGCCAGAGCGGCAGCGCGGTCTTCGCGCCAGAGGATCCAGGCCAACAGCACGGCGCCGCAACTCACGCCGATGTCTGCAATGTTGAACGTCGGCCAGCGATGTTCGCCGATGCCGACGTCGATGAAGTCCACCACGCCCTGGCCCGAACGCAGCCGGTCGATCAGGTTGCCAAAGGCGCCGCCGAGGATCATGCCGAGCGACGTGACCTTGAGGGTGTCGCCGTCCTCGGTCTCCCGATACATGCGCACCAGGATGAACGCCGCGCCGACAGTCAGCGCCGTGAAGATCCAGCGCGACCACTCACCCACGTGCAGCCCGAAGGCCGCGCCCGGATTGTAGAGGAGCGTGAAGGTCAGCCAGTCGCCGATCACCTCATGCCGCGTGTGGACCGGCGACAACGCGCGCACGGCCCACCACTTCGTCACGAAGTCGGATACGAGTAAGCCAGCGACGACCGGCCAGAACAACACTGCGTTACGGCTGCTTCTTGCCATCTTCCTCTTTCTGCTTGCAATCGATGCAATAGCGGGCGTGCGGGAGTGCGTCGAGCCGCTCGAAGGCGATCAGCCCGCCGCACTCGTGACAGAGACCAAACGTGTCGGGGGAGCGATAGAGCCGACGGAGCGCCTGATCGAGATGCCATAGGAACCGCCCTTCCTGGCTCGCAAACAGAAAGGCCTTCTCACGCTCCATGGCGTCGGTGCCCTGATCCGCCATGTGGAAGCTGTACGCACTCAGGTCCCCGTCCCCCTCGGACCCGAACCGGGTGCCATGGTGGCCCAATTCCTTCTGCACGCGCTTCCGTTCCTCGAGCAGACGCTTTTCGAAGTGTCCGAGGTCCTTTTTGCTGAAGCCCTTCACTGTGGGCTTCGGTGCGCTGGCTGAGGAGCTCATCTCGTCACGTCCCGTTCCAGGGTGAACCACGCAGCGAGACCATCGAGGTCAGTGACGACGCTCCCGGAGGACGCCGTCTCGCTGTCCGATACCACGAACTCCGACGCCAGCACCTCACCGGCAATCCACTCCTGATGAGCCCGGGCGGCGTCACGCACCTGCACTACCCCACCAACCGCGATCCGGACGCGGTCGCTTACCGACAGGCCGCGGTCCTTCCGGGCCCGCTGCACCTTGCTGACCAGCTCCCTCGCCGTCCCTTCACGGCGGAGTTCGTCGGTCAGGACCGGATCGACTGCGGCAACATACACACCATCGCCCGCCACCACGAGATCGCCGGCAGCCGAGCGGGTCAGGACAACGTCGTCGGCTTCGAGGGCGTGCGCGACACCTTCCACCGCGATTGTGACCGTCTCGCCACGTTCGAAGGCCTGCAACTGGGCCGACGAAAGCTGCTCGATGGCCGCGGCGGCCTGTGGAGTCGCCTTGCCGAAGCGCTTGCCCAACACCCGAAAGTTTCCCTTGCCGCTCATACGGACGAGGTCGTCGGCCGAGCCGGCCATCAACACCGCCTTGATGTTGAGCTCGGTCTGGATGAGGGCACGGAGCGCAGCGACCGCCTCCGTCTCGTCCTTCGGCACCACACAGACCATCCGGGCGAGCGGCTGGCGCACCTTTCTCCCGGCCTCTTCGCGCGCCGCCCGACCCAGGCGGCAGAGCGTCCGCACCGCCACCATGGCGCGTTCCAGGCCGGCGTCGCTGGTTGCACCGGACGAGCGCACGTACGGCGCCGTGTGCACCGAGCTGCCCAACAGCTGGCGATGCATCCAGTCGGTCACGAACGGCGCCAGCGGTGCCAGCAGACGACAGGTGACGGTGAGCACTTCGTGCAGCGTCGCGAAGGCAGCACGATTGTCATCCGTGTCCGTCTCCCAGAACCGCGCCCGACTGAGGCGCACATACCAGTTGGAGATATCCTCGTCGACGAACTCCATGATCGTGCGCGCTGCCAGCGTCGGCTCGTAGGCCTCGAGCAGGCGGTCGGCTTCGGCTTCCACCGTCGTCAGTCGCGACAGGATCCACCGATCGAGTGCCGGACGATCGGCGACGATCGGATCACTGGCGCTCGGCGCCCACCCAAAATTCGCATACTGCGCAAAAATACCGCTGTAGATGTTCCGCAGCGTCAGCAGGAAGCGTCCCGCGGTCTGACGCAGCACCTCCTCGTCGAAGCGGCGCGGAATCCAGACCTGACTGGTGCTGATCAGGAACAGGCGCACCGCATCCACGCCATGCGTGGCGATGACCTTCCACGGTTCGACGGCGTTGCCCTTGCTCTTCGACATCTTGAGGCCGTTCGCATCGAGCACCAGGTCGTTCACCAGCACATGCCGATAGGGTGCCGCCGTACCGGCCGCATTGTTCGGCAGCGCGTCACCCAGTGCGGTGGCGATGGCCAGCAGCGAATAAAACCACCCGCGCGTCTGATCGACGCCCTCGCAGATGTAGTCCGCCGGGAAGTGCTCGGCGAAGACATCGGCGTTCTCGAACGGGTAGTGCCACTGCGCAAACGGCATGCTGCCCGAGTCGAACCAGGTATCGATGACTTCGGGAACGCGCCGCATGGTGCCGGTGCCGCTCGTCGCCGGCCAGGTGTAATGATCGATCTGCGGCTTGTGCGGATCGAAATCATCAGGCAACGCACGGCCGACACGCGCGGCAAGCTGCGCATAACTGCCGATCACCTCGATCTCGGTGGGATCGGCATCGTTGATCCAGACCGGCAGCGGCGTGCCCCAGTATCGATCACGCGAAATGGCCCAGTCCACGTTGTTCTCGAGCCACTGGCCGAAGCGACCGGCGCCCACCTCGGGGGGCTGCCATTGCACCTGCGCGTTGCGCGCGATCATGTCATCCTTGATCGCGGTGGTCTTCACGAACCACGACCCGCGCGCGTAGTAGAGCAGCGGCGTGCCGCAGCGCCAGCAGTGCGGATACGAATGGATGAAACGACCATCCTTCCAGAGCACGTCACGGCGCTTCAACTCGTCGATGATGAGCGGATCGGCATCCTTGACGAAACGGCCGCCGACGATCGGCATGCCCTCCGGGAAGCGACCGCGCGCATCGACCGGTTGGATGAACGGCAGGTTGTGACGCTGCCCTGCTCCGTAGTCGTCGGCGCCGAACGCGGGCGACATGTGCACCACGCCGGTACCGTCATCGGCCGACACGAACGTTTCGGCGACGATCACTTCGTGATTCGTATCATCGGGATACTCGACCCAGTCCAGCGGACGTGTGTAGCGCATGCCGGCGAGTTGCGACCCGGTCATCGACCCCACGCCCGTCCAGCGGTCGGCCCAGTCGGGCCCCAGCACGGCCGCCACGCGCGACTCGGCGAGAATCACGGTGAACTCGGCACCCGTCTTCTTCTGCAGCTCGACGTACGTGATCTCGGGATGCACCGCGAGGGCGGCATTCGACACCAGCGTCCACGGCGTGGTGGTCCAGACCAGAATGCGACGCCGCAGGGTGGTGGACGGATCGACGAGATCGAGCGCGATGTACGTGCTCGGATCCTCGACGTCCTTGTAGCCTTGCGCCACCTCGTGCGACGAGAGGGCGGTCTCGCAGCGCGGGCAGTAGGGCAGAATCTTGTGCCCCTGCACCAGCAGGCCCTTTGCATGCATCGTGGCCAGCGCCCACCAGACGCTCTCGACATACTCGTTGCTGTACGTGACGTACGGCTGGTCGTAGTCGAGCCAGTACGCCATGCGCTTGCTGAGCTTTTCCCAGTCTCCGCGATAGGTGAACACGCTCTCGCGGCAGCGACGGTTGAACTCCGCCACGCCGATCGCCTCGATATCGCGCTTGCCACTGATGCCGAGCGCCTTCTCGACCTCGATCTCGACTGGGAGGCCGTGCGTATCCCAGCCGGCCTTCCGCGTGATGTGCGCGCCCTTCATGGCGCGGTGGCGCGGGATCAGATCCTTGAGCGTCCGTGCGAAGACGTGATGGATACCGGGACGTCCGTTGGCCGTGGGCGGTCCCTCGTAGAACACGAAGGACGACTGCCCAGGCTCCGGATGATTCGTCGGCTTGAACAGTTGTTCCTCGTCCCACTGCGCCAGCAGCCCGGTCTCGAGCTGGTCGGGCGTGACGTCGGCTGGCAGGACGGCATAGCGCGGTGCGGGTGCGTCGCTCACAGGCGCTCCAGCACTCCGCGCACGAGTGCCGTCAACTTCGGCTGCGCAGCATTCGCGGTGGCGACGATCTCGTCCAGCGTCGCTTCCTGCAGCGAATCCGGCAGACACATGTCAGTGATGATTGAAAGTCCGAGCACGCGCATGCCGCCATGTCGGGCCACGATGACCTCGGGCACGGTGGACATGCCGACGACATCGGCACCGAGTGCACGCAGCATGCGATACTCGGCGCGCGTCTCGAGATTCGGCCCGACGACTGCAACGTAGACGCCTTCGCGCAACGTCAGGCGCTGTTCGGCGGCCACCTCGCGGGCGAGCGCGCGCAATGGTGCGTCGTAGACGACCGACATGTCGGGAAAGCGCGGACCGAGCGCGGGATCATTCGGGCCGATGAGCGGATTGTCGCCAAGCAGATTGATGTGATCGGCAATCAGCATCAGGTCTCCACGTTCCCAGAGCGGATGCAGGCCGCCGCAGGCGTTTGAGACGATCAGCGTTTCGGCGCCGAGCGCCCGCAGTACGCGCACCGGGAAGGTGACTTCCTGGAGCGAGTAGCCCTCGTAGCGGTGGAAGCGTCCCTGCATGGCGACGACGGTGCGGCCACCGAGGGTTCCGCACAGCAGCCGACCCGCGTGACTCTCGACGGTGGACAGCGGGAAGCCGGGGATGTCGGCGTAGTCGATGGTGACGTCGACCGCGATCTCCTCGGCGAGCTGACCGAGTCCGGTCCCGAGGACGATCGCTTCGGTGGGACGCTGCGGAAACAGCGCCTGAATCGCCTGCGCCGCAGCGGTGATCCGCTCGACGCTGTGCAGCATCGGGATCGGCGACACCTTGCGCAGTGCCTTCATCTCGACGGTGGCGTTGAGCGACGGCGTGCCCGGACCGCTCATGCCTGGGCCTCGGGGAGTGCGTCGAGCGGGATGATCCCATCGGTCATTGCGCGCACGGTTTCGGGGTCCGTGATGGTCTCCTTGGCGGGGACGATCGCATGCATCAGAGGCGTGGGCCGCGGCTTGAGGCGAGCGTCGACGGCATCGTCACTGTCGTGGAGGTACATGTCGACGGAGGCCGGAATGCTGGGTGCAGCGAGCCGCGACGCCTCGACGTCCTGCAGGTGACGCTCGGCGAGCGCCTTCAACTGCGAGAGATACGAGGTGCGGGCGCGGTTGAGCTGATCGAGGTCGGTGGCGATGCGCTTGGCAGCGGCGCGTGAATCATCGACGAGTGAGCGGGCCTCGAGCTTGGCCGCGCGCAGGGTGCGCTCCGACTCGTCGCGGGCGTCGCGGAGCATCTCCTCGGAACGGTTCTTCGCGTCGGTCAGCTGCTCTTCGGAGCGCACACGGGCGTCGGTGAGCAGACGCTCGGCTTCGGCACGCGAGTCCTGCGAGAGGCGATCGGATTCGAGCCGCGCGTCGCCGAGCACCTTGTCGGCATCGCCGCGCGCTTCCTGCAGCACCAGCGAGCCTTCCTTCTCCGCCTGCTCGCGAATGTCGTTGCGGAGCTGCTGTGCGCTGACGAGCGCGTCGTTGATCGCGCGGTCGCGCTCACGGAAGGAGCGGATCTGCTCGTGGAACCCGCGAGCCTTGGCGTCGAGATCGTTGACGCGGCGAGCCAGTTCCTCGATTTCATCGGCGACACGCGCCTTGAACTCGTCGACCCGTGCGCGATCGTAGCCGCGCAGGGCGGAACCGAACTCCCAGCGCCGCACATCCAGCGGCGTCAATCGAAATTGCTCGTCTGACATCAGCTCCTCGCTCCGAACAGCACGGTGCCAAGACGGACCAGTGTGGCCCCTTCCTCCACCGCGATCTCGTAATCCCCGGACATCCCCATCGACAGCTCGCGCGCGCTCACATGCCCTGCAGTCTGCAGCACGGCCAGCGCCTCGCGGGCTCCGCGGAATGCGTGCCGCAACGTTGCCTCTTCGTCCGTGTACGGCGCCAGGCACATGACCCCGGCCACCCGCAGCGACGTGAGCGTGGCGACATGCGCAGCCAATGCAGCCACTTCCAACGGGGCCACCCCGCTCTTCTGCGATTCGCCGGCCACGTTCACCTGCACCAGGACGTCGAGCACCTGTCCCGATTGCAGCGCGGCCGCCTGCAGTGCATCGGCGAGACGAGCGCTGTCGAGCGAGTGCACCATCGCAAAGTGAGGTGCCGCCTTCGCCTTGTTCCGCTGCAGGTGGCCGATGAGATGCCAGCGCACGTCGGCAGACGTGGACTGCATCTTGTCGAGCGCCTCCTGGACCTTGTTCTCCCCGACGTCGGTGATGCCGCAGGCGTACGCCGCATCGACGGCATCCGGGCCGTGCGTCTTCGTGACGGCGATGATCCGGACGTCCTGCCCGCGCCCACCGCGAACTCGTGCCGCCGCGATCCGCTCCCGTATTTCCTGCACCCGCACACTGAGGTCCGAAAATTCCATAACTGTTTAATTTACCGGAGGTTACATGTGATATCAAGCAATTCGCGCGTCGCCGAATCGCGGGCTGCGGCGGCGCGCGTCGCCAGGGCCGCAGCACCCGGGCAACGCGCCACGTCGAGAAAGGCGGCGACCATCCCGTCCGGCGACTGCCGTGGCACGGCTACGAGATACGGATGGAGCCGTCGCGCGCTCGCCAGTGACCGGTCGACGTCGACCCTCGGGAGACACTCGCCCGGTGACGTCGAGCCGATGTCCACCAGGCCGGCACGACGCCAGCAGGTGATGCCCGCGATGCGGCCAAGTGCGGTGCGCGTATCGGCGTGCACGAGGATGGACACTGCCACGGCGCCCCCGACTTCCAGCTTTCGCCGGACGAGCCAGGCGGCGCGGGTAAGTGCGTCGGCCGCGAGCGAGGTATCGGGCGCGAACGGACCGGCCAGCCGTGCGCCTTCACGCAGGTACCAGTCGGCCGGCAGGAGCGACATCACCACCACCTGCACGTCGGCACGCGTGTGGTCCACGGCCTGACGGTACCAGAGTGGGTAGGTGTCGTTATCGCCGGCGGTCAGCAGCAGCCCGTCGATGGGCACGTGTTCGAGCAGCTCGCCGGCGATGGCGGTCGTGAGGCGACGATCGGGCCAGGCAGCGCGGGTGACCGCCGACCAGCTCCCGGCGACCATCAGCGCCGGCACGATCGCGGCCAGCCACGGCGTCCGCCCTACGCGACTCTGTCCCCTTGACCGATCAAGAACTCTGACCCCTTGAAGCGAAATCCCTTCAAGCGAGCCGTCCTGAAGCGACGGACTCTGTCCCCTTGACGGTTCAAGGACTCTGACCCCTTGAACG
>JBBSCZ010000047.1:0-16067 GCA_038249795.1 Gemmatimonadales bacterium | reverse complement strand
GCTCGCGATCGAGCTCCTGGAAGATGCGTTCTCGCGCGGCGCCGGCTGGTCGCAACGGCTTGATCTGCATCGGGATCCAGCCTTTGCCAAGCTGCAGGGCGTCGCGGGCTTCGAGAGGCTGCGCGTCCCGCAGGGTTGATCACTCCGCGCCGACGGGTTCGAATGCCGCGTGAGTCCATCGAGCGTCCAGTGCAGCACCCGTCATCCCGGTGTTTCGTGGTGGCCGAGGGTTGCACGCTGGAGTCGATCTCGACGACAACGCTGCGCTGTTGGAACTCATGGGCGACGATCAGCTGTGATCTCGCCAGATGTGAGCGTGCTGGTCTACGCGGCGCGAGACGACGCGCCGCGGCATACGGAGTTTCGCACGTGGCTCGACGAGTCGCTCGCTGCGCAGGAGCCGATGGGCATCTCCGAACTCGTGTTGTCTGGCGTGCTGCGTGTCCTGACCAACCCACGCATCTTCAATCCGCCGATGCCGGTGATCGACGCGGCGGCATACGTGGCGGCACTTCGGGATCATCCTCGCGTTGTGTCGCTGCGACCAGGAGTGCGTCACTGGAGCATCTTTCTCGAGCTCTGCCGAAGTGGTGGAGTGCGGGGAATCCGGTTGCAGACGACTACCACGCCGCGCTCGCCATCGAGCATGGTACGGAATGGATTTCCACCGACCGGAATTTCGCGCGCTTCAGAGGGCTGCGTTGGCGCTCGCCCATCGGGTGCTGACGACGCTCTGATCGGTTCTGATCTTCTGAGGTCTCGTCGGGCTGAACTGCTGAACTGCCTGACGCAAAGGAGCAAAGGTCGCAAAGGCGCAAAGAACATCCTTGGGAACTGCGCTCGTGGATCGGACCGACTGCCCTCAAAGCAGTTCCTTTGCACCTTTGCGACCTTTGCCTCTTTGCGTCAGGCTGTTCGCAGTTTCTGCGGACTACACCTCGATCCCGTGAAACCCGACCTGGATGCCGCCGACGCGGGTGTGCAGGATCTCGGTGGTCGGCGATTGCAGCGCCTTCACGTGTGACTGCTCGGCCAGCAGCAGCGCCACGCGCCACTCGGCGAACGGCCCGCGGGCGAGTTTGCCGATCTGCACGAACAGCCCCGTGAGCGCGTCGGCGTTGCCCACGCGGCGGCCATATGGGGCGTTGCTGCACCAGGTGCCGGAATCGGCCGGCGGTGTGATCTCGTCGAGGGTCTTCTGCTCGAAGGCGAGCATGCTGGCCACGCCGGCGCGCTCGGCGTTCGCGATCGACATGCGGATCGCGCCCGGATCGCGGTCACTGCCCACGATCGGCAATTCCGGCACGTCCACGCCGGCGGCCTTGGTGGCGTGGCGCAGGTTGGGGAGCACGTCGCGGTCGGCGCCGGGCCAGTGCTCGAACGAGAATGGGCGCGCGCGGCCCGGAGCCTGCTGGCGCGCGATCATCGCCGCCTCGATCGGGAAGGTGCCGCTGCCGCACATCGGGTCGATGAACGGCTGCGTGCCGTCATAATCCACCGCGAGCAGACAGGCCGCAGCGACAGTCTCTCGAAGTGGTGCCTTGGCCACGGCCTGCCGGTAACCGCGGCGATGCAGCAACTCCCCCGACGTGTCCGCGCTCACGGTGCAGATGTCGTGCACAATGCGCACGAGGATACGCTGGGCCTCGTCAGTCGGTGCATCGTCGTCATCGCTTTCGGTAAGCCGCACCACGGGCGCATCGACCCCGAAGTGCTTCGACACCTGTCGCACGATCCGCTCGGCCACGGCGTCGGAATGATAGAGACGCGACTTGCGACAGGTGACGCGGACCGCGATCGGCTGACCGGGGAGCAGCACCTGGCCCCACGGCAGCTTCGCGGCGCCTTTCTCCAGATCGGCGAAACCCTGCGCCTTGAACTCGCCCAGTCGCACGATCACGCGCGATGCGGTACGCAGCCAGAGGTTGGCCAGCGCGATACTGTGGTAATCGGCCTGAAAGGCGACGCCATCGGGCGTGGCCCCTTCGTGCGGAATGCCGAGCGCCGTGAGCTCGGCGGCGGTGACAGGGGCGATTCCGGGAGCGGTGATCGCGAAGGCGGACCAAATCGTAGGCACCCGTACAACTTAGTGCCTACCGACCGTGGGCTTTGCAGATCCTTTGTTTCTGCTGCGAGCGTCAGCTGCGAGAATACGGCCGTGGCGCCCGGTCGTCGGGCAGGTGGCCGACAAGTTCGTCACGTGTTGGCTGCAGCAACGCACTGTCAGGTTTCAGCGGCGCGATTGCCACTGCGCGGGGTCACGCCGATGATGGAAAATTGCGATCACCGCAACCTGCTCGGCATCCAAGACGAAATAAGCGGCGTACGGAAACCGACGCAGAACCGCATACCGGATTCCGGGTTCGGCTTCTGGGAACTGCAACGGCTCGCGCTCGACCGCCGCGAGCGCGATTCGCACGACGCGCGCGAATTCGAGCCCCAGCCCCGCCTTCCAACTCTCTTACCACTGAACCGCGTCCCCGAGTTCAGCGGCGGCTTCCGGCTCGATGACCAGCGGTCGGTTCACTGCGCCCGCTGCTCGACCTCGTCCAACACGGTCCGCCACGGCCGACCACGGGTCGGCTCCGCCGCACGGAGCGCGGCGCGACGCGTCAGCTCACCGCACTGCGAGTCGGTCAGCGTCGGGCGCCGATCCGGCAGACTATTCCACAGGTCCTTGGCGAGCTGTATGCGCTCGTCTGGGGAGAGGTGGCTGAAGTCGAAGATCGGGGTCGCCACCGTTGAAACCTCAGGGAGGCAACTCGCGATTGCAAGTCGGTCCGCGCATGCCACCACATGCGCGTGTCCTATCATGGACGCGCACTCCGAGGCTACCGTCGGCTGAAGTAGCCCAGCGGAGCATCGGCTGTGCGCGACCGTCGAGTCGGCTTCTGCGTGGCGCCCTTCGACCGGCCGCCGCTCTCGAGGCGGAACGTACCGACCATGTCGGCCAGCATCACCGCCTGCCCCGCCAGTTCCTCCGAGGCACTGGCCGATTCCTCGGCGTTCGCGGCAACCTGCTGCGTCACATTGTTGAGCTGTTCGACGGCGCTGCTGATCTGCTGCACCCCGTCGCGCTGGTACGCGCCGGAGGCGGCGATCTCCGCCACGATCGTGACGACCCGATGGACCTGGGCATCGATCTCACCGAGCTTCGCCAGTACCTCGGCGTTGTAGGTCACGCCATCCTGCGCATTCGTGACGGAACCCTCGATGAGCGCGGCGGTGATCTTCGCCGCCTCGGCGCTACGGATCGCGAGACTGCGCACCTCCTTCGCCACCACCGCGAAGTCGCGGCCGGCGTCACCCAGCCACGCTCGTCATCATGGCCTCGCTCATCTGCTGCGCATCTCGGGTAGTGTGGGCCGTCTGCACGGCGGTCCCGCTCAGCTCCTGCGCACTCGCGCCGATCTCTTCGAGCGAGGCAGCCTGCTCCGACGGAGCAGGCCCGTGTTCGCGTCCTTCAGCTGCAGCGCCGGTACCGCATGCTCCGTGTTGACCGCGGCGTCCATGCGCCGGGCGGTCAGGATGCCGTCGAGACCGACGATACCGATGAGCAGGCCAAGGGTACCGAATCCGAGGGCGTGCTTCCGGCCAATCGCTCTCGACGCAGAGCCCGGCTACGGCATCCGCGTGCCGCGAACTGGACCGTCCGTCGGTAAGCTCATGTTCGAGAGCGAGTCACGCCGCACCGTGCTGGTACTGGGTGCATTCACACCGGGCTGACTGTCCGCACGCGCAGCAGCAGCGCTGTCGCCGCCAGGACGGTTGCTGTTACCGGTGCAGGCGGCGAGCGACAAGCCCGCAAGAAGCGTCGCGCTGAATCGTAGAGTTCGATTGATCATTCGTATCCCCATTTGATGTATGTGGGACCGAATACGCACATCGTGTGCCTCTCTGCTGATCAGTGCGCTGGACCGCATCCGCAACAACACAAACGGCGAATACCCCTCACACGGAGTAGCCGCGGATGCACGGAGGGCTCTGCGCTGTGCGAACTGCGCATCGCACAGAGGGCACAGAGGGCACACAGGAACACGGCGCGTCCCGGCCGGACTGACCAGCCTCGACATGAATGGAAGCTCCGACCTTTGAGCGGAACAGCGTCGCCGCACGCAGTTCCCAACGCATTCGTGATGCCGGTCGCGGCGTGAAAGGTTGCCAGTCGCGCAGAGTCCTCTGCGACCTCCGCGCCCTCTGTGCGATGCGCAGTTCTCAATGTGCAGACCCCTCCGTGGATCCGCGCCTCCGTGTGATGGGAGTTCGCTGTTGAACTTTGTCATTGTGATCGCTCCGCCCGAAACGTGAGTTCAGCTCGCTCGTTCGGCTGCGAGTCGGCGTCGCTGGATCACTCGGCTGGCGAGCAGCGCTGCGAACAGGCCGAAGTACACCAGCGGCCAGAAGGTATCCTTCTTCACCGCCCACAGGTAATGCGTGGTGGCGGTGATGGCGACGACGTAGGTGAGCTGGTGCAATCGCTTCCACTTCGCACCACCGAGCTTGCGTGCCATCGCGTTCGGTGACGTGATCGCGAGCGGCACCAGCAACAGCCAGCTGATCATGCCGATGGTGATGTACGGGCGCTTCACGATGCTGGTCCAGATCTCCCCGAAGCGCAGCTCGAGGTCGAGCCCGAAGTAGATCAGCATGTGCAAGGTCGCGTAAAAGAACGCGAATAGGCCCATCATGCGACGATACGTCGACAGCCACGCCCAGCCGGTGAGCTGGCGCAGCGGCGTGATCGCCAGCGTGTACGCCAGGCTGCGCAGTGCCAGCGTGCCGGTCTCGATCTCGATGATCTTCACCACGTCGCCGTCGATCTGCCCCGTCACCAGCGAGTACGTGAGCCAGGCCGCCGGTGCCAGCAGGGCCAGGAACACCACCGGCTTGAGCGCCCGCCCGATGCGCGGGCCGAGAGGTCGCGGACGTGCCGGAGTGTGCGACGCAGTGGCAGCAGCAGTCACGCGCGGACCGGCATCAGAAATTGCGACGCAGGTCCATGCCGCTGTAGATCGACGCGACCTCGGTGTAGCCATTGAACAGCAGCGTCGGCTTCTTCAGGATGTCGCCGAGCTTCCGCTCGCGCGCCTGACTCCAGCGCGGATGATCCACCGTCGGGTTCACGTTGGCGTAGAAGCCGTACTCGTCGGCCGCAGCTTTCATCCAGGTCGTATTCGGCAGGCGGTCGGTGAAGTTCAGCGACACGATCGCCTTGATGCTCTTGAAGCCGTACTTCCACGGCACCACCAGACGGAGTGGCGCACCGTTCTGATTGGGCAACGTCTTGCCGTACATCCCGGTGGCGAGGAACGCGAGCGGATGCAGCGCCTCGTCGAGACGCAGCCCTTCGGTGTAGGGCCAGTCGATGGTGCGCATGCGCTGGCCTGGCATACGCGCGGGATCATACAGCGTCCGCATCTCGACGTATCGTGCCGAGGGCAGTGGTTCAGCGCGCCGGATGACGTCGGCCAACGGGATGCCGCGCCACGGGATCACCGCACTCCACGCCTCGACGCAGCGGAAGCGGTAGGTGCGGTCCTCGATCCGGCTTGGCTTCAGCAGATCGTCGAGCGGCATGTTGCCGGTCTTCTGCGCCATCCCTTCGATCCTGACCGTCCATGGCCGCGCGCGGAACTGCTGCGAATTGGCCTTCGGATCTTCCTTGTCGGTGCCGAACTCGTAGTAGTTGTTGTAGCTGGTGACCTTCGCCTCGTCACTGATCTCGTCCGACGGCTGCTGTGCGCCGGCCGGGTGAAGACCGCCGAGCATCGCCTCGGTGAGGGCACCGGTGGCCGAGATGGCGCCGATGCTTCCCACCACGCCCAGAAACTGGCGGCGATTCAGGTAGTCCTGCTCCGGCGTGATCTCGGAGGAGGGCGGCTCGATGCGGTTACGGCGGATGAGCATGACGATGAAGTCGGAGAAACGGACGGGAGCGCGCAGATCCTGCCGCACCCTTCGAGGCTACAACACCCGCCGCGCCCAGAGGAGCCGCTGGACGACGTTGACCCCGACCAGCGCCGTCATGAGCGCAAAGAGCGTCGGCAGGCGGGTCGGGAAAAGATAGAACAGGGCGAAGAACACGACGGTTTCGAACCCCGCCACCAGCGCCGGCGGCATCGTCACCGTGGTGAGTTCGCCGGTGACCCGGGCGCCGGATGCACGCTTCTCCAGAACGGCCGAGAGATACATCCAGCTGCAGGCGTTCACGAAGAAGATCCCCTCCAGCGCCACGGCCCCGAGCAGCACGAGCCGATCGGCCGAGTGGATGGCAAAGCCGAGGGGGATCGCGGCGTAGACCACGAAGTCGAGCAGGATGTCGAGATATCCGCCAAAGTCGGTCTGGCGATTGGCCGCGCGCGCCACCGTGCCGTCCAAGCCGTCGGTGACACGATTCACGATCCAGAGCGCCAGCCCCACACCCCACGCACCGCGCGCCGCCGCCGCCGCCGCGCCCAGACCAAATGCCAGCGCCACGACCGAGAGCAGGTTGGGCGACACGCCGCGCAGCAGCATCGCCAGCGGCATCAGCAGGCGGTCCTTCAGTCCACGCAGCAGGTGATCGAACATGGCTCAGTGCCCCGGAAAGATTCGTGCGTGATGCACCACGACCTGCACCCGCTCGCCCACCTGCACCGGCGTGCCGCTGAAGGTGCGCACCGTCGCCATCGCACCTGACAGATCACGAACGTCGAGCAGCACCTCGTGTGCCGCATCGCGTCGTGCGGTCACCGTCAGGACTGGTGCCTGCAGCTGGTCGCCCACATGCACCGCCAGCTCGTGCGAGCGAACACACGCCACCGACGCTCCGGGCGTTGCGTCCGCGGCGGCAATCACACCGCCGATCCAGCGAAACATCGCAGCGGACCCATGCATCTCCACCACGCCGTACAGGGTGGCGTACACACCGAGCAACTGCGCGACCTCCAGCATCGGCGGTGCAAGCAGCAGCGCGCTCGGCGTGGCGGGAGCACTCAGTGCACCACCGGCACCGATCGTCGTGATATGCGTTGCAACGGCCATGCAATCGTCGAGATCGTGGGTGACGAGAATGGTCGCTGCCCCACTCGCTGCCCGCGCTGCCAGCAGCGCCTCGCGCACGTCGCCACGCACCCCCGGATCCAGCGACGACAGCGGTTCGTCGAGCAGCAGCACCGCCGGATCGGCGCAGAGTGCGCGCGCCAGTGCCACGCGATGCCGCTGCCCGCCACTCAGTGCGCCGGCGCGGTGTGTCGCGACCCCGTCCACCTGCAGACGTGCCAGCATCTCCAGCGCACGTCGCTGCGCTTCACTCTTTGCGATGCGACGGATGACCAGCGGGAACGCCACGTTTTCCATCACCGAGAGCTGCGGAAAGAGCACCGGCTCCTGATGCAGATAGACGATGCCGCGCTGCTCCGGCTCGAGCATCGTCACGTCGCGGCCGTTGACCGCAATTCGTCCACTCGCGGCGGCCTGCAACCCCGCCAGCGTCCGCAACAGCGACGATTTCCCCGAACCCGATGCGCCCAGCACCGCGAGGCAATCACCACCCTGCACCGTCAGCGACAGCGATGGCAATCCGATGCGATCACCAAACAGCACGCCCAGATCATGCACGTCGAGCGTTGCACTCATGCCGCCACCGCCGCCGTGTCACGCGCAGCGGTGCGCGATACCGCGAGCACCAGCAGCGCAGGAATCGCCAGTGCCAGCGCACCCGTCGCCGCATGCTGATCCTGCCCTGCCTGCAGCATCGCCAGCACCTCCAGCGGCAATGTCCGCACGGCACCGCCGCCGACCAGCAGCGTGAGTGCCACCTGCGCCCAGCTCACCAGAAAGCCGAGCGCCATGGCATCGGCGATCGGCCGACGCAGCAGTGGCAGCAACACCAGCCGCCAGCGCATCACACCATCGGCACCGAGCGTCGCCGCTGCCTCCTCGAGTCGCGTGTCCCAGCGCGTGAACACGCCGAGGAAGACGAGTGTGAGATAGCCGAGCGCCGGTACCATGTGGGCGAGGAACACACCCATCAGCGTGCCGCCGAGGCCGAGCGAGAGCACCGACAGCTGCAGCCCCACGCCCAGTGCCACCGGCGGCAGCGCCACCGCTGCGAAAGCGAGCAGCGCCACCGTGCGTCGTACGGCGCGCGTGCTGAGCGCGGCGGCGCGACCCAGCGGCAACGCCAGCAACGTCGCGACGATCGCCGTGCCGACGCCCAGCAGCAGCGAGTTCGTGAGCGCCACCCGTCGCGCGGGATCGTTGACCAGGTCGCGCCAGCCACTCGCATCGAGCGAGGGCGGCAGCACGGCCGGGTAGAACCAGCCGCGCGACAGCGACGTGACGATCAGCATCAGCAACGGCGCCGTCGCGAACAGCAGCAGTGCGACGAACGACAGCGAACGGAGCAGAGACTCGCGTGATCTCATGCGTCGTCCCGCAACCACTCGTGCGCCACGGCGGCCAGCAGCGCGAGCACCGTCGCCAATAGCGCGATCACGTAAGCATCACCATGCGATGCCATATCGAGTGCCTGTCGTCGCTCCTGAATCAACATCGGGAGCGTCAGCGGCGCACTCGGCGCCAGCACCAGCGGCAGCTCCAGTGATCCCAGCACGAACACGAACACCGCGATGATGCTCGGCGCCATGCCACGCAGCAGCATCGGCAGCGTGATGCGGCGCAGTGCCTGCCATCGCGTCGCGCCCAGCGTACGCGCCGCGTCGGTGAGAGCCGGGCCGCGCAACGAGAGCAGTGATGTCGCCAGCAACAGAAGGAAGGGTAGCTCCTTCCACACCACCGCCACGATCACACCGATGGCGAAGGGATCGTAGACGAGCGCCGGGAAGCTGGCCGGAGCGTTGATCAGTTGCACGCGGGTTGCCACGCGCGCCAGCCAGCCGCTCTGCGAGAGCAGCAGCAGCACGGCCACCGCGGCGGCGACAGTGGGCACCGGCAATGGCAGCACCGCCACGCGTCTCGCGACACGATCGAGTGTGCGATTTCCACCGAATGTGAATGTCACCAGCAGCGCGCCGATCGTCGCCAGTGTCGTGCCCACCGCCGCAATCCACAGTGACAACATCGCTGAACGAAGCACCGAGCCATCGGCAAGCACGCGTGTCACACCACCCGGACTCGCGTTGCCGACGATACCCAGCGCTCCGGCCACCAGGTAGCCCACGCCGACGGTGATCGGCACACCGAGCAGTGTACCCGCCAGCAGCAGCGGCACGGCGCGCGTTCGACGCGAAGACGTGATGGAGTTCACTGGCAGCGGGTGGAGACGACGCACTGGTCGCGCGATCGACATGCAATGGCGATCAACGGATCATCCGGCGCCAGTCGGCCTGCAACTGTTCATGATAGCGCGACGACACTTCGGGTCGCGCGTATTTGCGCAACGTATCGACGGGCACCAGACGCGGGTCGTTCATCACGGAGTCAAATCGCGCGCGCCACATCTCGGACAGCCGACCAAGGTCGAGCACCGTGCCATCGGCCCAGACCGCAGGGCGCTGCTTCTCGAGCTGCGCCTCGGGTGTGAGCAGAAAATTCGCGACCACCATTGCACCGGCGGCGTTCGGCGCATTGGCCGGAATGCCAAGGAAATGCGCATTGGCGATCGTTCCATCACGCAACACCAGCGCGCGACTGGTCTTCGGCACGATACCCTGCATGGCCTTCGTGACGGCTTCGTTCTGATTGTTGGAGAGGCTGAAGTCGATCTCTCCATTTGCGAACAGGCGATGCAGTGCGGCCACGTCGGGAGGATACTGCGTGCCCTGTCGCCAGAGCGACGGCTTCAGCGAGTCGAGCCACGAGAAGAGGCCTGTGCGTGCCGTGATGTAGCGTGTGGAGTCGAAGCCGCCACGGAAGTTTTCGACGCCGCCACCGAACTGATACAGCAATCCCTTGAGAAACGTGATGCCGGCGAAACTCTGGTCATAGGTGAAGCGACCGGGGTGCGCTCGAATCCAGACAGCCAGTTCAGCGGCGGTGCGCGGCGGCTGCGGTGTGCGGGCACTGTCGTAGATCAGTGCCAGCTGCACCGTGCCCCACGGCGACTCGTAGCCCGCCGGATCCTGCTCGAAATCACGACTGATGATCGACGAACCGCTGTCGACCAGTGCCGCCGCCGGCAGCGCCTGACTCCACGGACCGCCAAGCAGCTCGCGCGCGCGTAGCGCACTGAACGTTTCGCCATTGATCCAGAGCAGGCTGGCGGTTCCTGTCGTGGCGCCGGCCTCCTGCTCCACCGTGAGCTGGTCCACCAGCTCGTTGCCCTGCCCGTTCACCGGCTGCAGCGTGACGCCGTACTGCGCCTTCAGCCTCGGCGCGACCCACTGATCCACGAACGTGTTGACCGCCGGATCGCCACGCCACATCCGCCAGATCACCGTGGTGCCGCGCGCCCGCGCCGCGACGCTGTCCCATGGCAATGCCGAGATCGTCGCGGCACTGGGCGGGGGCGCCTTCGGAGCGCAGCCGACAGCGACCGCGCCGGCCAGGACGACTACAGCACGAACCAGGTGGCGGATGACGAGAAGAGAGCGCATCAGATAGAAGATAAGTTTGGCGAGGCGAGTCCCGTCCGTAGGCATGGGTACGCCGGAACGTTCCCACCACTCCTGCGAAATTCGAGCCGACCCGGATGTTGATGAACACCCTGCGCGACAACCTGCTGTTCGGCGTCACCTGGCTGGAGTGGATTCACAGCCTGCTCATCGGCGTGGCCACCACCGCCTCGCTCTGGGGCCTCCGCGTGCTGCTGGTGCGCCGCCTGACGAACGCCGCATCCACCGAGACATGGGTGGACGACCTCTTGCTGCTGCTGGCCCGTCGCACCTCGCGCCTCTACCTGATCGTCATGGGCATCACCGCCGCCGGCCTCTATCACGCCGCCGACCGCCCCCTGCCGATGTGGCTCCGCATTTTCGCGATCGCCATCTTCTGCTGGCAAATGCTGCGCTGGGCCAACACCGGCGTCGACTTCTGGCTCGGCACGATGACGCGCACCGCCAACGGCCGCCAGGCGGGGCGCGCCTCGCTGGCGGTGGTGGGCGTGCTGGTGCGCGTGGCGGTGTTCGTGATCGTCGCGGTACTGGCACTCGACAACTTCGGCATCAACGTCACCGCGCTGATCACGGGCCTCGGCATCACGGGCATCGCCGTGGCGCTGGCGGTGCAGAACATCCTCGGCGACCTGCTCGCCGCGCTGGCCATCGCCTTCGACAAACCGTTCGCCGTGGGTGACGAGATCACGGTCGGCGACACCACCGGCCGTGTGGAATCCGTGGGACTCAAGACCACCCGCCTCCGACTCGACACGGGCGAGGAGGTGAGTCTCGCCAACGCCGAAGTGATGAAGACGCGCCTCACCAACAATTCACGAACCGAACATCGGATGGTGCCACTCACGGTCGAGGTCTCCGCCGCAGGCATCGCCGGCGCCGAGCTCCTCGCCATTGCCACGCGGTGCGAAGCAGCCGCCGGTGGCGTCGAAGGCGTGACCTCGGCCCGCGCCACGCTCCACGCGGTCGTGGGCGGGCAAGCCCGGATCACCATTCAGAGCGTGCTCGCGTCACCAGAGGCCCTCGGCATCGCCCGCCCGCTGCTGATCGCTGCGCTTGCCGACGCGGCCTCCGCCCCCGACCGGCCTGTGCTCGGCGTGGCGTGAGGTCTGCGCGTCGTCAGCGCTGTTGAACTCTTTTCAGGGAAGGCGCGAAGCAACGGAGGGCGGGAGGGGTCTGCGCACATTAAAACTGCGCATCGCACAGAGGCGCAGAGGGGCACAGAGGACTCTCTGCCCGCCATTCATGCTTCCGTGCCGCGACAATGATCAAGAGGGCTGTGGGAACAGCGTGCGGCGGTGCAGTTCCCCTCAGATTCTCGGAGCCATCCCGCGCGTGGAGGGTGTCGTGTCGCAGTGACGCCCTCTGCAGCCGTTGTAACCTCTGTATCCTCTGTGCTCTCTATGCCCTCTGTGTGATGCGCAGTTTCGAATACAAGCAGACCCCTCCCGCCCTCCGTTGCTTCGCGCCTCCCCTGAAAAGAGTTAGCGATCCCAGCGAAACACGACCCTTCAGGCACGCAAACCGAAGTGCGCCTCGATGCGCTCGAGCGCCACACCGCACCCGTCCTCCGCGCGAACCCTCTCCCCGAGCGAGGCAGCCGCCGCGCGCATGGCGGTGTCGGTGCGAAGTGTGGTGAGGGCAGCGGCGAGGTTGCTCACGGTGAGCTCACGGCGCCTGATAGGTGGCGGTGCTACGCCGAGTTCCTCGAGACGGCTGCCCCAGAACTGCTGATCGAAGCCGAGGGGCACCACCAGCGACGGCACGCCGCTGCGCACTGCTGCGCCGGTGGTGCCGGCGCCGCCGTGATGCACCAGCGCGCTGCTGCGGGCAAAGAGCCAGGCGTGTGGCACCTCCTTCTCGACATGCGCCCACGCGGGTAATTCGGCCTTGCCCAGTGAGCCCCAGCCCTGCAGCAGCACCACGCGCGTGCCGGCGCGTTCGCAGGCGTCGAGCACCGTGCGCGTCAGCCACCCCGAGTCCTGCGGCGTCATGCTGCCGAAGCCGATCGTGACCGGTGCGTCGCCAGCGGCGAGGAATGCCGACAGCGCGGCCGATGGTTCGTAATCCGGCTCGTCGAGGTACCACCAGCCGGTGGGCGCGATCCACGATGGCCAGTCGTCGGGCGCCGGCAGCACCGATGGGCTGTAGGCGTAGCAGATCGGGTAGGCGGCCGAGCGTTGCGAGGCAAATGGGCCGCAGAGTGCGACGGGCGGGGCGTTGAACTCGCGCTGCCGCCAGCGATTCACATGTTTGCGGGATGGCTGCCAGAGCAGTTGTTCGCCGACCAGGTGCGAGATGCGATTCCGGCGACGATCCCAGATCGTTTCGGGGGTGCGGTAGGTGAGACCCGCAGCGGGGAAGGCGTCGGTCGGGGTGAGAGGCTGCATGAAGCCCCCGATCACCGGCAGTCCTCGGATCTCGTGCAGCTGTGCGGCCGCCATGCAGACCGCGCCATACAGCACGATGTCGGCATCGGCGGTGACGGCGACCAGATCGCGCAGCAGCCCCTCGAACAGCGTCGGAAAGTCGCGCCCGAACTCCTTCGCGAACTGCCAGAGACCGGCGATCGAGCCGTCGCGCAGCCAGGCATTTGCTCCGGGCGTGCTGAGCACCTGTCCCGGATCGCCATGCAGCGGCCTGAACCCGATGCCGTAAGAGCGGATCCACGGCTCGAATTGCGCGTGCGTGGCGAGCGTGACGCGGTGACCCGCGGCAGCGGCGCGGACCGCGAGCGCCAGGTACGGCTGCACGTCGCCGCGCGAGCCCGAGGTGACGATCACGAGATGCATGCGCGTGGAATATGGTCTGGACTGCCTATCTTTCTCCCATGACGCAGACCGAAATCATGCCGCCGGCGCTGGAGAAGGTGCTCACGCGTTTCCGCGCGATGGGTCGAGAGGAGAAGATGGCGAGCCTCGTCGCCTATGCACGCAAGCTCGAGCCGCTCCCCGAGCGACTCGCCGCGCTCGACCGGACCGCCTTCGCGGTGCCCGAGTGCCAGACACGGGTCGACATCTTCCCGGAATTGCACGACGGGCAGCTGCACTTCTACGCCGATGTGAACGTCCGCGAGTCGCCCACCGTCGCGGCGGTGCTGGCGATCGTGTTTCAGGCGGTGAACGATCAGCCTCCGGCCGTGACCCTCGCCATTCCCAGTGACGTGGTCCGTCAGCTGATGCACGACATCGGTCTGGCCGGCCGCGAAGTGGGCCTGAACGCCATGGTCCAGCGCCTCAAGCGCCACGCCGCCCAGACCGCCGCCTGACCACTGTCCGGCAGGTTTCACGGGTAACGGTAGACCTGACCGGGCGTTATCCTCCCACGTTGCCGGCGACTCCGCCCGACCGCATTCTCCAGAACCCATCGATGACCATCACGATCAAGGTGAACAACAACGGCCCGCTGATGATCACCGCTGCCGACGCGCCGTCCGTCACGCTCACGGACGCGGAAGGCAACGTGATACCGCTGCCCGAGGGAAAGAACGTTTTCCTGTGTCGCTGCGGTGCCAGCTCGCGCAAGCCATTCTGCGACGGTCAGCACAAGTCGAGCGGCTTCGACGGCACCTGCATCACCGCCATCTCCGCCAGCTGAGACGTGCTCCAGAAAGTGTTGAACGCGTGGGCGTGGGTGACCCTGATCGCCATGGTCCTCGTTGGATTCTTCGTGGTGCTGGCCGTGTTCATCGTGACGGTGCCGTTCGACCGCAGTCGGTACGCCGCCGGGCGCACGTTCCGCATCGTCGGCTGCTTCACGGTCTGGCTCAATCCGCTGTGGAAGTTCAGCACCGACGGGCTCCGCATCCGTGATCCGCGACGGCCGTACGTGGCCGTTTCGAACCACGAGAGTTACGCCGACATCTTCCTGATCTCGCACCTGCCGTGGGAGATGAAGTGGCTGGGCAAGGAGGCGCTGTTCAAGATTCCCTTCCTCGGCTGGATGATGTGGCTGGCCGGTGACATTCCGGTGAAGCGTGGTCGTAAGGAGAGCATCGTGTCGGCGATGAATGGCTGCAAGGCTCGACTGCAGCAGAAGCTGAGCGTCATGATCTTCCCCGAAGGCACGCGGACACCCGATGGTGAGCTGCTGCCGTTCCGCGACGGGGCGTTCCGCCTCGCCATCGAGAGTGGCGCGCCGATTCTGCCGATCGTGATCGCTGGTACGCGCCGAGCGATGGCGAAGCACACGTTCCAGTTCCAGAAGACGCGGGCGATCTGCCGCGTGCTGGAACCAATCGAGACGACGGGTCTAACTCTGGCGGATCTGGCCACGCTCAAGGAGCGGACGCGCGCGGTGATTGCGGCGGCGAAGGAGCGACTGCATGTCGAGCTGGGGCTGGGCGCGAATGGCGAACCACTCGTCATGCGCGGCCGCACGGCGTAGTCGCACGCCATCGGTCGATCCGAATTGCGTGCGGCGGCGTACCAGCTGCAGATGACCGATATCAGCGAGACGAGCGACCCCAGCGACAGCGCATCCAGTGCATCACCCCGCAGCACGATCATCCGCGTGATGGTCGTACTCGCCGTGGTGACAGCGCTGGTGCTGCTTGGGCGGCAGCTCAGCGGGCAACTGCCGCGCCTGACCGCCGCGGTGGACGCTCTCGGCGTCTGGGGTCCGATCGTGTTCATTGCAGGGTACGCCATCGCTTGCGTGGCATTCGTGCCGGCCTCGCTGCTGACGCTGGCCGCCGGTGCGCTGTTCGGTGTGCTGCGTGGCACGATGTTCGTGCTGGTCGGCGCCACACTCGGGTCGCTCGCCGCCTTCCTCATTGCGCGCTACCTGGCGCGCGACTGGATTGCAGCCCGTCTGGCGAAAGACACGCGCTTCGCCGCCATCGATGCCGCGATTGCCGAACAGGGGCGCAAGGTGGTGTTTCTGCTGCGACTGTCACCGGTGATTCCGTTCAGCGTGCTGAACTACGCACTCGGTCTCACGAAAGTGCGTATCGGTGATTTCGTTCTGGCCTCGGTTGGCATGCTGCCCGGCACGTTGTTGTACGTGTACAGCGGCAAGCTGGCGAGCGTGGTGGTCGGCGCGACGGACGCGACCGCACCGGCGAAGGGCCCGGCCTTCTACACGGTGCTCGGCCTCGGACTTGCGGCTACGGCAGCAGTCACCGTGCTGATCACGCGCGTCGCGAAGCGGGCGCTCGCGGACGCCACGGCCCGCAGCGCCGAGGCGGGCTGACCGCGCTCGTCGTCACGTACAATGTTTTCTGATCTGCACCGCCCGCTACCCCTCGCACCACTGCCGATGCTCGAGCACGATTCATACGACCGCGCACTGCTGGCCAACGTCCATCCCGATGACTGGAAGAATCCGGTAACGGCGAAGCGGTACGACCTGGTGGTGATCGGCGCCGGCACCGGGGGCCTGGTAACGGCGGCCGGTGCGGCGGGACTTGGCGCGAAGGTCGCACTGATCGAGCGGCACCTGATGGGGGGCGACTGTCTCAACGTGGGCTGCGTGCCGTCGAAGGGCCTGATCAGTGCGGCGCGTGCATGGTCG
>JBBSCZ010000046.1:0-16090 GCA_038249795.1 Gemmatimonadales bacterium | reverse complement strand
TCAAGGCGGCGTCGAGCGCCGAGAATGCGTAGGTGATGCCACCCCACTCCTGCACCGGTGCGGTACGAATGTCGCGCCCGTGGATCACGTCCCAGACGAAGGTGCCGATGACGCCAAGGCGCCGACGTCGCGGCCGACTCACGTGAGGGGTGTTCCCATCTGTTCCTTGAACGCCGCCACGGCTCCGACCACGCCCGCGCTGCTGCCAAGCAGCCCCGGCACGATGCGGCAGCCATCCACCGCGGGAGCGAAGGCGCGTCGGCGCACCTCGGCCTTCAGCGGCGCAAAGAGCGCCTCGCCGGCATTCACGACGCCGCCGGCCAGCACCACCACTTCAGGATTGAGCACGTTGAGCAGCGCGCCGATCCCCGCGCCCAGGAATCGCGCGGTCTCGCGCACCACGTCGATGGCGACGGGATCGCCCTGCTTCGCGGCCGAGTACACCATCTGTGCCGTGACCTTCCCGAGCTGCCGAGCGCACATGTCGAGCAGCACGCCGGAGGTTTCGTTCGCCAGTGCCTCGCGCGCACGCTCGGCGATCGCGGTGCCCGACGCGTACGCCTCGAGGCAGCCGTAGTTGCCGCAGCTGCAGCGGCGACCGGTGCTGTCGATCGTCATGTGGCCGATCTCGCCCGCCACGTGCGACGAGCCGTGATAGAGACGTCCGTCGATGATGATGCCGCCACCGATGCCCGTCCCGATCGTCACGCCGATCACGTTCTTCGCGCCCTTCGCGGCGCCGGTCCACGCTTCGCCGAGCGTGGCGCAGTTGGCATCGTTGTCGACCGTGATGGGCAATCCGGTCGCTTCCTCGATTTTTGCGCGAAGCGGTACCATCTTCCAGCCCAGATTCGGCGCGGTGATGACGATCCCTTTCTCCCGATCCATCGGACCGGGTGCTCCAACGCCCACACCCAGAAAATCGGCGCGGGTGGCGCCCGTTTCCTCCACCGTCGCTGCGATCACGTCCTCGATCATCCGGATCATCCGCTCCATCACGGCATCCGCCCCTTCGCAGGACCGCGTGAGCGCGGTGCGGAAGGCGATCTCGCGCGATCCGTCCTCGGGCATGGCGCCGGCGACGATGTTGGTACCGCCCAGGTCGACGCCGACGATGTAGCGGGTGCGCGTTGCGCTCATGGGCGGAAGAGGTGCGAAGAGAATGAAGTCAATCGCCGAGCAGCGGCTGCAGCGAGGCAGCCACCATCGCTGGGGAAATGTCGCGCATGCACCGGAAATGAACACGGGGGCAACGCTGTGGCCCATGCGCGGAGCAGGGCCGGCATTCCAGTCCCGGCGCATGCTCCACCACCACATGCCGCGGGGCCAGTGGCCCGAAGCCGAAGGCCGGCAGCGTGGGGCCAAACACGGTCACCGTTGGTGTCGCCATGGCGCTGGCGAGGTGCTGGGGCAGGGAATCGTTGGTGATCACCGCCGCAGCACGTCCGATCAGCTCTGCCGAGGCGAGCAGCGCGAGCCGGCCGGTGGCATCGAGCACGCGGTGCGGCGCCGCCGCCACGATCGCCGCCGCGAGCTCGCGGTCCTCAGCCCCACCGGCCACCACGATTCCGTACGCAACGGGCAGTGTCGCCAGCAGCTCGGCGTAGAACGGCCATCGCTTGGTGGCCCACACGCTGCCCGGCGCCAGCACGATGAACGGCGCTCGGCCGAACGGTGCGTCGGTCAGCAGCGCGGTCACGGCTGCGCGATCCTCGTCGCGCGGCAGCAGTGACGGTGCTGGCGGTATCTGCTGCAGGTCGGTGGCGGACAGACGGAACAGCCGTTCGGCGTGATGCCAGTCCTGCCGATACACGACTTGATGTGTGTACAGCGCGCGGCCAGCCGAGCGGTCGAATCCGATCCGCACCGGAATGCGCGCCAGCCACGCCACTGCCGCGCTGCGCCACGACCCCTGTGCGAGGTAGGCGGCATCGTACTGCACGCGACGGAGTGATGTGGCCAACGCCCGCACGCCACCGACGCCCCGTTGCGCGCCGCGCTTGTCGTAGCGGATCACGCGACGCACGGCCGGATGCGACTCCAGCAGTGCGCCGCCGGCGGGCGTCGTGACGACGTCCACCGGGCCCCGTGCCGCGAGATGGGTGAGCAGCGGCGTCGTCAGCACCACGTCGCCCAGAAATGATGTCTGGATGACGAGTGCCGCGCGCGACAACCGTCAGTCCACCTGCAGCACGGCGAGGAAGGCTTCCTGCGGGATCTCCACCGCGCCCACCTGCTTCATGCGCTTCTTTCCTTCCTTCTGCTTCTCCAGCAGCTTGCGCTTCCGGCTGATGTCGCCGCCGTAGCACTTCGCGAGCACGTCCTTTCTGAGCGCCTTGACCGTGGTACGCGCCACGATCTTCATGCCGATTGCGGCCTGGATCGCGACCTCGAACAGCTGTCGCGGAATCAGGTCCTTCAGTTTCTCGGCGATCTTGCGGCCCTGCTCCTCGCTCTTGTCGCGATGGATGATCACACTGAAGGCGTCGATCGGGTCGCCGTTGATCAGCATGTCCAGCTTCACCAGCTCACTGGGGCGATAGTCGAGCATTTCGTAGTCGAGGCTCGCGTAGCCGCGGCTCACCGTCTTCAGCTTGTCGAAGAAGTCGAGGATGATCTCGCCGAGCGGGAATTCCCAGTCGAACTCGACGCGCTTGGTGTCGAGATACGACATGTTCTTGTAGATCCCGCGACGATCGGTACCGAGCGTCATGATGGGGCCGATGTACTCCACCGGGGCCATGATGCGCGCCTTCACGTACGGCTCCTCGACACGGACGATCGTGGACGCGTGCGGCATGCGTGACGGGTTCTCGATCAGCTCCATCTCGCCGTCGGCGCGGTACACGTGGTACTCCACGCTGGGCACCGTCGTGACCAGGTCCAGGTTGTACTCGCGCTCCAGTCGCTCCTGCACGATCTCCATGTGCAGCAGGCCCAGAAAGCCGCAGCGGAATCCGAAACCGAGCGCCGTCGACGTTTCGGGGGTGTACTGCAGCGACGCATCGTTCAGCTTCATCTTCTCCAGCGCGTCACGCAGCTGCTCGTAGAGCTGCGTGTCGGTCGGATAGATGCCGGCAAACACGAAGCTGCGCACTTCCTGGTAACCCGGCAGCCCCTCGGGCGCGCGGTTCGCCACGTCGAAGATCGTGTCGCCAGCCCGAGTTTCGCTCACGGTGCGCACGCTGGCCACCACGTAGCCCACCTCGCCGGCCTGCAGCTTCTCCGTCGGAACCTGCCGCAGCTGCAGCGAGCCCACCTCGGCCACTTCATATTGATTGTCGCTGGCGCCGAAGGTGATCTTCATCCCTTTCTTCAACTCGCCATCGACCACGCGGATGCTCGGAATGGCACCGCGGTACTTGTCGTAGTACGAGTCGAAGATCAGAGCGCGCAGCGGACCGGTCGGGTTGCCCTTCGGCGGCGGCACCCGCTCCACGATCATTTCCAGCAGCTCCGGCACACCGGTGCCTTCCTTGCCGCTCACGCTCAGTACATCCTCGGGCAGGCAGCCGATCAGGTCGACCACTTCCTGACGCCGGCGTTCGGGCTCGGCGCCAGGCAGGTCGATCTTGTTCAGGACCGGAATGATCTCCAGGCCCGCATCCATCGCCAGGAACAGATTCGACAGCGTCTGTGCCTGAATGCCCTGGCTGGCATCCACGACCAGAATTGCCCCTTCACAGGCAGCCAGCGAGCGCGAGACTTCGTAGGTGAAGTCCACGTGGCCGGGCGTGTCGATCAGATTCAGCTCGTACTCGTCGCCGGCACGCGAGGTGTACTTCATGCGCACTGCATTCAGCTTGATCGTGATGCCGCGTTCGCGTTCCAGGTCCAGCGTGTCCATGACCTGGCTCTTCATTTCACGCTTCTGAAGGGTGCCGGTCATCTCGATCAGGCGGTCGGCCAGGGTCGACTTGCCGTGATCGATGTGGGCGACGATGCAGAAATTGCGGATGCGGTCGAGCGACGACATGAGGCTGGGGCTGGAGCGAAAGGCGGCGACGCCGCATTGGGTGGCAATCTAGCACGACTGCGGCCCCCTCGGTTCTTCCGGGGATGCAATCGGGTAAGTTTGCAACGCGGCCCACCTCCGTTCGGCTCCGACGCCACCTGATGTCCCTCGCCCACCAGTCCCGTCCCGACCTGATCGATCCTGCCGTGCTCACTGCACTTGGCGGGCTCGAAGTCCGTGCGCGCTGGTTGGTGGATGGGTTTCTGACGGGTCTCCATCGGTCGCCCCGCAAGGGATTCAGCGTGGAGTTTGCCGAGCATCGTCCCTACCAGCCTGGCGACGATCTCCGCTACATCGACTGGAAGATCGCCGCCCGCACCGAGCGCTGGGTGGTGAAGCAGTTCGAGGAGGAGACCAACCTCCGTGCGGTGATCCTGCTCGACGTGAGCCGCTCGATGCAATGGAAGAGCGCCAGGGCGGGCGTCACCAAACAGGTGTATGCCGAGCAGCTGGCGGCGGCACTGGCGCTGCTGCTGCTGAAGCAGCGCGACGCGGTGGGGCTCGTGCGGTTCGATGATCAGGTCCGCACCGTGGTCCCGCCCCGCGCCCGACCGGCGCACTTTCAGCGCCTCGTGGCCGCGATGATGGAGCCCGGCACCGGGCGTGAATCGCGACTCGACCTGGCGCTGCAGCAGGCGTCGCATCTGATCCGTCGACCCGGCATCGTGATCGTGATCTCCGACCTGCTGATCGACCACGAATCGGTGAAGCCGGGTCTGCGCGCGCTGCGTGCCGGCGGACACGACGTGCTGGGCATGCACATCATGGATCCCGGCGAACGCTCGCTGGATGTGAGCACCGATGCCCGCTTCATCGATTCCGAGACCGGCGTGGAAGTCGCCGCCAGCGCGCGCGAAGTTCGCGCGGCGTACGGCTCGGCCGTCGAGACGGCGATCGAGTCGTGGCGCACGCTGTTCGTGGAACAGGGAGGACGCTACGCCCTCTGCGACACCAGCGAGCCGTTCGGCATGCCCCTGCATCGCGCCTTCGCGGCGCGAGACTTCGTGCGGGGCTGACGCACTCCCGTGGCCTTTCTCGCACCACTCTGGCTCTCACTCGCTGTCCTGGCGGCCGTTCCGGTGCTGCTGCACCTGCTGCGCCGCAACATCGGTGCGCGCGTCGAGTTTCCGGCGGTCCGCTATCTCGTCAGCGCCGAACGAGATTCGAGTCGCAACGTGCGCGCCAAGAATCTCTGGCTGCTGCTGCTTCGCATCCTGATCGTGCTGCTGCTCGCGCTCGCGGCGGCACGTCCGGTCTGGACACGCGGTGAAGGCACACCGCGCGCGCTGGCGATCGTGCTCGACAACTCGCTGAGCACCACTGCGATCGTCGACGGTGTGCCGGTGCTGGAGCGACTCGCTGCCACCGCCCGTGATCTGCGGGCGGCATCGGGTACGGCGGAGAAGCTCTGGCTGATCACGGCCGACGGCACGCTCTACACCGGCCCCGATGCGATCGATGCGGCGCTGTCGCGTGTGATCGCGCTGCCAGGCGCCGGCCAGCTCGATGCGGCGGTGCGACAGGCGATCGCGCTGACGCAGACTGCGGCCGGTGATGCCGGTGCCGTGGCAATTCTGACCGATGGACAACGCAGCGCCTGGGCCAACGATCTCCCGGCGTGGTCGTCGCGCGTTCGCGTGTATGTGCCCACGATCACGCCGCCACCCAACGGTGCGATTCTGTCGGCCGTGGCGCAGCCGCAGTGGTGGACGCCGCGCGGCACCCTCGAGCTCACCGTGCAGGCGGTGCGCGATTCCACCGCGTATCGCATCGCGATCGGCGACAACACCATCGCCCGCGGCGTGATAGTGCGGAACGCCGGCGACTCGATCGTCACGGCGCGCATCCCGCTCGTCGGCACGGGCAACGGCTGGCAGGCGCTCGACGTCACCATCGAGCCCTCGGGTGTAGGCGCTGACGATCACGCCGTCGTGCCGATCGTGGTCGGTGGCGCGCCGGCCGTGCGCGAATCAGCCGGGGAGTTCGTGGCTGCCGCCGTCGGTGCGCTGCGAGAGAATGGACGCCTGCGCCTCGACACCGATGTCACGGTGGCGATTGCACCGGCCGCCGCAGTGACGTCGCTGCCCGCGCTGATTCTGCCGCCGGCTGATGCGGGTGGTGTGGCGACCGCCAACATCGCACTCGCGAATCTGAACATTCCGTGGCGCTTCGCCTCCGAGCAACGTGGTTCGCAACTCGTACGCAGCCTGCACGACGACTTCCGCGGCGATACGGCGATTCGCGTCACGCAGTGGTTCCCGCTGGTGGCGCAGTCGAGTGCCGTTGGCGATACCGTGGCGCAGGTCGGCACCGCGGTCTGGATGGTACGCGGCCCGAAGTGGATCGTGCTGGGCTCCTCGCTCACGCCGGCCAGCACCACCCTGCCGGTGCGCGCGACGTTCGTGCCGTGGCTCGCCGATGCCGTCAGCAACCTCGCGTCGGGGACGACGGCCGCAGTGCATGTGGCCGCCGGCGACCGGATCATTGCTCCGGGCGGCGCAACCGAATTACGCAGCGCCGACGGCACGATGCGTCGTTCGGTGACCGCCGCCGCGATGACGGCACCGGCGCTGCCCGGTGTCTACTTCTGGATGCGCGGAACTGAGATCACCGGCGCGGTCGGTGTGCAACTCGCTGCCGGTGAGCCGCAGCTCGAGCGTGCCAGCGCGGCAGAGCTCACGGCGCGCTTCGGCGGTGCCGACCGTGCGGAACTCAACGTCGATGGTGCTGCGTTCCTTCGCAGCCTGCGCCAATCGGGTGCATCGCAGCCGATGGCCACCCTGCTGCTGCTGCTGGCGCTGTTGGCCGTGCTGGCGGAAGCGTGGATTTCCGGACGCTATCGCACTCGCATGGCTGCCACTGCCGATTCTCTAGCTCGCGCTGACTGATGGGCCTTCCGACCCTGTTGGATGCTGTTGAACGGTTGCCGCAATTCACGCGCGTCTGGAACTCGCTGCCGTCCCCCGATCGCACGCTGACCGTCGCCGGGCTGCATGGCTCCTCCGATGCGGTGATGATTGCCGCACTCGCGCGCCGACTGCAGGGGCGCGTGATGGTGGTGGTGACCGATGCGCTCCCTGATGCGGAACGCTGGCTGGCCGATCTGGCGGCGCTGGCCGATGCCGCCGACGACATCGCGCTCTATCCGCCGCGTGAGGGGTTTGGCGAAGCCGAGCCGCATGCAGAAGTCGCGGGTGAGCGCGTCGAAACGCTCGAGAAGCTTTCGCGTGGTGCAGTGCGCCTGCTGCTGACCACCTCGCGCGCGCTGATGGAACGCACGCAGCTCGCGCAGGCGGTGTCACGTGCACGGCTCGAGATCCGCAAGGGCGATGCGTGGCGACTGGAAGATCTCTCGGAGCATCTCGATCGGCATGGATTCGAGCGTGTGCCGATGGTCGAGGACGTGGGCCAGTACAGCGTGCGCGGCGGTATCTTCGACATCTACAGCTTCGGCATGGCCGAGCCGGTGCGCCTCGAGTTCTGGGGCGACGAGATCATGGAACTGCGCCACTTCGATCTGCTCTCGCAGCGCAGCACGCGTGATGCGAGCATCGCACTGGTGCTGCCGGTGGACATTCCGGCCACCGACGAAGGCGAAGCGCTGTACGAGCGCGTCACACTGCTCGACCTGTTGCCCCCCGACACGATCCTGGTGCAGCCACTCGGCACCAGCATCGATCCCGAGCTGCAGCGAACGTGGACCGAGGCGCAGCATCACGTGGAGCTGGCGCGTCGTCGCGGTGAGGACTCACCGGCCCGCGAACGACTTTTCGAGCATCCCGACACCACGCGCCAGCGGCTGCGCAGCTTCGGCACGCTGCGCATCATCGATCCCACGTCGGGTGCGGTGGATGTGGGCTTCCCGCTGCGTGCGCCCGAAGTCGTAGGGCGCGACATGGCGGCGCTGCGGAAGCTGATCGTCGCCGGCATCCCGACGCTGATCCTCTGCGACAACAGCGGACAGCTGGAGCGGCTCGAGGAACTGCTCGAAGAGCGTGGTCGTCGCACCGGTGCAACGCTCGCACTCGGCGTACTCGGTGCCGGGTTCCTGCTGCCGGCGCAGGAAGGGCGCGAGGGACTGCGTGTCCTCACCGATCACGAGATCTTCCGCCGCGAACGCCGCATTCGCCGCACGCGCAAGTACAGCGGTGGTGCCGCGCTCGATGTCGTCACGGCGCTGAAGAACGGCGACTACGTGGTGCACCTCGAGCATGGCATCGGCATCTATCGCGGTCTCTCGACCACCTTTGTGGGCGAGAGCAGCGTCGAGGTCGCGGTGATCGAGTACGAGGGCGGCGATCGACTCAACGTGCCGCTGTATCGCATCGACCAGGTGGAGCGCTATCGCAGTGCCGGCGACATCAGCGCCGATGCGCCGCCGCCCCGTCTGCACAAGCTGGGTGGTCGCAAGTGGAGTCAGCAGCGCGACAAGACGCGGGCCGCCATCCTCGAGATGACCCACGAGCTGCTCGACCTGTACGCTCGCCGCCGCATTGCGAGTCGTCCGCCGCACGTGCCCGACACCAACTGGCAGATGCAGCTGGAGAGCGGCTTCCTGTTCGAGGACACCCCCGACCAGCGTCGCGCCACCACCGAAGTGAAGCAGGACATGGAGGGCGGACGCCCAATGGATCGCCTGCTGGTGGGCGACGTGGGCTACGGCAAGACCGAAATCGCCGTGCGCGCGGCGTTCAAGGCGGTGCAGAGCGGGCGGCAGGTGGCCGTGCTGGTGCCGACGACGATTCTCGCCGACCAGCATGTGCGGACCTTCGGCGACCGCCTCGCCGACTTCCCGGTGGTGGTCGAGGAGATGAGCCGCTTTCGCACGCAAAAGGAGCAGACGGCCACACTCGAACGGCTGAAGAACAAGAAAGTCGACATCGTCATCGGCACGCATCGCCTGCTGGGTGAAGACATCGTCTTCGCCGACCTCGGGCTGATCATCGTCGATGAGGAGCACCGCTTCGGCGTGAAGCACAAGGAGCGCTTGAAGCAGCTGAAGATGGAGACCGACGTGCTGACGCTCACCGCCACGCCGATTCCGCGCACGCTGCACCAGTCGCTGGCCGGCCTGCGCGACATGACGCTGATGCAGACGCCACCGCGCGACCGCAGCCCGGTGCTGACGTACGTGGAGCCGAACGACGACGCGCTGCTCGAGGAAGCGATCAACCGCGAGCTGGATCGCGGCGGGCAATGCTTCTTCGTGCACAACCGCATCGAAACCATCCTCGCCGTGGCCGATCACCTGCAGCGCATCGTGCCGCGGGCGCGCATCGTGGTGGGACACGGGCAGATGAAGGAGCGCCAGCTGGAGGAGGTCATGCGCCAGTTCGTGCGCGGTGAGGCCGACATCCTCGTCAGCACGATGATCGTCGAAAGCGGGCTCGATGTGTCGAACGCGAACACGATGTTCGTGGACCGCGCCGACCGTTTCGGCCTCGCGCAGCTGTATCAACTGCGCGGCCGCGTGGGCCGTTCGCACCGCCGCGCCTACTGTTACCTGCTGGTCCCCGACATCGTCGATGAGGACGCCGAGCGCCGCTTGCGGGTGCTGGAGCACAACACGGAGCTCGGCAGCGGCTATCGCGTCGCGCTCAAGGACATGGAGCTGCGCGGGGCGGGAAATCTCCTCGGACCCGAGCAGAGTGGCTTCGTGCATGCCGTAGGCTTCGACCTGTATCTCCGTCTTCTGGAGGAGACCGTGACGCGGATCCAGCGCGGCGACAAGGCCCCGCCGCCGCAGCCGTCGGACGTGTCGCTGGACGTGCCCGCCTTCCTGCCCGACGACTACATCCCGATGCAGGATCTGAAACTGGACATCTACCGTCGACTCACGAAGGCCCCCGATGCGGCAGCCATCGAGGCGCTCGCCGATGAGGTCCGGGATCGCTTCGGCCCTCTCCCGACGGCTGCCAGCGCCTACTTCGACCTCGCCAAGCTGCGCCTCCTCGGGGCGGAGCTCGGAATCGAGGCGATGCTGGTGCGAGGGGACGAGGGGCGTATTACGTTTCGCGCCAACGCCGTGCCTCGGATGAAGGGGCTCAGTGCTGCGTTTCACGAAGTGCAGTTCCAGGCCGAGGTGCGTCGCGCGCAACCGCTCACGCTCAAGCTCACCCGCCTCGGTGGTGCCGCCGTGCTCGAAGGCCTTGTTCGTTCCCTGCGCAGTCTGAGTCGCTGACCGACCGGTTGCGCGACTGCCCGTTCCTGTCGGACTGTTGCAGTTTCACCCGTATCCCGTTCCGACGCATGAAGAGATTTGCCCTCGCCGCGATTGCGGTTGGCGCCATGGCACAGCTGGTTGGCTGCGGCGACGGTGCGCTCAGCGCGCACGCCGATACCGTCGCGAAGGCGGGTTCCGAAGAGCTCACCGTCAAGAAGTTGTCGGAACTGCTCGGCGCCTCGAAGGTGCCGCTCCGAAAGGATGTCGTGCGCGTCGTCGCCGACCTCTGGGTGAACTACCAGCTGCTGGCCAAGGCCGGCGCCACGGGTGACTCGCTGAACGACAGCAAGGCCCTCGACTCGGCCCTCTGGGCGCCGATCGCCAACGCCCGCGCCCGGAAGTTCTTCGAGGTCGTTTCCAAGACCTTCCCGACTACGGCGCCCAATGACGGCGAGGCACGCTACAATGCCGGCGAAGTGCTCGCCGCCAGCCACATCCTCTTCCGCGTACCGGAGCAGGGTGCCACACCACAGCTGGTGCAGGAGTTGCGCGGTCGCGCCGATTCGCTGCGCAAGGTGCTGACCACCGCCAACTTCGCCGCGCTGGCGACGAAGTACAGCCAGGATCCGGGATCGGCGCCGCAGGGTGGCTTACTGGGCGCCTTCGCGACCGGCGTGATGGCGGCCGAATTCGAGAATGGGCTCAAGGCCACCAAGCCGGGTGAGATCTCGCCGGTCATCCAGTCGCGGTTCGGCTATCACATCATCTATCGTCCCGTCTACGCCAGCGTCATGCCGCAGGTCGCACAGCTGCAGCTGCAGCGTGGCGCCGCCATGGCCGAGTCCACGTACTGGGCACGCCTCGAGGCGACCAACGACGTCGACGTGAAGAAGGATGTGCCGAAAATGGCCCGCGACATCGTGGGCGATCTCGATGGCTTCCGCGGCAGTAACATGGTGCTCGGCACCTCCAAGCGTGGGGACTTCACCGCGCGTGAGCTGGTGCGCTGGATCGACGCCTATCCGCCCGAACAGGGCCTGATCCCGCAGATCCAGAATGCGCCGGATACGATCATCCCGACGCTGATCAAGAACTTCATGCGCAATGAGCTCTTCCTGGCGCAGGCCGATAGCGCCAAGGTCGATCTCACCGATCAGGAAAAGAGCCAGATCCGCGCCGAGTTCCGCACGCTCGTCATCAACTCGTGGACGCAGCTGGGTGTCGCGCCGAATCAGCTCGCCGACAGCGGCAAGACGGCTGCCGAGCGTGAGAAGATCGCCACCAGTCGTGTCAGCACATTCCTCGAGAACATGCTCGTCCGTGACGGGGCCTTCGTGCCGATCGCACGCTCCATGGACCTGATGCTGCGCATGCGGTTCCCCGGTGCGAAGATCGTCGACGCTGGTGTCGATCGTGCCCTCGAGGCGGCGCAGAAGCTCCGCGGGTCGGCCGACAGCACCCGTGCGGCGAATCGTCCGGCATCGGCGGTGCCAATGCCCGGTGAGGCCCCGGCCGGCACGCCGGTGCCGGCGCAACCGGCCGTTCCGGCCAAGCCGTAAGCCAGTCTGCGGCGTAACGGGCGGGGGAGCGCGTCGATCGCGCTCCCCCGTTTTACATTCGACGCGTGCCGCGCGCCGTTCCCCTTCCGGGAATGAACCGACGCCACGCCTGCCGGGTACTTCGACGCATGACTCGACCGTTTGCCGTCCTTGCGGCCTCTCTCATCGGTGCCCTCGCGCTGCAGGCGCAGACGCCGGTGCCCGCAGTGCGCCCCGCGAACGCCGCGCCAGCGGTGCTCTCGGTCCCTGTGGACCGTGTGATCGCGATTGCCGGCGATCGCCCGATCCTGTGGAGCGAAATTCTCGAGGAATACAACACGCGGCGTGCGCAGGGCATGCCGATTCCAGCCGACAGCGCCGAGCATCACAAGCTGATCGTGAAGCTGATCGATGACCTCATCGATGCCGAGGTCCTGGTTCAGAAGGCTGTTGTGGAAAAGGTCGAGGTGGTCGATGGGGACGTGCTGCCGGAAGTCGAAACGCAGATGAGGAAGATCCGCGACCAGTTCAAGAGCGATCAGGAGTTCCGCACCGCGCTGGCCGGTGCCGGCTTCGGTACCCCCGAGGAGTACCGCAAGACGCTGATCGAAGCGGCGAAGCGTCAGCAGGTGCAGCGCAAGCTGATCGAGAAGATGAAGGCCGATGGAAAGCTGGTACGCGCACTCGTGTCGGATGCCGATGTTGCCGCGATGTACGAACAGAATCGGGCCACGCTGCCGAAGCGTCCGGCGCAGGTCACGTTCCGGCAGATCGTCGTTGCCCCGACTGCCGCTGTTGCCTCGAAGGCGAAAGCACGCGCCAAGATCGATTCGCTCCTGGTCGAACTGCAGCGCGGTGGCAACTTCGAGCTGATTGCCAAGCGCGAAAGCATGGACCCGTCCAACAAGGAGACGGGCGGTGACCTCGGCTGGAACCGCCGCGGTATCATGGTGCCCGAATTCGATCGCATGATGTTCGCGTTGCCGCCCGGCGTCATGAGTCCGGTGGTCGAGACCAATTTCGGCTACCACATCATTCGCGTCGACAAGGTGCAGCCGAAGGAAGTGAAGGCCCGGCATATCCTGATCATCCCGACCCTCGACTCGGCGGACGAATCGCGAGCCCTGCGCCTCGCCGACAGCATCGCGACCGTCTGGCGTTCGGGCGCGCGCTACGACTCACTGCAGATCAGGTTTCACGATCCCGACGAGGTGCGCGGGTTCGCCGAGCCCTTCCCGAAAGCCGAGCTGCCCGGTGCCTACACCGAGTCGCTCAAGTCGCTGAAGGTGAATGAGATCAGTGCCCCATTCGCCATCGAAAACGCCCGTCGTAATACGAAGAAGTTCGTCGTCTTCCAGCTGCTCAGCTCGCAGGAAGAGGGGGATTACTCCATGGGCGAGGTGCGCGACCGTATTCGCGCGCAGCTGGTGGAGGAGCGCTCGATGCGCCGCTACATCGACAACCTGCGGGCGGTGACGTTCATACTGCGGAACCCGATTCCGGCATTGCCGCTGGCGACTCCGGCGGACGAACCGGAGCCGTGATGCGCGGAACGCACCCGTGACCCGCCGGCGTCCGCGGCTCGCCGTCACACTCGGCGATCCGCGCGGCATCGGGCCGGAGCTGGTGCAGGCCATGCTCGACGACGACGCCATCGGCGAGGTCTGTGACCTGCTGGTGGTGGGGCCGCGCGGCACCGAGGTGGATGTGCACGAGTCGGTCGGCACATGGATGCCCGGCGGCGGTGAGGCGCTGGCCGGGAAGCTGGCCGGTGATGCGGTGGTGCGCGCGGTGGAGCTGGCGCTTTCCGGCGCCGTACGTGGCATCGTCACCGCGCCGCTCGACAAGCATGCGTTGCTGCTGGGCGGCTACGACGCTCCCGGCCACACTGAGCTCCTCGCCGAGCTGACCGGGTGCCCCACCGTCATGATGCTGGCCAGCGAGACGCTGCGGGTGGTGCTCGCCACCACGCATCTGGCATTGCGGAACGTGCCCGAGGCGCTGACCGCCGATGTGCTGCGCGAAGCGATCACGCTGACGCGCGCGGGGCTGCAGCACTGGTATCACATCGCCGAGCCGCGCATCGCACTCTGCGCCCTGAACCCGCATGGCGGGGATGGCGGGCGCTTCGGCACCGAGGACACCGTGCTGCTGGCGCCGGTTGCCGCAGAGATGGGCGCGCTGGGGCCGTTCCCCGCCGATACCGTCTTCGTGCGCGCGCTGCGCGGCGAGTTCGACGCGGTGATCGCGCCATACCACGACGTCGGCATGACGGCCATCAAGGTGGCCAGCTTCGGCAGCGGGGTGAACGTCACGCTCGGGCTGCCGTTTCCGCGCACGTCGCCCGACCATGGCACGGCGCTGGACATTGCCGGGCAGGGCATCGCGGATCCCTCGAGCTTCCGGCACGCGGTGCTGCTCTGCGCACGGTTCGCGCAGCACGCGGTCTGAGGAACGGGCGGTAAAAAACGGTGGTAGTGCATCGGAATGCGATGATGCTTCCATTCGATGAGCCGGCGCACACGTGACCCTGCTGAACACCACGCGTCAGCACGGTACGGCAATGCGGCGTTTTGCCTCCACCGATCGGCAGCCGACCCACCCCGGTTCGCGGCCTCTCCCTCTGTTCCGTTCAGGCTGCTCATGGCATCACTCGACAAGTTCCTCATGGCACTCGGTACCGCGCCGCCGACGACCCTCGTGCTCTACGAAGGGTGCGCCGCCGAACTCCGCTTCGATGGCGGCGTGCGACCGATCACCAAGCAGCCGCTCACCGCAGAACAGATCGTGGCGCTGCTGCGCGAGATCGCGCCGGCGGCGATGCAGGCCGCCGTCATGCAGGGCGGTCCGGCGCGCTTCGCCTACGAGGGCAGCAACATCCCGGTGGACTGCATCATCCAGCGTGATGCCGAAGGCCGCGTGGTGGCGCAGATTCTCCCCGCCAGTGCCGCCGATACGTCGCTGCGCGAAGAGAAGACGATGGCTGCGGCCACTCCGGTGCTCGACAGCGGCCCGCGCTCCGCGCTCGATGCGCTGCTGCGTGCGCTCTCGGCACAGAAGGCGTCCGATCTGCACCTGCGCGTCGGTGAGCCGCCGATCCTGCGCCGCGATGGTGAACTGACGCGCATCACGGGTGCCGCTCCGCTCGGCGCCGATCAGCTCGAGCAGATGCTGATGGCGTCGATGCCGGAGAAGAACCGCGAAGAATTTCGCGACCGCAACGACACCGACTTCGCCCTCGAGATTCCCGGCGTGGCCCGCTTCCGAGGCAACGTGCTGCGTGATCGCTGCGGCGTGGCGGCAGTGTTCCGCCTCATTCCGTCGACGATCCTCACGGCCGAGCAGCTGGGACTGTCGGAGCATGAAAAGGCGCTCTGCAATCTGACCAAGGGACTGGTACTCGTGACCGGTCCCACCGGCAGCGGCAAGAGCACCACGCTCTGCGGCATGATCGACCTCGTCAACCGTACGCGGCACGACCACATCATCACGATCGAGGATCCGATCGAGTTCGTGCACGCCAGCAAGAAGTGCATCATCACGCAGCGGCAGGTGGGCGTGCACACCGACAGCTTCAAGAGCGCGCTGCGCGCCGCTCTGCGCGAGGATCCGGATGTGATCCTGGTGGGCGAGCTGCGCGACCTCGAGACCATCGCGATCGCGATCGAGACGGCGGAGACGGGACATCTGGTGTTCGGCACGCTGCACACCACCACGGCGCCGAGCACGGTGGATCGGCTGATCGATCAGTTCCCGTCGGATCGGCAGGCGCAGGTGCGCACGATGCTCAGCGAGTCGCTGAAGGGCGTGATCTCACAGACGCTGGTGAAGAAGAAGGGGGGCGGGCGGGCGGCGGCGCGCGAGGTGCTGCTGGCCAACACCGCCATCTCCAACCTGATCCGCGAGGGGAAGACCTTCCAGATCCCGACCATCCTCCAGACGTCCAGGAAGCTTGGCATGGTCACCATGAACGATGCGCTGCTGGACCTGGTGGAGCGGGACGTGGTCGACGTGCACGACGCCTGGCTGAAGGCGGTGGACAAGGGTGGGTTTCAACTGGCGCTGCAGTCCCGTGGCATCACGCTGGACCGCGTCGCGGCCTGAGGCGGACCGAGGCGCCGCCGGGGGACCACTTGGACGGCTCGCTACGTTTCACGGATGTCTATTCGTAACATTGCCATCATTGCGCACGTCGATCACGGTAAGACGACTCTCGTCGACCAGATGCTCCGTCAGGCAGGAGCGTTCCGCGAGAATCAGGTCGTCGCCGAGCGCGTCATGGACTCCAATCCGCTCGAGAAGGAACGCGGCATCACGATTCTCGCCAAGAATACGTCGATCCGCTGGAAGGGAAACAAGATCAACATCATCGAT
>JBBSCZ010000045.1:0-16210 GCA_038249795.1 Gemmatimonadales bacterium | reverse complement strand
GTGCGTCCATTGGTCGCCCTCGAAGTCAGCGCAGATCGTCGAGAGCAGGACCGGGGCGGGATCGAGGTCCATCGTGTGCAGCAGTTCGACCCACACATCCACATGGCTGTTCGCCGTGGTCCAGACGCGCTCACCCGAGTGCCACGGATGTGGCTCCTTCCAAGCGAGCCGCTCGCTCCCAACGAGCCCTGCCGGTATGTCGAAATCGGAGCGCGCTGCCATGCGGATGGTCCACCCATGCATCCACCCCATCGTGGATACGGAAATACGACGTTGATTCCAATCCAGGCGCGGACTGCGGTGCCCACGCTCTTCTGAGAAGCTGACAACACACTCCTGACGATCTGGCGCCGATCGCGTATCAGGGCGTGCTCACCTTCTGGCTCTCGAAAGCAAACTCGTGGTTGCTTCATTAAGATCACGTTGCAGTCTCATTAATAACACGTTTTCGCCTCTCCCGCGCATCTCCCCACCACCAGTCCAGCTCGAAAGCCAGCCGATTGAGGCAAACTTCCGCATGCGCCGTCGAGTTGTCGGCTCCCGGCTGGGGTCGTTCATTGCTTGACGTTAGCTGACGCACCCTCCTCAATCAGCCCGGCCGGTTTCGAGAGCGGCCAGCGCCGCCGCGCGATCGGAGGGCGCGTAGAGGTGCAGGCCGCAAGGCACGAGGCCGGCGGCGGCGAGCCGAGTTCGGTACCACCCAGTAGAACGCGGCTTCATCTCGGCAATGTCGCCTTCGATGTCGTCGTGCGCGGTGAACAGTTCGAGCCACGCAACGCCGTTGGTGTGCAGCGCCAAGTGTTCGAGCGCCTTCGCCAGCGCCCGTGCCGGCACATAGTTCAGCACACCGCAGCAGATGACGAGATCGAATCCGTCGGGGTGCGTCTCGTGCAGCTTCAGGCCCATCAGAGACTCGACTGAGCCGAGCCGGAGCCCGCGGCGCCTGCCGAAACGGCCCACCGCGTATGCGCTCGGCTCCACACCGACATACGTGAGCGCAGGCCGTAATTCGTTCAGGATCGGCTGCCAGTTCCCCTCCCCCGCCCCGACATCGAGCACCGAGCGGACGGGACGATCGAGCACGTACTCTGCGGCGGCGAGCGTGAAGGCGACGATGCGGCGGGTCTGCGCCGGTGTGCGCACGCGATGCGTGCGGCTGCGATACCACTTGTCGAAGTAGGCCTTGTCGTACGCCATGGAGAATCGTGGGAGGCATTGTGGCGGCCCGGGCGCGACGGCAGATTCGCGCTCCGTGACTTCCGCCCTGACTCAAGCTGAGCGCGTGGCGCTCCGCGCGCGACTGGCCGCCACCTTGCAACCAGGCTGGCGCACCCGGTTCGCGCCGGCGCCAACGGGGCGATTGCACCTCGGGCACGCCGTCAACGCCGTGTACGTCTGGAGCATCGCGCGGGCCTTTGGTGGCTCCGTGATCGTGCGGATCGAGGATCACGATCGGCAGCGGTCACGGGCGGCGTACGAGGCATCGATCCGCGAAGATTTAGCCTGGCTTGGGCTGCACGGCGACAACCGTGCCCATGGCATCCCTGACATGCTGCGGCAATCCGACGCGCCCGATCGATATGCCGGCGCACTCAACGCACTGCAGGCGCAAGGCCTCGTCTATCCCTGCCGATGCTCCCGGCGTGAGATCGCCGCACTGGAACTGGGCGAGACCGAGTTGCGATATCCGGGGACGTGTCGAAACGTTGCTGTCCCTGACGATGAGACGACGGCACGCCGCCTGCGGCTCGGTGAGGGTATGCTTTCGTTCACCGACCTGCGCCACGGAACGCTCGCACAACAGCCCTCGGCACAGTGCGGAGATCTCTTGCTGCGCGACCGGCTGCGCCAGTGGACGTACCAGTACGCAGTGGTCGTGGACGACATCGAGCAGGGTGTCGGGGTGATCATCCGTGGTGATGACCTGCTCGCGTCGACGGCTCGGCAACTGATGCTGGGTGAAATGCTCGGCCGGTCGATCGTTCCGCACCTGCTGCATCATCCGCTCGTCGTGCATCCCGACGGCACGAAGCTGAGCAAGTCGCGCGGTGACGCCGGGCTGGCAGAGCTTCGTGACGCAGGCTGGAGCGCCGACCAAGTGCTGGGGCACGCCGCCTGGTTGGGCGGGCTGCAGGACGGTCCAGCGCCACTGCCGGCAGCCGCGCTGGACCGGCTCTGGACTGCGCCGTGAATGCGTCGCAGATCGCGATTCGTCGGCAGTCGCGCTGTTCGGCTACGTTCCCCCACATGCCGACCCGCACGTCGAACGAATGACCGAGAACTCCGCCCTGCAGGAGCTGTTCAACAAGTCTGGCACCGCCGAATTGTTGTTCGACGGTCTGCGTCTGTCGGCCAGCGACCTGCATCACGGAGCGGACGCCTGGTCGCGTACACTCCGACATGCCGGCATCGCGCGTGGTGACCGCATCGTCTGTGCGCTGCCGAACGGCCCGGCGTTCGCGCAACTGTTGATGGCGACGCTGGCCGACGGCGTGACGCTCGTGCCCGTGCCACCCGACGAAGATGTGATACCGCTACTGGACGCGCTCGACGCGCGCCTGGCGGTCGCCACGACGTTGCCACATGCCAGCGTGTGCGTCCCATCGGACACGGGCGGGCCGCCCGGCGGTCCGATCACTCCCCGGACTGCGACCGCCCAAACCGAACAGGTCGCGTTCCTGCTTCGCACATCGGGCACCAGTGGCACGCCACGCTGGATCGCGTTGCCGGCATCGGGGGTTCGTGCGGTACTCGACAGTCACCTGCCGCACCTGAACATGGAGGGCGGCAGTGTGCTCTGCATGCTGCCATGGCATCATGCATTCGGGCTCGTGCTCGGGCTCTTGCCGGCACTGCTGCGCGCTCGAAGAATCGTCACCACCGCCATCCCGGCCCGTGACACCGCCGCAATCATCGCCCTCGCTGCTTCCGCCGCCGTCACGCATCTGAGCATGGTGCCGCTCACCGCCCGTCGACTCTCGGCCACGGCAGACGGGATGGCCTTGCTGCGCAACCTGCACGGTGGCCTCGTCGGCGGTGCGCCGATCGACGCGTCACTGGCGGCCCAGCTGACGACCACACGCCTCCGTGTCGGCTATGGCCAGACCGAGGCGAGCCCCGGCATCATGTTGAGTCAACCCGGTGAATTCAGTGCCGGTTTTCTCGGACGGCCGATCGGGTGCGACGTACGCATCGATGACGACGGCGTGCTCGCGTTTCGAGGTCCAAACGCTTGCAGCGGCATCTGGGAGAATGGCGAGCTGCAGTCGCTCGAGCCACTCCGATGGCAGCGCACCGATGACATCGTGGCCGTGAACACGGGAGCCTACACGTTCCTGTCACGGGCTTCAGCGAGCTTCAAGCTGTCAAACGGCACCCTCGTCGTGCCAGCCGCGATCGAAGGTGCCATGCGCCTGCAGCTGCCGCATATCACGGAATTGGCAATCACACCAACCTCGCAGCAGTCGATCGCCGTCACCTACTCCACGCAGGACGATGTCGATCTCGATCGCCACGAGATCGATCGTGCCCTTGGCGGTCTGCGCAGCTACATCGGCACACTGCGTCGCGTACCGCTGAGTGCGTGGCCACGCACACCGAAGGGTGAGATCGACCGAATGCACATAGCAGCGTTGGGCTGAAGCGCCAACGCCGTTATGGTCGCCAAGCACCTCACAACCTGCATCGTCATGACCAAACCAGAACTTCCGATCGACCTGTACGGCTGGTTCGACACGCTCACCCCCGACGAGAACGTGCGTCGGCTCGCGATGCGTTCGGTGCTGGAGCGCGACATTGCGCCGGTGGCCGATGACCACTGGGATCGCGGCGTGTTCTACCACGACGCGCTCGCAGGTTTTCACGCGCTCGATCCACTCGAGCACTACTTCGATGCAGGCGCGACCAATCGCGGCGTGCTCGATGGGCTGTACTCGTTGGAGCTCGCCCGCGTCGATCCGTCGATGGCGAGTTACTATGGCGTACATGGCGGCCTGTGCCTCGGTTCGATTCTCTTGCTTGGCTCCGACGCGCAGCGCGCCGAGTGGCTTCCACAGCTGCGTCGTTTCACGAAAATCGGTTGCTTCGGGCTGACCGAGCCGGATGTCGGCAGTGGAGTCGCCCGTGGCCTCACCACGCGCTGCCGGCGCGATGGCGACAGCTGGATCCTGAATGGCGAAAAGAAGTGGATCGGCAACTCGACCTTTGCCGACATCGTCGTGATCTGGGCGCGCGATGAGGACGACCAGAAGGTGAAGGGTTTCATCGTGCGCACCGAGCTCCCCGGATACTCGGCGCGCCTGATGTCGGGAAAGATCTCGCAGCGCGCTCTCGCCTCAGGCTGGATCACGATGACGGATCTGCAAGTGGCTGAGAGTGACCGGCTCGCGCACGCGAATGGCTTTGGCGACACCGCGCGCGTGCTGAGCGCGGCGCGTATCGGTGTGGCGTTCCAGGCGGTCGGCTGCGCGCTGGGTGCGTACGAGCATGCGCTGCGGTATGCCGGCACCCGACAGCAGTTTGGCCGCCCCATCGCGGGATTCCAGCTGGTGCAGATGCTGCTCGTCCGCATGCTTGGCAACGTCACCGCGATGCTTGGGATGGCGCTGCGTGCCGCGCGGCTGCAGGACGCCGGACTCGCCACTGACGCACATACCTCCCTCGCCAAACAGTTCTGCGCGTTCCACTGTCGCGAGACGGTTCAGCTCGCACGCGAGATGATGGGCGGCAATGGCGTTCTGCTCGAGCACGGTGCGGCCAGGCTGTTCGCGGATGCCGAGGCGATCTATTCGTATGAAGGAACGAACGAGATGACGGCGCTGGTGGTCGGGCGTGCGATCACGGGTGAAAGCGCGTTCGTGTGACGGCGGTGATTCGCACGGCACAGCGCATGCACTGGCAATGCGCGTGCATATCGCACCGACACAAACTGAGGAGAGCGCAGTCATGGATACCGGACAGGATTTCATTCGCGCCCAGGTGAACAACTGCCTGGCGCAGCATGGCCATCTGATCGAATCGTTGCGTGATCACGCAAAGCAGGCCGAGAGCCAGCGCTACCGTGAGCTCTGCACTCGATACCTCCCGGTGATGGAGCGGCATCAGGGCATGCTCGAGCAGTATGCCACGCAGCTTGGCGCCGAGTCTGCTGGCGCGTCGATCAAGGATGCGATCGGCTCCGTACTGGCGAAGGCACGCGGTGCCGTTGACTCGGTGCGCGAGAGTGACTTTCTGCGCATCGTGGCCGATGTCGTCATGATCCGGCAGGCACAGGACACCTTTCGCACCTTCGCGGTGGCGGGCGATCAGCTCGGAAATACGCAATTGGCCAATATTGGTCGTGAAGCCGAAGCGCACCATGACGACATGCAGCGCGACTTCAACGACCTGACGGCTGACCTGTTCGTACAGCAGGCCGCGCCGACGGGCGGTGTCGACGTCAGCCCGGCGACCAAGGCGCAATCACGCGATATGTAGACGCAGGCAAACAACGACTGCCGTCGTCCGACCCAGGAGTCTGGGTTTGGCGACGGCAGTGTTGTATCGCGGCTCGAGTACATCAATGCCCCCGGGGCGACTCGAACGCCCGGCCAACAGTTTAGGAAACTGCTGCTCTATCCACCTGAGCTACGGGGGCCTCCCCACAAATTAACCACGAGCCCGGCGCCCGTCAGCCTCGCCGCAGCATCGTCACATGCCGGATGCCATCCTCGTCGTACGGCTCCGACACCGTCTCGAAGCCGAAGTCGGCATAAAACCGCTCCAGATACTGCTGGGCACCGATGCGGATTCCCGTGCCCGGATACAGTCGCGTGCAATCCGCGATCGCCTGCACCATCAGAAGCCGACCGGCCCCGGTGCCACGGTGCTCCGGTGCGGTCACCACCCGCCCGATCGACGCCTCGTCATAGGCCACGCCCGGCGCAAGGATCCGCACACCGCATACGAGTTCCGAGCGCGTGGCATCGCGCCAGCCAAACAGGTGATGTGCGCCGGCATCGAGACCATCGGCGTCGAGAAAAATGCACTGCTGCTCGATCACGAACACCCGGCTGCGCAACACCAGCATCGCATACAGCTCGGCCGCGCTCAGTGACGCAAAGTCGCGGCAGTCGAAGTACGGCGTCACGGCGTCAGTACGAGAGCGTCGCTTCAATGCGAACACCCGGCATGCTGCGCCGTGCGCCGAGCGCCTCGATCTCGATGAAAAAGCTGTAGCCCGCAACGTCAGCTGCCGCGTGCTGCACCAGGCGCCCCGCCGCCAACGCGGTGCCACCGCTCGCCAGCACATCATCCACGATCAACACACGCGCTCCGGTCGGCAGCGCATCGGCGTGCATTTCGAGTGTGTCGGTGCCGTACTCCAGCGCATATGTCTCGCGCACGACGCGACCCGGAAGCTTTCCCGGCTTGCGCAGCGGTACGAAGCCGGCGCCGAGGCCCAGCGCAACCGGCGCACCGAAGATGAAACCGCGGCTCTCGATCCCGATCACGTGCGTGATCCCCTCATCACGCCAGGGTGCGATCATCATCACGATCGCCAGCGTGAAATCAGCCGCGCTGCCGAGCAGCGGTGTGATGTCACGGAAGTCGACACCAGGCTTCGGATAGTTCGGGACCACCCGAATCAAATGCTGCAGCTGCTGCTGGCTGGCAGTCGTGATCGGCATCACCGCAGGATGATGAATGGGTAGGGCGTGTCGACGCGCGCATCGACCTCAGGGGTGTCCACCTGCGTGATCTGCGTCACCGATGCGTTGTCAGGACCGCGCTGAATGGCCTGCTCGAGCGCCCACAGGAACTGGGCGATGCCCGATGCCCGCATCTCGACGGTGCCGTCAGGCAGGTTGCGCACCCAGCCGGCCAGACCCAGGCGCCGCGCCTCGGTTCGCACGAACCAGCGGAACCCCACGCCCTGCACGCGTCCATGCACGACGACGTGCAAGGTCGTACCGGTCGGCGTGATCCGTCGTAATTCGCCAGTCATGCGGGCGTGCCGTCCACCCATCCATGGGTGCCGACCAGCGGTACGAAGCGCGCATCGGCGATCACGCTGGTCTTCACGCCACTGATGTCGCGAGAAACCATCACCACGTCCTGCTTGTCACGATTACCCACCGGGCAGAGCAGTCGACCGCCCACGGCCAGCTGGTCGATCAACGGCTGCGGCACCGTCGGTGAGCCTGCACCGACGAGGATCGCATCATAGGGCCCATACTCCCGCCATCCGATGGTGCCATCACCAACGAGGTACGACACGTTGTTCACGCTCAGGCCGCGCAGCACCTCCTTCGCACGATCCATCAGCGCCGACACGCGCTCGATCGTGAACACCTGCGCCGCAAGCCGCGCGAGCAATGCCGTCTGGAATCCCGACCCGGTCCCGATCTCGAGCACGCGCTCGCGTCCGGTGAGGCCGAGCACGTCCAGGTAGAGCGCGTGGATGCTGGGCTGAGAGATCGTCTGTCCGGAGCCGATGGGCAGTGCCGCGTCATCATAGGCGCGATGCCGCACACCAGTGGGCACAAAAAGATGCCGCGGCACCTCGTCGAATGCACGAAGTACCGACAGGTCACGAATACCGTTGGCCTGCAGCGTCTCGATGAGTCGACGCCGGGGTCCGCGGAGTTCGTGGATCATCGTCAGGGCGCCCGCCACCAGGTGTGCGAAGCGTCGAGCATGGCGTGATGGGTCAGATCGAGATGGAGGGGGGTCACGCTAATGTAACCGTCCTGCACGGCCTGAAAATCCGAGTTCGCGTCGCCCTCCCACGAGATCGAGCCGCCGCCGATCCAGTAGATCGGCCGTCCCCACGGGTCCTGCATCTTCGCCAGCGCATTCGAGTACGCCCGCCGCCCGAGCTTGGTGAGACGCACTCCAGCAACCTCGTCACCGCGACGCGGCGGCAGGTTGATGTTGAGCAGCGTTCCCTTTGGCATCTCGAGCGACATCAGATGACCGAGCAGTTCGGTGAGCGGGGCCACCAGCTCGTCCAGCTTCGACATGTCGGCGCGCAGGTCACCTCCGGCAAAGCTGAGTGCGATTGCCGGCACACCCAGCGAGAGTCCCTCCATCGCCGCCGCGACGGTGCCCGAGTACAGCACATCCTCACCCATGTTGTGGCCATGGTTGATGCCGCTCAGCACGAAGTCGGGTCGCTCTGGCATCAGCGCCTCGATTGCGAGCATGGCGCAATCGGTGGGCGTGCCATCCACCTGCCAGCGACGATCACCGCGGCGCACGGGGCGCAGCGGGTGATGCAACGTCAGTGAATGGCTGGTCGCGCTCTGTTCCCGGTCGGGAGCGACGACCGTCACTTCCCCCAGCGGTTCTGCGGCGCGGACAAGGCAGTCGAGACCATGCGCGAGGATACCGTCGTCGTTGGTGCAGAGAAGTCGCATGCCGGCAAGCGTGAGGGACGGTGAGACCAGATCGTGGCGACCACCCTGGCCGCATCGCGCAGCGGCCGGAAATGACTGGGGGGTCCGTACCGGGTCGGAATTTCTACCTGTGCGATGATAGCGCCTGCACGCGCTGCGCGGATGACGAACGACGTCTCGGCCTCATATCGATCCCCGAGATGGGGCACGCGGTCGAGCAGCGTTCGGCGGATGCCACGGAAACCGCATTGTGCATCGCGGATGACGTGACCAGCGCACCAGGTGATCGCGCGACTGGACAGGGCGTTGGCGGCGCGTCGATGCAGCGGCATCGCGGTGCCGCCGCGGCATCGTGATCCGATCACCAGATCGGCGCCGGCGAGGGCCGCCAGCAGCGCTGGCAGCGAGGCGGGGTCATGCTGATCATCGGCATCCATCGTCACCACGGCATCGACCCGCGGGTCGTTCGCTCTCACACAGGCGAACCCGCTGACGAGCGCGGCGCCCTTGCCGCGGTTGGCATCATGTCGCACGATGTGGTCTGCCCCGCTCTGCCGGGCACGTGCGGCCGTGTCATCGCGCGACCCATCGTCGACGACGACGATCAGAAGCTCGGGCGCATACGTCCGCACACCCTGCACCACCGCAGCGATGGAATTCGCTGCCTGATAGGCGGGGATCACGCACGCCGCGCGTTGCATCAGCCGACGCTGCCCAGGGGAGCCGTCAGCTCGCGCAGAATCTGTCGCAGCTCACTTTCGATCCCCTGCCACGTCGCCGCCTTCAGCGCCTCATGCGCCCGGGGTCGCAGCTCGCCATCCTTGCGCAGTTCGTCGAGTCGGCGCTTCGCCCCCTCGATCGTGTACTTCTCCGTGTAAAGCAGCTGTTTCACGAGTTGGATCAGCTCCACCTCGCGTCGCTGATACACACGGTTACCCGACCGGTTCTTCGCCGGACTCAGAAAGCGGAACTGCCCCTCCCAATACCGCAGTACGTGCGGCTTCAGTTCCGTCAGTGAACAGACGTCACCGATCGAGAAGAACTCCTGCACGGGGTCTCGCGACGCGACGGACATGCTCAGTCACTCTCTGCGCGCAACGCGCGCGCCATCAATTCGGCGATGGCATCCCTCGGCGACATCGCCTCGAACAGAATGCGGTGCATCGTACGGACAATCGGCATCTCCACCTGGCGCGACAGCGCCAGCGCGTGCGCACTCTGCGTCGTGACGACCCCTTCGGCCACCGTCTCGCGCGCATGCAGCACCTCGTCCACCGGTCGCCCCTGACCGATCTCCACACCGACGGTGCGATTGCGGCTCAGCGACCCGGTGCAGGTCAGCACCAGATCGCCCATGCCCGCAAGCCCGGCGAAGGTCGGTGCTTCGGCGCCGAGCGCCACGCCCAGTCGCGTCATCTCCGCCAAGCCGCGCGTGATCAGCGCGGCGCGAGGATTGAAGCCGAGTCCAAGCCCGTCCAGCACCCCGGTCGCCACCGCCATCACGTTCTTCAGCGCACCGCCCAGCTCCACCCCGACCACATCGCGCTGCGTGTAGACGCGAAACTCGGGCGAAGAGAACAGCTGCTGGGTCCGCAGCGCGGCCGCCGAATCACGACTGGCCGCGACCACGGCGGTGGGCTGACGCATGGCGACTTCCGCAGCAAAGCTCGGGCCACTCAGCGCGACAACCGACCGACCAGGCAACTCCTCGGCTACGATATCGGTCATGAGTGCAAAGGTCTCACGTTCGATACCCTTCGTCGCCACGATCAGGACCGCATCCTCGCGCACCGCATGCGCCGCACTCCGGATCACCGCGCGCAGCACATGTGACGGCGCGACGAACGTGATCGTTCCGGCAGTTGCGACGGCAGCCGCCAGATCCTCCGTGGCGGTCAGCGCTGGCGCGAGTGCCGCTCCCTGCAAGAACCGGGAGTTACGCCGGTTCGTGTTCACGTCGGCCACTACATCGGCCTCACGCGCCCAGAGCATCGTGCGATGGCCATTCCGCGCGATCAGGTCTGCGAGCGCCGTACCCCACGCTCCTGCTCCGACGACGACCGACTGGCTCATCCAGCCGGCTCCGAATCTGGAGCCGCTGAGCGCTCGGACTTCCCGCGCTTGCCGAAGCGGTGCTCGGTGCCGTTGCGCAGCCGCGCGATGTTTGCGCGGTGCGTCCAGAACACGAACGCCGCCACCAGTGAGATGGTCAGCAGCAGCGGCATGCCGCCCGAGCCGCGGACGGCAACCGCTACCACGAGCACCACAGCCGACGTCAGCGAGCCAAGCGACACATAGCCCGACAGCGCGACGACAGCCGCGAAGCTGAGCATCGCGATCAGCGTCGCCATCGGTGCCAGCGCAAGAAACACCCCTGACGCCGTCGCCACTCCCTTGCCACCACCCTTGCCCAGCAGAAAGATCGGCTTCACGTGACCGGCGATCGCGGCGACGCCATACGCAATTCGCCAGCCGATCTCGGTCGTGCCAGTCACGCTCGGCATGAGCGCGACCGGCAAAAACCCCTTGAGCAGATCGGCGATGTAGACCGTGAGACCAATCTTCCATCCCAGGGTGCGGAAGACATTCGTCGCACCGAGGTTGCCGCTGCCGACCGTGCGCAGGTCGATGCCCTTCGCCTTGCCCGCGAGAAACGCCGACGGGATCGACCCGGCGAGATAGGCGAGGATCAGCCCCACCGCCGGATGCATCAGTCGCCCTTGCGCTTCATGAGGATGCGCAACGGATTGCCCGTGAAGCCGTAGGCCGCACGGAAGCCGTTATGCAGATAGCGCACATAGTGCTCCTGCACGAGTTCCGGATGATTGCCCCACACTCCGATGGCCGGAGGTGCGATCTCCACCTGAGTCGCGTACTTCAGCTTCACCTCCCGACCGGCGGCCTGCGGCGGCTGGCGGCGGGCGAGGAGCTCCTCGAGCGTCTGGTTGATTTCGGACGTCGAGATCCGCTTCTGCCGCTCCGCCTCGACCTGCAGGATCACATCGAGAATCTTCGTCACACGCTGGCCAGTCAGCGCCGACGTGAACAGGAATGGCACGAACTTCAGGTACGGCACCTTCTCACCGGCATCGCGCTGAAAATGGGCGGCCGACTTGTCCCCCTTCTCCTCTTTCGCATCCCACTTGTTCACGACCACGATGAGACCGCGGCCCGCCTCCTCGAAGGCCAGTGATGCGATCTTCAGGTCCTGATTCTCGAGACCGAGCGTGGCGTCGAGCACCAGCACGCAGATCTCGGCACGCTCGATGGCGCGGCGGGTGCGCAGCGTGGAGTAAAACTCGATGCCATCGTCCACGCGGGTCGGGCGTCGCAGACCAGCGGTATCGACGAAGATCAGGCGCCGCCCGTGGTACGACATCGGGCTGTCGATCGCATCGCGCGTGGTGCCGGCGACATCCGTGACGACGAGGCGCTCCTCACCGAGCAGGCGATTCACGATCGACGACTTGCCGGTGTTCGGCCGGCCGATGACCGCCACGCGCAGCGCGTCAGGCTCCTCCTCCATGCCCTCGGGCATGTTGTCCACGATCGCATCGAGCAGATCGCCGATCCCGTTGCTGTTCTGCGCCGAGACGGCGAACGGATCGCCGGCACCGAGCGAGTAGAACTCGTAGTGGGCGATGGTGCCGAACTCGTCGCACTTGTTGGCGACCAGCAGCCACGGCTTGCCACTCTCGCGCATCAGGTCCGCGACCTTCTCGTCGGAGGGCATGAGGCCCATCTTCGCGTCGGTGACGAACAACAGCACGTCGGCTTCGGCAATGGCTTCCTTGACCTGCCGCTTGATCTCGAGGTCCATCGGGTCGGTGGTGTCTTCCGGCAATCCGCCGGTGTCGACGAGCCAGAAATCACGGCCGTTCCAGGTGGCGCGACCGAAGTGACGATCGCGCGTGGTGCCCGCGACCTCGCTCACGATCGCGGCGTTCCGGTCGCCGATGATCCGATTGTACAACGCCGACTTGCCCACGTTCGGACGGCCGACCAGGGCAATGATTGGGATACTCACGCAGCACTCCTGAATGACGAACCGACGGCTGGTTCCGCCTCCAGCACGTCGATGAAATCGTACGATGGATACACCGGGAACGGAAACTCCTCGCGCAATGCGATGAAGGAGGTGTCGTCGAGGAAGACGCCGTTCTCGTTGATGCTCTCGGCTGGAATCAGCGCGAGGTCGAAGTCGGTGCGACCGGCCAGCGCGCGACGAAAGTCATCGCTCACCAGCAGTCCGGCGGTGGTGGTGGTCGGACCGAAGAGGGAGTTCTCGGTGACGAGCAACTCGAAGTGAGCGCCGGTCGCCGCGGTGAGGCTGTCGAGCAGCGGCGGCATCAACGGTGCCATGCTGGTGCCGGTGACGATCGCGATACGCTTGCCATCGAGCCGAGGCAGGCGCGTCAGCCCATCGGCAATGCGGCTCCGCAGCGACGTGACGGCACCGACACCATTCTCGATCTGCGGGAAATCGCCATAGTGCTCGGCGCTTGGCAACGGCTCGTCGGACAGCAGATACAACTCGTCGGAGCCATACACCCAGCGGTCGGCTCGCTCAGCCAGTGCCCGCTGTTCCCAGCGTGCCACGATGCGCAGCAACTCGCGCGCGGCGTCGCGATCCATGCCCTTGCCGGTGTACAGGTGCGAGAACTGTGTGAGCCCCACGGGCACCAGCGCCACCGAGATCACGGCGTCACCGAGATTCCAGAGGTCAGTCAGCGACTGCTCGAGGACGGCGCCATCGTTGAGGCCCGGCACGATGACCATCTGCCCGTGGAACTGGATGCCGCCTTCCGCCAGACGCGTCAGCTGCTCGATGATGTTCGGCACGCGCGGGTTGTTGAGCAGCACCTTGCGGGCGTCCCATGGCGTGGCGTGCACCGACACGTACAGCGGCGACAGCCGGTACTCGATGATCCTCGCGATGTCGCGCTCCTTCACGTTCGACAGCGTCGCGAAGTTGCCGTATGCGAACGAGAGCCGGTAGTCGTCGTCCCGAATGTAGAGGTTCTTGCGCAGTCCCTTCGGCAGCCCCTCGATGAAGCAGAACTCGCATCGATTGGCACAGCGGCGGATCGTCGGTGGCTCGAGCTCGAGCCCCAGGGAGGCCCCCTCGGGCCGGACCACGCGCCACGTATGATCGCTGCCGTCCGGCTGCCGCACCTCGACGGTGAACTCCTCGTCGGCGGTCAGGAATTCCCAATCGAGAAAATCCTCGATGGCGCGACCATTCACCGCGCGCAGCTCGGTGCCGCGAACGATACCCAGTGCTGCACCCAGCAATCCTTCCTCGACGGCCGCGACACGAACCATGCACTCTCTCCCTCGAACCCGTCTGAAACGAACCGCCCTGCAATGCGAAACCGCGCCCGCGGAGGCCGGGGCGCGGCTCAACAAAAGTACGAAGTGAGGAGGCGGAAATCAAGTAATGGCATCGACTTCCGCCGTTCGTGGCACCCGATTCCGACTACGGCTGTACCTTATAGCGGAAAGCTACGATGTCGGCTCCCTTGCCATCGGCACTGACCGTCTCGAAGCCGCCTGCCGCAATCTGCTTCGTCGTGACATTCTGCGTCGCGACCACAGTGCCGCTCGCATCGAGGAAGTCGAAGACGATCGTGAACGAGGCTGCGGGCTTGTCGGGCGGCACCTGCACCGCCGCACCAATCCTTTTTCCACCCTCGATCGCGCCGAAGCTGCGGACCTCGACCGTCGGCGTCATGTTCTGTACCAACTGCGTGTAGTACACCAGCGAGTCGTTGAACACCTTGATCTGTGCCTGCTGTGCCGGATTCAGCATGATCGACTGGCCCGGACGCGGACGGACGCCCTTGTTCGCTCGCGTCTGCACGGCCAGCTTGCGCGAGGCCTGGACATTCCGCGCCAGCGAGTAGATGCTCGGATTGTTCGGCTCGATCTGACGCAGGCGGGCGAACAGTGGCGTGATCGCATCGAAGCGCTCGAGGTTGTTGAGCGCCACGGCCGAGTTGAACAGCGCGTCTCGGTTGTTCGGGTTCTTCTTCAGCGCCTCTTCGAACAGTCGGAGCCCCGAGACGTAAAACTTGCCGTTGGTGAGTTCGTTGCCCGCTTCAGACAACTGCGCTTCGCTGGCGTCGGCCAGATTCGCCAGCACCTCCTCTGCGAACTTCGCCGCCCCTGCGCTGTCGAGCTTCGTCTCCGACATGCGCATGATTCGCATCTTGGTGCTCAGGTCGTTCGGGTGATAGCCAAGATATCGTGTGTAGACCTCGACGGCCTTGGCATTCAGCTCCGCCTTCTTCGGCCCCTCCGCGTCGATCGCCGAGTTGCCGTAGAGCGCACCCAGATTCAGCAGCATGTTGTCACGGACGTTGATCGCGTTGGTGTCGGTCGAGGCAGCCGTGACATCGGCCGTCTTTCGGAACCATTCGAACATGCCCGCGGTGTCCTCCTTCACCACGGCGATGTTGGCCATGATGCTGTATGCGTAGGACTGCGTGCTGTCGAAGCGCATCGAGCTCCGCGCAAACAAGGCAGCGGAATCCAGCTTCTGCTCGTTACTGTACGCCACGGCCCGATTGATCAGTTGCCCCCAGGTGCCGTTGACGTAGAGCTTCAGTGAGTCGGCGCATTCTGGCTTCGCCGCGCGAATTGCCCGATACGCGGTATCGAGCGCCGCCGCGATGTCGATCGTTGCGGTCGGGTTCGCGGTGTATCCCAATTTGCCGCGGGCTTCCTCGAGACCCACACCGGGCTGTTCGAGCCAGGAACGCAGCACCTCGCTGAGAAGAAAATTTCGGCTCGGCTGGACGTTGGCCGGAAATGCCGTCACGTCGTCCGTGATCGTCTTCAGTGTACCGGACAGCGCCTTCGCCTTGTCGGCCGGCGTCGCGTTGTCCTTGAACGCACCGTTGAAGAACGAGGTCGCGATCAGCAGCTTGGGATGTGTCTGCAGGGGCAGATCGCACTTTGCCGCCGCCTGTGCATTCAGGGTGCCTGCAGCAATGGCCAGCGCGGCCAACGTGCGGCGGGCGCTACTGCGAGTGGTCCAAAAAGCCATTCGTCGAATCTCCAGAAATCGTATGGTCGAGTTCGGCACTCCGAACTCCCAGGGTATTGCGCGCACTCGTCCTGTTACTCAGAATCGCCCAATATAATCCCCCGCGTGGCAGGCATGTCGCCTATTCCCGCCACCTGTAGCTCGCGCCGCTGCCGGTGTTGAACAAGACCACCTCGCTGTCGCGGCCAAGGGTACCCTGCGCCACCAGGACCGCCAGGGCGGCAAGCGCACATCCTCCCTCCGGCGCGGCGTCCACGCCAGTTGCCGCAGCGAGCCGCGCCGTCTCGCGCCGGGTGACGGTGTCGTCGATGGCCACGGCGGTGCCGTCGCTCTCACGCAGCGCGCGCAACAGGAGCCGGTCACCCAGCGGTGTCGGCACTCGCAGCCCGCTCGCATAGGTGACCGGATCGACCCACGGCTCGGCCTTGTCGGCGTTGGCTTCGAAAGCGCGCACGATCGGCGCGCAGCCCGCAGCCTGCGCCACGATCACCTTCGGACGCCGTTCCGCCGGGTCCAGCCACCCCGCACCCTGCATCTCGGCGATCGCCTTCCAGATGCCGATCGTCCCTTCGCCGCCGCCGGTCGGATAGACGAATGCATCCGGCAGACGCCAGCCCAGCTGTTCGGCCATTTCGTAGCCCATCGTCTTCATTCCCTCCACGCGGTACGGCTCGCGCAGCGTGGCGACGTTGAACCAGCCGTGCGCCTCGGCATACGCGCGCGCCTCACGACCGGCATCGCCGATGTGACCGTCGACCAGGATCAGGGTCGCGCCAAATGC
>JBBSCZ010000044.1:0-16420 GCA_038249795.1 Gemmatimonadales bacterium | reverse complement strand
GCGAGCGCAATACCTCGAGCAGCGTTGGCCCGCTCGATGAATCGGGTGACGACAGTGGGCGCTTCGGCATACAAACACACTGACACGGTCACGCTGCACCACGCCCACCCAACTCACCCGCGACGGCGCATAATCACGCAGCCGTACTTCGTCATCGTCGAAACGATCTTCGGCCACCGGGCCAACTCGGTCGCCCTGCTCGCCGATGCAGGGGTCTCCGCCGGTGTCGTCGTCGCCGGGATCGCGATCAGCCTCGCCGGGGCCTACTGGCTCGATCCGCTCATCAGTCTCGGGATCGCGCTCATCATCATCGTCGGCACCTAATCCCTGCTGCGCGACTCGGTGAACCTCGCCCTGCATGCAGTGCCCACGCACATCGACTTCAACAAGGTCGACGCCTGCCTGCGCCAACTCCCCGGCGTCACCGACGTGCGCGACCTGCACATCTGGGCCATCAGCACCACCGACGTCGCCCTCACCGCACACCTCGTCTACCCCACCGGCGACGACCATGACGAACTGCTGCGATCAGCCTGCGACACATTGACGAATCGCTTCGGCATCGGCCACGCCACGCTGCAGGTCGAACGAGGCTCCGACGCGCATGCCTGTCACCTGGCGTCAGGCAGCGTCATCTGACACCCGACGCGCAATCCTGATGCCGGGACAGCACATGCAATCAGCTCACACGTTGCAGAGCGTGTAGGCCTCGCGCAGTGACACCATCGGATCACGCACCGGAATGAACTCCTGCCCCACGAAACCGGTGAAGCCCAGCTCGGCCAGCGTCAGCATGATGCGGGGATAGTTCAGCTCCTGCGAATCGTCGATCTCATGACGACCCGGCACACCACCGGTATGATAGTGCCCGATGTACTCGAAATTGTCGCGGATCGTGCGAATCACGTCACCTTCCATGATCTGCATGTGATACACGTCATACAGCAGCTTGAAACGCGCTGACCCGACGCGCTTGCACAGCTCCACGCCCCACGCCGTGTGATCACACATGTAATCCTTGTGATCGACCTTCGAATTGAGCAGCTCCATGATCACCGTCACGCCCAGCCGCTCGGCCAGCGGCATGATGCGTCGGATGCCGATCGCACAATTCTCCAGCCCCTCCGCATCCGACATCCCGGCGCGGTTGCCAGAGAAGACGACCATCTGCGGAATCCCCGCTGCGGCGACCAGCGGCAGCAGTCGCTCCGACTCTTTCACCAACCGGTCATGCTCGTTCAGCCGGTTGAAGCCGACCGGAATCGTGCTCGGTCCGTTCGCCACCGCACAGGTCAGCCCGAAGGGCGCGAGCGTGGCCCACTCGTTCTCGCTCAGAAGCTCCACCGACTTGAATCCCATCGCCGCCACATCCCGGCAGAGGGTCTCGAGCGGGATCCTGGCGTAGCACCAGCGGCAGACGCTCTGCTTCAGGCGCCCCGCTCGCACCACCGGATCCACAAGCACCATCGCCTCCGCCGACATTGGGCTCAGCCCTCCCAGCACCTGTGCCGCCGAAGCCGCACCCAGCACGGCCAGCATCTCGCGTCGCTCCATCTCCCCTCCACGTAGGACCGCAGTCGTCGCCCTGATGCTAGCCGCCCGCACATCCCGCAGCAAACGCCGACAGCCAGCGACGGATCAGGTGGGCGGACTGGCATCGCAAACAGCAACTCTTTTCACGCGAAGGCGCGAAGCAGCGGAGGATGGGAGGGGTCTGCGCAGATCCGAACTGCAAACTCCCAGCACACGGAGCCACGGATTCACGGAGGGGTCGCGTGATCGGCAGGCTTTCATGCCGTTCGAAGCATCGGAAATGCTGGGGGAACTGCCTGCGGCGAGGCAGTTCCCATCACAACTCGATATTTGCCTTCGCAGGGAGGTTTGCGTGGCGCGGCGATCCCTCCGTAAATCCGCGCCTCCGTGTGATGGAAGTTGGCAGTTTGCAGTTTGCCGTTTGTTCTTCTTACGTACGCAGACCCCTCCCACTCTCCGCTGCATCGCGCCTTCGCGTGAAAAGAGTTCACGATCGCAGTCCGCGCGCTCAACCCGGCGTCAGCACGGAGAAGTCAGTCGGGTTCCGCTGCGCGACGATGTCCTGCATCCGCACGGCAACGAGATCGAGAATCTTCTGGTGCGGCACGATGTAGAACTGCCCCGCCTCGATTGCCGCGAACGTCAGCGCCGCGATCTCCGGCGCCGAGATCCGACCCGACCCCACCGCCTTCACGCTCGCCTGCTGCGCCATGAGCATCGAGGGCGTCGGTGGCGTGGTGTTGGCCAGGTCGGCCGGACGATTGCGGTGCGACTGCGAGATCCCCGTCGGCACAAACGCCGGACAGAGCACCGAGACGCCGATCTTCGACTGCGCCAGCTTCAGGTCGTGGTGCAGTGTCTCCGACAGCGCCACCACCGCATGCTTGCTGACGTTGTAGATGCCCATGTGCGGCGCCGAGATCAACCCTGCTGCCGACGCGGTGTTCACGATGTGCGCCGGCTCGCCATGCGCCAGCATCAGCGGCGTGAAGATCCGCACGCCATGGATCACGCTCCACACGTTCGCACCCATCACCCACTGCCAGTCGGCGGCAGTGTTCTCCCACACATAGCCACCCGCCGCCACGCCGGCGTTGTTGAACAGCAGGTGCACGGCGCCGTACGCGGCCATCGTCGCGTCCGCCAACGCCTGAACCGCTTCGGCGCTCGATACGTCGGTACGGACTCCCATCGCGTCCGCACCGGCGTCGCGCAGCTCCTGCACCGTCTCATCCAGCGCGGCCTGATTGATGTCGGCCAGCGCCAGCTTCATTCCGCGCGACGCAGCCACGCGAGCGAACTCGCGACCGAAACCACTTCCGGCACCGGTGATGACGGCAACGCGACCGGCAAATTCCATCACGCGATCTCGAACAGACCGGCCGCACCCATCCCGCCGCCCACGCACATCGTCACCACCACGTACTTCACTCCGCGGCGCTTCCCTTCGATCAGCGCGTGACCCGTGAGCCGCTGCCCGCTCACGCCGTATGGATGTCCCACTGCGATCGCACCACCATTCACGTTCAGAATCGACGGGTCGATGCCCAGCTGGTCGCGGCAATACAGCACCTGCACCGCGAACGCCTCGTTCAGCTCCCAGAGCCCGATGTCCTGCACGCTCAACCCGGCGCGCTGCAGCAGCTTCGGCACCGCGAACACCGGACCGATCCCCATCTCATCCGGTTCACATCCCGACACGGCAAAACCGCGGAACACACCCAGGATCGGTGCACCACGCCGCTCGGCCGTCACCCGGTCCATCAGCACACACGCACCCGCTCCATCGGAAAACTGACTCGCGTTGCCGGCCGCGATCGTCCCGCCGGGCAGCGCCGGCTTGATCTTCGACACACCCTCGAGGGTCGTGTCCGCGCGGATCCCTTCGTCCGACGTGATCGTGACCTCTCGTGTGCTGATCGCCTGCGTCTCCTTGTCCTGCACACCCATCGTGGTGGTCATCGGCACCAACTCGGCATCGAACCGACCGGCATCGCGCGCGGCGGCGGCCTTCTGCTGTGACTGCGCGCCGTATTCGTCCATGCGATCGCGGGTGATGCCATAGCGCGCGGCCACCGTTTCGGCGGTCTGCAGCATCGGCCAGTAGAGCGTCGGCTTGTGCTCCTGCAGCCACGCCTCGTAAAGCATCTTCTGGTTGATGTCGTTCTGCACGCAGCTGATCGACTCCACGCCTCCCGCCACGTAGACATCGCCCTCACCCGTCATGATCCGCTGCGCGGCCAGCGCGATGCTCTGCAGTCCCGAGCTGCAGAAGCGATTGACCGTCATTCCCGACACGCTCACCGGCAGCTCGGCGCGCATCGCGATCTGGCGCGCGATGTTCAGGCCGGTCGCGCCTTCGGGATAGGCGCACCCCATGATCACATCCTCCACCTCACCCCCCTCGACGCCCGCCCGCTGCAGCGCAGCGGCCACCACCGTCGCGCCCAGCGTGGCGCCGTGGGTCATGTTGAAGGCACCGCGCCACGACTTGGCGAGGGGGGTGCGTGCGGTGGAAACGATGACTGCGTCGCGCATGCCGAGGGGCTCCGGTTGGTGTCAGGCGCGAAGTGTATCGTGCGTGTCAGTGTTGGAGTAGGTGATTCGTGCACCAGTGACCACCACCGTGCCACGGGCTACACTTCCCGGGCGACGACCAGCGGGCCGCCACGATCCCGGCACCTGCGCCAACCGCTGCACCGAATTTCATCCGGCCCGTTGACCATGCCTCTCGTTCGCGACGTCAGCACCACACCGTTTACCGACCAGCAGCCCGGCACCTCGGGCCTCCGCAAGCGCACGACGGTGTTCCAGACGCCGCACTACCTCGAGAACTTCGTGCAGGCGCTGCTCGACACCGCCGCACTCGGCACGGACGCGACGCTGATCGTGGGCGGCGATGGTCGCTATTTCAACCGTGAGGCGATCGGCACCATCATCAGCATGGCCGCTGCCAACGGCATCCGTCGCATCATGGTCGGTCAGGGTGGCCTGCTCAGCACGCCCGCCGCGTCGCATCTGATCCGCCTGCACGGCGACGGTGGCATCATCCTCTCGGCCAGCCACAATCCCGGCGGTCCCGATGGCGACTTCGGCATCAAGTACAACGCCGGCAACGGTGGTCCAGCGCCGGAATCGTTCACCAATGCGGTGGCGAAACGTGCCGGCGCTCTGACCTCGTACCGCATCTGCGACCTGGGCCGACTCCCGCTCGATGACATTGGCATACATGTCATCGACGACGTCGAGATCATCGTCGTCGATCCCGTCGCGGAGTATGCCACACTGATGGAGTCGCTGTTCGACTTCGCCGCCATCCGCGCGCTCTTCGCCAGCGGCTTCACGATGCGCTTCGATGCCATGCACGCCATCACCGGTCCCTACGCCACCGAAATCCTCGAACGGCGACTCGGCGCCGCTGCCGGTACCGTGATGAACGGCACGCCGCTCCCCGACTTCGGCGGCGGTCACCCCGACCCGAATCTCACCTACGCGCACGACCTCGTCGAGAAACTGTTCGGCAGCGACGCGCCCGATTTCGGCGCCGCTTCCGATGGCGACGGTGACCGCAACATGGTACTCGGAAAGAACTTTTTCGTGACACCGTCCGACAGTCTCGCGATCATCGCCGCCAATGCGACCCTCGCCCCGGGCTACGCCAAGGGTATCGTTGGTGTCGCACGCTCGATGCCGACCAGCGCGGCGGTCGATCGCGTGGCGGCAGCGTTGCGGGTGCCCTGCTTCGAAACGCCGACCGGCTGGAAGTTCTTCGGCAACCTGCTCGACGCCGGTCGCATCACGCTCTGTGGCGAGGAAAGTTTTGGAACTGGCTCAAACCATGTACGCGAAAAGGACGGGCTGTGGGCTGTGCTTTTCTGGCTGAACATCATTGCCGCGCGCAAGCAGAGTGTCGCAGAGATCGTGCGCCAGCACTGGGCGAAGTTCGGTCGCAACTATTACACGCGATACGACTACGAGGAAGTGCCCACCGATGCTGCGACTGGTGTGATGGATGAAGCACGGCAGCAGCAGGCGTCACAGCCCGGGCAGACCATCGCCGGTCGGAAGGTGACCGCCGCCGATGATTTCTCGTACCTCGACCCCGTCGATGGCTCGACCAGTGCGCATCAGGGCCTGCGCATTCTGTTTGAGGACGGATCGCGCATCATCTACCGGTTGTCAGGGACCGGCACTGCAGGAGCAACGCTGCGGGTCTACATCGAATCGTATGTTGCGGGCCCGGAAGGTCTCGATCACGATCCGCAGGATGCGCTGCAGGATCTCATACAGGCGGCGCTCGACATTTCGCAGATTCCGTCGCGGACCGGACGTACGGCACCCACCGTCATCACCTGACCCCGCGCATGGGCAGGGCCGCTATCCTATCGCGCGGTCGCGTGCAGCAGCGGGTGGCTGATCTTCTCCGGCGTGGGGCGCCCGACCACGATCGTGATGTTGTCGCTGCCGCCCGCGTCCAGCGCTTCCTGCAGCAATGTCTCGCACGCCTGCCGCGCCGACGTCATCTCGCGCAGTACCACGGCGATTCGCTCGTCACTCACGTGCTTCGTGAGCCCATCGCTGCAGAGCAGGCCCACCTGATCCCACGTCTGGTCGAAACGTGTGATCACCGGCGCGGCCTCCTGTCCGCCGATGGCGCTCGACAGGACGTTCGACAGTGGCGACTTTTGCGCCTGCGACGGCGTGAGCACGCCGGCGTCGACGAGATCCTGCACCACGGTCTGGTCGCGGGAAATCTGCGTCAACTTCCCGCCACGCATGATGTAGCAACGGCTGTCACCGACCTGCAGCAGGTAGGCATGCGGCCACACGCCGAGCCAGACCGTCATCGTGGTGGCCATGCCACGTGCTTCCGATGGACCTTGCTCACGCTCCCGCACGACCTCGGCGTGCACCCGCATCACCGCCCGTTCGAGCCCTTCCTGCAGACTGGCGAAATCGTTGGGGTCCACGCGATAGAAGCATTGGGAACAAGCTGATACATAATGCAGAATCCCTTCCACCGCCTGCCGGCTCGCCTTGCCACCCATGATGCTGCTTCCGACACCGTCGGCCACCACCGCCAGCAGCGCCATGCGCTCGTTGCTCGAGCGCACGTCGTTGGGCGGCAGGCTCGATTGGTGTACGATGACGTCACGCCGCAGCGACGAGATCAGGAAGTGATCCTGGTTCTCCGACCGCACGAGCCCCGGATGCGTAAGTCCGAAGATGTCGATTTCTTTGTCCTGCGGCTTGCGAGCCGTCTCGGTCTCGGTGGCAGTCTCAGCTTTCACGATGTCACCACTGGCTGGATGGTCTGACCTGCGTGATGATACACCCCTGCCTGCACTCGGCGCAGCGGGGGTGGACCTCATCAGCGTCGGGGTACGGTCAACAGCCGTCGCAGCTCGTCACGGTCCGTGTCGCTGAGCCCGTCAGTGGACTCGAGCATCAGCCGCCGCAACGCCGGATCCGCCGCAATACGTCGCCGGATCACCGGATCCCTGAGCAGGGCACGCTGCATCATTAGCGTCCGCTGCGCCGTAGCAGCAACCTCCGGGTGATGCATGGTATGCATCGTATCCTTCGAGGCGGGCGTGCGCTGCGCCGTATCCGCGTTGGCGGGCATCACATGGCCTTCGTGTCCCGTCGCAGCGGGTGGGGATGGTGGTGTCATGACGTGTCCTTCGTGTCCCGTGGCCGCAGGCGGCTTCGTCGTATCGCTCGGCGCGCCATGATCCATGTCGGCGTGTGCACCGCCGGTCATCTGCCCGACCTTCATGCCCGTCATGCGACCGGTCGCGTTGTCATGCTGCATCACCGCGCCGCGAGTCACCGTCGGCACCGGCAGCGCCGGCGTGAAGCCCACCGCCTTGCCGCCCATGTTCTCCACGCCCATCTCGCGCGACATGGTGAGCCAGGCATCCACCGACATCACGTACGATGTATCATCGCGGAACAGCCGACCCGCCTGCACGATCTCGGCCCGCTTGCGATTGCGCGGCACCGATGGGTTGGTGAGGATGTCGCTGACCACGTCGTGCATCGAGTGCAGGTTGTCGAAGATGATCGCTGCCTCGGGAAAGCGCTTCGCGAACTCCGGTGCAATGGCCGCCGTCATCGGCATCTGATACGGCAGCGATGTCATCGGATCGCCCAGCATCTGCCAGAACCGTGCGACCGTCGCGCGCACGCCGGCCTGTCGCTCCGCGACACTCTTCCCCACCAGCAGCGGCTCGTACAGCCCCACCTGAAACCAGTGATATCCCCAGATCAGCCCATTGAACTTCGGATACTTCTGCCGGAACGCCAGTGAATACGGCTGCTCCTGCATCAGCTCCATGCTCTTCGGCTTGCTGCTGAACGCGAGATCGGGACGCGTCTTGTAGAACGCCAGCAGCCGCTGCACCTCGGCATCCTTCTGTGGCTCGCTCAATCGTTCGTCGGCGAGCACGTCGTAGATCTGCCGGTGCAGGATGTGCGACCAATCGAACATCGCCTTTGCTTCCGGCGAGAGGCGTGCGTACATCGGCTCGATCGTCACCTCCTCGAGCGGCACCTTCGGCGGACTGACGAGAATCTTCTTCGTGAGGCGGTCGTAAATCTTCTCCTCGAGCAGGCTGGCAGGAGCATTTGGCTTCGTGAACAGCGTTTCGTACAGGATGGCATGTCCGTAGTCGAACGCGTTGAACAGGCGATCCGCGCTCTGGTAGCTGTTGCGGAACGTCCAGTTGTGCGGCGCCTGCAGGTAGAACGACTCGTACGTCGTGACCCACTGCGCCGGCAGCGTCTGTGCGACGGCCACGGACACGAACATTGCTGCGCCGAGCCGGCGCATCATGGCAGTGCGCATCAACGCTGTCTCCACGGAAGGCCGAAGGCGTAGGCACCGCCACCGGTCATGAACCAAGCATGATCGGTGCCCGTCAGTGCGCGCCCGATGCCACCATCCATCACCCAGCGCGGCGCGATCTGATAGCGCACCCCGACCCCACTGTTCCACTCCAGCGGCTCCCCGACCCGGAGAGACTGCCGCGCGTACAGTTCCGCCGACAGCAGCAGTGAGCGCAGCGGCAGCGCCTTGTCGATCGCGGCACCGGCGATCCAGCGCGACACTTCCACGTTCTGCGCCGGCCCACCCACGGGTGCGACGGACGTCGACGACAGATCGCTGCCGAAGGTGTACTGCGCATTGACGTGCACTCGCATTGCCGGGAAGGTGCGCGTCATGATGCCCTTGACGCTCGCGTAACTGCGCGCCGGCGCGAACCGGCCCACCGGCAGCAGCAGGTCGCCGGCAATCGCGAACGCCGGGATGCTGGTCTCGACATTCAGGTTGTGCAACAGCGACATCTCGACACCCGTGATGCCCGTGCCGCCCGCGCCACCGCGCTGATCGACATACGCGATCGGCACACCGATCTCCAGCTGCGTGCGCTTCGCGATGCCGAATGCCAGTTCCGGCTCGATGCCCCACGTGTACACGCCGCCGCGAGTGCGCGTCAGTCGCATCGGGGCCACCTGCAGCTCGAAGCCGCGGCGCTCCAGCGCATAGGCGTCCTCGATCAGCAGCGGCCGGCCGGTATCGGTGTTGTAGTAGTCCGTCTGTGCCTGAAGCGGCGCTGCTACCAGCAGCAGGCCTGCGGCACCCATCAACTTTCGCATGATCACCGTGTGTGCTTGTACATGAGATCCACCAGTTCGTCGTACATCGCCTCGGCCGACGACTCATCCCGTCGAATCGCCGCCGTCGCGCAATGCTTGAGATGATTCCGCATCAGTTCCCGAGCCACTGCCCGCAGCGCCTCATGCACCGACGAGATCTGCGTCAGCACATCGGCGCAATACCGCTCCTCCTCCACCATCTTCTGAATCCCCCGCACCTGCCCCTCGATCCGCCGCAACCGCTTCAGATTCTTTTCCTTCCCCTCCCCATCCACCCCCACCGCCTTTCGCTCACAACACGACGCATCACTCACGACACCCCCACCGTCATCACTCATCGGCGTACCTCGGTTCAAGAGCCTCAAGCATTCCGCAACCGCAAACTGTTGCTCACCACCGACACTGAGCTGAACGCCATCGCTGCCGACGCGAGCACAGGACTCAGCAAGACACCAAACACCGGATACAGCACCCCCGCCGCCACCGGAATCCCGATCACGTTGTATACGAACGCCCAGAAGAGATTCTGCTTCATCGTGCGCATCGTTGCACGTGACAGTGCGATCGCTCGCACCACGCCGGTCAGATCGCCGCGCATCAACGCGATGTCGGCCGCCTCGATCGCGACATCCGTCCCGGTGCCGATCGCGATGCCGACATCCGCCTGCGCCAGCGCCGGCGCATCGTTCACGCCGTCGCCCACCATTGCCACCACGCGACCGCCACGCTGCTCGTCGATCACCGCCGCGACCTTTCCCGCCGGCAGCACCCCCGCCACCACCTTGGTGATGCCAGTTTCTCGCGCGACGGCATTCGCCGTGGCCGCGTTGTCACCGGTGAGCATCACCACCTGCAATCCCATCGCCTGCAGCGATGCGATCGCCGCACGCGAGCTCTCGCGCACCGGATCAGCCACCGCGATCACGCCGGCCAGGACGCCGTCGACTGCCACGTACACGGGCGTCTTCGCCTGTGCCGCCAATGCGGCGACCTGCGCATGCATCGACGACACATCGAGTGACAGCTCCTGCATCTGCGTCGCATTGCCCACTGCGACCCAGGTCGCGCCCACCATCGCCGTCGCGCCCCGTCCCGTCTGCGACTCGAACGACGTCGGCACCGTGATGTCGAGTGAGCGATCGCGTGCGCCTCGCACGATCGCCCCCGCAATCGGATGCTCACTCGACTGCTCCAGCGATGCTGCAAAGGTCAGCAGCGCCGACGAGTCGAGTGTCGTGTTCGGCGCCAGCAGCAGATCGGTCACCGTCGGGCGACCCTCCGTCAGCGTACCGGTCTTGTCCACGATCACGGTGGTCACGTCGCCGGCACGCTGCAGTGCCTCGCCGCCCTTGATCAGCACCCCCGATTCAGCGCCCCGTCCGGTGGCCACCATCACCGCTGTCGGCACCGCCAGCCCCATCGCACAGGGGCAGGCGATGATCAGCACTGCCACCGAGGCCGCGAAGGCGCGCACCGCCGCCGCGCCGGCGCCCGTATCGCCCTGCGTGAGCACGCCGAACCAGATCGCGAACGTCACCAGCGACAGCACCATCACCACCGGCACGAAGATCCCGCTGATCCTGTCGGCCAGGCCCTGAATCGGCGCGCGCGAGGCCTGCGCATCGCGCATCAGCGTCATGATCTGCGCCAGCACGCTCTTCGATCCCAGCGTCGTGGCGCGGTAGCGGATCGCGCCGGTGGCGTTGATGGTACCGCCGATCACGCGATCACTCGCCACCTTTGCCACCGGCATCGACTCGCCGGTGAGCATGCTCTCGTCCACCGCGCTCGACCCGCTCTCCACCACGCCGTCAACCGGCAGCCGCTCACCGGGGCGAATCACCACCAGGTCGTTCACGCGGACGTCGGCGAGCGAAAGCTCCACCTCCGTCTCGCCACCCTCTGGCGTCGGTCGCATCACGCGCGCCGTCGTCGGACGGAGCTGTGCCAAGGCCCGCAGCGCATTCGACGTGCGTCGCGTGGCGCGCGCCTCGAACATCTTACCGGTGAGTATCAGCGCGATGATGAAGATCACCGCTTCGTAGTACACATCCGGCGCCACGCCATTCCGCGTGAAGAATTCCGGTACCACGGTCGCCAGCACCGAGTAGATGAAGGCTGCACCGGTGCCCACCGCCACCAGTGTATTCATGTCGGCCGCACGATGCGTCAGCGCGTTCCACGCACCCACATAGAATTGCCGTCCCGCCCAAAGCATCACGCCGAGCGTCATGACCAGCAGTGACCAGCTGATCACCGGCGCCGGCACGCGGTAGAGCCACGGAAACGTCGCCTCGAGTGCCGGCGAGAGCCCGGTCATCACCCATCGCATGAACGGGTCCGCCACCACGTCCGTGTGCGCATGGTCGGGGCTCACCATCAGCGGCATCGACGCCAGCATCGCGATCGCCCCGGCAATCCCGCTCACGATCGCGCGCGTCTTGAGCGCGTCGTACTCGTGCGCCGTGGTCGCATCACGCGCCGCCAGCTGCTCGACGACGTCGTCGCCCTCCGCCGGGAGCTCGGCGCCATAGCCAGTATCGAGGACCACCTTCACCAGCGCTGCCGGGCTCACCACGGCCGGATCGAAGGTGATGGTCGCATTGCCCATCAGCAGGTTCACAGTTGCCGAGCTCACGCCGGCGGCGCGATTCAGCTGTCGTTGCACCCGACTCTGGCAGGCCGCGCAGGTCATTCCCGACACCGGCAGGGTCACCGTGTCCGCGTGATCCGAACCGACGCCGTCACCTGCCTCACCCGCGCCGGTCACCACGCCCTCATCCAGCACACCCGGCATCGATCAGGCCTGGCTGCTGGGCGACGTGACGTTGAGGGTCCGGCCCTTCACCACGTCGTAGCCAGCTTCGTCAATGGCGGACTCAGCTGCAGCGAAGGCGGCATCAGATTCGAAATCGAGCTTGGCTGAGCCGATCTGAACGTCCTGCACCGCCACTCCCGGCACGACGGCCAGCGCCTTCCGCACGGCGGTGACACAGTGCCCGCAGCTCATGCCCGAGATCGTGATCGTCTTCGATTCCATCGTTCCTCCTGAATTCACCTGAAACGGCATACCCCCCACCGGTATCGAAATTTGATACCGGTGGGGGGTATGTCAAGTCATCTGTTCGCAATCATTCCGGTCCCGTGCGCATACGGGCATTCGCTCGGATGGCGGCGGTCGGAAACACCCTTCATCGCAGAACTGCACAGCCGCTGAAAAGCACACATGCTGAACAGGCATGCGCACTCTTTTCGCGACTGGCGTGCTCCTCGCGGGGCCGGACAGTAAGATTTTGGGTGGGCTCCGCAGCGGGGCGGGCATTCGGCTCACAGGAGCGGGCATTTTCCGGCAAGTGGCAGCGGGAGTCGCGCGGATGAGCGTGCCAGCACGGCCGTTGCAGTTTCCCAAAAAAATCAGCGGTCGGTCGGCGCAGATGCCGGCTGCGCGCGCACAGTGCCCGCATGCTGTTCCGAAGTTGTGCAGTTCAGCGGCTGTGCAGTTCTGCGATAAAAGCTGTTCCGGAGCCCCGCCACCCGCACCAGAAGAAATTCACGCCAGCGTCGACTCCGTGTCCATCATCGGCATCATGGGCCGGATCCGCCATGCCGGATTGCCGTAGTGCTGGTACGTCGCCCACAGCGATCCGTACGTCTTGCGCTCTGCATACAGCGCATCCCGCGCCGCCAGCAGCGATGCACCGACCGGTTCCGCGTCCGTCTCGTTCGGCAGCACGCGTCGATAGAACACTTCCGAGAACCGCACCGCCCCCTCGTCGCTGATTTCGCGGCAGGTGCCGATGAAGTTCCGCGCCCCGTACTGCAGCATCGCGTCAGCGAGGCCCGGCACCAGTCCATGTTCCGTCCACGTGTCGGCGGCGTTCGCCCCCGGCTTGGGCGTCGGCTCGGCCAGCCGCCCGCTCAGACAGGCGTTGGCAAGGATCAGGGGCGGCGCACCCATCTCCAGCGCCAGCCGCAGCTCGTTCGGCCCCAGCACGCCATCCGCGAACAGCCAGCCACTCTCCGAGGGGTCCGCCGGGTCGAACACGCCATGGCCGCAGAAGTGCAGAATGTCGTACGGCGCCGACCGACGCGAGAGCATGTCGATCATCGCCGAGCGTGTCGCGGGCGCCTGGCCGTCGCTGTGTCCGGGAGCACCCAGCAGCAGGTCCACTTCCACCTTCATCGACCTGAGCAACGCGGCCACCGCCAGCGCCTCGCGACGCGCGCCAGGCAGCCCCTCGCCACGGTCAGGGTCACCCGGATCACCCACGATCAGCGCGCGCAGCGGACCTCGTCCCCTCGACACCGTGGTGCTCGATGGGCTGAGCGACGTGCGCAGCTGGCGCGCGATCGGCCGCGCCAGCCCCAGGTGCACCACCGCCGGCTCGAGGTCAGCGCTTCCGTTGCCCATCATGTCGTCAGCGTCCACCTGCATCACTTCCCACGGCACCGCAGCCATGTCACGATCCACGTCCAGCACCAGCTGACTCGCGCCATTCAGCAACGCGCGCAGATCCGCCGGCACCAGCAATCGCCGCAACAGCCGGGCGGCCTGCATCACCTGGTCCTCGCTCGCCTCTGGATCATCGCGCTGGATCAACTCGATCTGCTCGTGCACCAGCGCGAAGTCCACCGGGATCACGCGCTGCGCCACCGTCGCCATGTCGGTAATCGCCGCCACGCGCACTCCGTCCGGCGCGCGCACGTACGACAGCCGCACCGGCGTATCGCCGTACGCACCGTCGAAGCCTTCCACCTTCACCCGCAGCAAGTCCACCGGACGGCGGGGTCGCGCCAGCGGCCGGCTCGGAACCGCCAATCCCGACTTCGCGCGATTCTCGGGGGTGAGGATGTCGGCACGACGCATCTCGATCGCCGTGAACTGTTCGGCCAGCGTCGCGCTCGCATCGATCAACGCTTCGCGCAACTGGTCCGGGGTCACGCTGCGATGCGCATCATGCTCGGCATCGAGCAGTGCGAGCAGCGCACACGCCGCCTCCTGCCCTTTGGCCGACGACGCCGCCGCCATCAGCAGCGCGAACAGGTTCGATTGCGACAGCTGACGATGTGCGTGTGACGAGTCAGGGACACCCACCACCTCTGGCGTGACCCTCACTTCCACGCGCTCGGCGGCCAGCACCGGGTGATACCACGACACGCGTGCCTCGAGCTCCGCGTGAATTGCGCGCGCCTTGCTCAAATCACGTTCCACGATGCGCAAGACGCTCAGCCGTGACGGCGAGTTCTCCGCTTCCTGCGGCGCGAAACTCACCATCGCTGCCAGCAGTCCGTCGAGCGCCTCCCATACCCGCAGCGTCCCTTCGCCACTGCCGATCAGCACCATGTTGAGGATGTGCACCTGCGGCAGCGCCATGACCTTCATCGCCACGCGCGAGAGCAGATCGCGGTGACGCGCACGCGTATACGTGCCCGGAAACCCCATGCCGACGATCGCGACGGTCGCTGGGTTCGTCGGATCACCGCGATGCGAGCCGGGAAAGAATTCGATGTCGCCGAAGTCCGGCGACAGCTGCCCGAGTTGCGTCAGCCTGGTGAGGGTGAGACGCTCGGATCCGCGTCGCCCTTCCGGCATGCGCGAGATCACATGACGGTCGAGCGCCAGTTCGGCACCCTGTGGTTCGACACCGTTGTAGTGTCCCACGACATAGAGGTCGCCGGGGACACGCGTGATGTCTCCCCAGACCACTTCCAGAAGCAACGGTGTCATCGTCGGCAGTTGTGTGTCAGCCATATGCTGTGGAACGTGGCATGACGACACGCGTTCTCGCGAGAGGCTGTGCCGCTCAGGTCGTCACTTGGCGATATTGTCGTCTTCTCGTCATGCCCGGTGCGACGTGCTGCCAGCCTTCCTCGATCGCAAACACACCGTTGCTCCCGCGGGCTTCAACCGCTGGCGCGTTCCACCGGCTGCGCTCGCCATCCATCTCAGCATCGGGCAGGCGTACGCCTTCAGCGTCTTCTCGCTGCCGCTGTCGAAGGCGATCGGCATCACGACTGCCGGACCCGATGACTGGAAAGTCAGCACGATCGGCTGGGTGTTCAGCACCGCCATCGTCTGTCTCGGACTCTCCGCCGCGGTCTTCGGCAGCTGGCTCGAACGCGTTGGTCCGCGCGCCGCGATGTTCGTCTCGGCCCTCTGCTTCACACTCGGCCTCACGTTGGGCGCCGCCGGCATCGCCACCCATCAGTTCTGGCTGCTGATCGTCGGCTACGGTGTGATCGGCGGTATCGGACTCGGGCTGGGCTACATCTCGCCGGTGTCCACACTGATCAAGTGGTTTCCCGATCGCCCCGGCATGGCGACCGGCCTCGCCATCATGGGATTCGGCGGTGGTGCGATCATCGCGTCTCCTTTGTCGGTGTGGCTGATGGCGCACTTCCGCAGCGATGGCAGCAACGGCATCGCGCCGTCCTTCCTCACGCTGGCCGCGCTCTACTTCGTGCTGATGATGTTCGGCGTGTTCAGCGTGCGCATCCCCGCCGATGACTGGAAGCCGTCCGACGCGATCGCAACACGGGTCGAGCGCAGGGTGAAGGTGCCGACTGGTGTCACCGCGCGCGGCGCCGTGCGCACGCGTGCGTTCTGGCTGCTCTGGACGATGCTCTGCGTGAACGTCACCGCCGGCATCGGTGTGCTGGGGCAGGCCTCGGCGATGATTCAGGAGATGTTTCCCGGCCGCGTCACCGTGCAGCAGGCGGCGAGCTTCGTGGTGCTGCTGAGCCTCGCCAATCTCGTCGGCCGCTTCGCCTGGTCATCACTCAGCGATCACATCGGACGACGCGCCACGTACTTCACCTTCTTCGCGCTCGGTGCCGCCGTCTACGCCACCGTCCCCACCATCGGCCGCAGCGGCAACATCCTGCTGTTCGTGGTCGCATATGCGCTCATCCTGAGCATGTACGGTGGCGGCTTCGCGACCATTCCCGCCTACCTGCGCGACCGTTTCGGCACGATGCAGGTCGGTGCCATTCACGGCCGCCTGCTCACCGCCTGGTCCACCGCCGGCGTTCTCGGTCCCGTGCTCGTGAATTACATCCGCGAATACCAGATCGACCGCGGCGTTCCCAGGGCCGAGGCGTACAGCGTGACGATGTATCTCATGGCGGTGCTCCTGCTCATCGGCTTCGTCTCGAATCTGGCACTCAGGCCAGTGCAGGAGCCTGCGTGATCAGCAATGACGATATCGAATCGGGGGAGCCGCTG
>JBBSCZ010000043.1:0-16508 GCA_038249795.1 Gemmatimonadales bacterium | reverse complement strand
GTGCCCGGATAGAGCGATGGGGTGAGCAGTGCAACTCGTTCACGGACATCGCGCTGTGTCACGAGCACGGGCGAAGGTCGTGGTAACGCGCCGAAGAGGAGGCGCGGGTTCTGCTGGTTCCACGCATGCGCGAGCCGCGCCGTCCCATGTTCGACCGACGGTGCCGCAATGTGGTGATCAGGGTCGCTGACGATGGCGTAGCCGCGCCCGGCGTCACTCGTGACGATCGGGGGCAGTGTACGGCTCGTCGCAGTGGTCACGAGTCGGAACGGCTCGCGCGCCATCAATTCGATCGGCATCGTCTGCCAGGTGGGTAGCAGCCCGGCTGATCGCTGCTGCTCGAACGCCACGCCTTCCGGCACGCCGTCGGTGCCCTGCCAGGCGAGCACCGCCAGGATGTGCGATGGTGAGTAGTGCGGCAGCGTGGCGCGATCCCAGAGCGGTGCGGCCGCCAGTGACCCCGTGTCGGATGGGAGGGCCGGCACGACGCGATCAGCCTCATAGGCACGGCGCGTGAAGCTCGCGCCGGCATCGAGGTAGCGACGTTCGCGCGCTTCGGGAGTGCTGGAGGTGTCGATGCTGTCCGCGATCAGTGGCATTCCTTGCCGCAACAGCAGTGCCATCAGCAGCACCGTGGTCACCGCCGCGATGCCGGCTCGCGGCTGCCGCGACCACGCGCTCCAGGTGACCACGCCGGCTGCCGCGATGCAGATCACCTGCAGCACGATGCCACCGGGCAACCCCACGCGATGATCGGCAAATCCGAACGCCCCGTCGCCGCCCGTGCCATGCACGAGACGGTCGAATCCGTCGATGCGATAACTCCAGGCAATCAGCAGCAGCAGCAGCGCCCCCAGCACGGTGATGTGCCGCCGCGCATGACGTGTGACGCGTAGCGCGCGTCCATCGGTGCCCACGCCGCGGGTGAGCACATAGCCGAGCATCGTCAGCAGCGCCATCACCGCATGCGACGTCAGTGCCCAGGTATACGCCTGCAGCTCGAATGGCAGCCAGGCAGTCCAGAACGCGAGGTCGTGCCGGAAGTACGGATCAGCCTCGCCGAATGGGCGCGCATCGAGCACGCTCGCCAGCGGGACCCAATCCTCGAGCGGTACCGTCAGCAGGGTACCGACCGCCAATGCGGCCGCCCAGAGGACGAGCGAGATGGTGCGATCCGCCACGGCACCATTGAGCTCGATGTTTCCCACGTTGCCGGGCACGACGACGCTCACGAACGAGCGCCGGATGGCCTCGAAGTGCACGCGCATCACCAGCGTCGCCAGCGTCCCGGCCCCGATCTTGAGCGTCAGCGAGACGTTGGTACGCCACCACCACACGTCGGCAAAGCCGAGCGCCTCGAACCAGGCATGATCGCCTATCAGCGCACCCCATGCCCGACCGAGGGCAAGCACGAGAGCAATGGCGAGGACGACCGCCAGCAACCCGCGGTGACGAAGGTTCACGGGCATCGGCGGCGAATCAGACGGCAATGCCCTGCGTACGCAACCATGCATTGAACTCCGCACGGATGGCGTCACGGCGCTCGGCCGTCAGCGCCTCGAACCTGAGCACGACGATCGGCTGCGTATTCGAAGCGCGGATCAGGCCCCAGCCATCGCCGAACAACACACGGGCGCCATCGACGTCGATCACCTCGTGCGTGGCGCGGAAGTGCTCCGAGGCCGCCTGCACGAGCGCGAACTTTCGATCGTCCGCGCAATCCACACGCAGTTCCGGCGTGCTGAAGTACGAGGGCACATCGGCCAGCATGTCCCGCACGCTCCCAGTGCTCGATGACACGATGCGCAGAATGCGCGCCGCCGCGTACAGCGCGTCGTCGTGACCGTAGAAGCCTTCCGTGAAGAACATGTGGCCCGACATCTCGCCTGCGACTGGGGCGTGCAGTCCCTTCATCTTGTCCTTGATGAGGGAATGACCGGTCTTCCACATCACCGGTATGCCACCCGCCTTGGTGATGGCGTCCGGCAATGCCTGTGAGCACTTCACATCGAAGATGATGTGCTGGCCGCTGCCGCTGCGCGCGAGCACGTCACGCGCGTACAGGAGCAGGAGGTAATCGCCCCAGATGATGGTGCCGTCGGCGTCGACGATGCCGATGCGGTCGGCGTCGCCGTCGAACGCAATGCCGATGTCGGCCTGATGCTCGCGGACTGCGGCGATCAGGTCGACGAGATTCTCCTCGACCGTCGGATCGGGGTGATGATTCGGGAACGTGCCGTCGCTCTCGCAGAAGAGGTACGTGGCATCGATGTTCATGCGCGCGAAGATCGCCTCGGTCAGCGGGCCGCCGGCGCCATTGCCGGCATCCAGCACGACCTTGAGCCGGCGCGGCAACGGACCGGTGCGCGCAACGATGTCGTCGGCGTAGGCTGCATTCAGGTCCTCACTACGCACCGCGCCTACATGTGCCGTGGCCGGGGCATCCAGCAACTCGCGTAGCCGCTGAATGCCCGACCCGTGCAGCGAGCTGGTGCCGACGCAGAGCTTGAAGCCGTTGAACTCGGGCGGGTTGTGTGATCCGGTGATCTGGATGCCTCCGGCCACCGTGAGATGGTGCAGCGACCAATACAGCAAAGGTGTCGGGCCGACGCCGATGTCGATGACGTCACGGCCACGCGTGGTCAGCCCGCGGACCAGTGCGTCACGCAACGCCGTGCCACTGGGACGATTGTCGCGTCCGACCGCGACCGGGCCAGTCAGATTGCGCTCGTCGAGCAGTGCCGCATAGGCGCGGCCGATTCCCTCTGCGGCCTCGACGGTGAGATCATCACAGACGATACCACGGATGTCGTACTGGCGAAAAATACCGGCGGCGATCGTCATGGAGTGCGAATCAGTGATTCAGTCGGGGCCACGGCCTGCATCGATGCAGGAGCGGAGATGGCGCGACCGGGAGACATGGGAAGAGTGCTGGCACGTGCCCAGCGCACGGCTGGCGACGGATACACACCAAGCACCAGCAGGAGCAGCACCGCAACTGCGATGACGCCGCCGGTGAGCCTCGGCTCCACGACGCGCGCCGGCTTCCTCGATTCGTCGACGGGTTTCATGAACATCGCGGCAATGACGCCCAGATAGTACACGGCCGACACCACGCTGGCGAGTACGAGGATCACCGCCAGCTTCGTTTGCGGGGCGGGGGCACCGATCGCCGCGCGCAGCACATACCACTTGGCGAAGAAGCCCATGCCACCTGCCACCGGGAATCCGAGCAGCGAGAGCATGAACACGGCCATCGCGGTCGCCAGAGCCGGGCGCGTTCGTGAGAGGCCGGCGAGGTCAGCCAGTGTGGTACGCTTCTCGATTCCACCGGAGACGATGCTGAGCACGCAGAACGCGCCGATGGTCGCCAGCGTATATGCCAACGCGTAGAACACGATCGCCGCGACGCCTTCGGACGAACGGGTGGTGATGGCCACCAGCAGATAGCCGGCATGCGCGATGCTCGAGTAGGCGAGCATGCGCTTCACGTTCTGCTGCACGAGCGCCAGCACGTTGCCGACCACCATCGTGGCTGCGGCGAGCAACCAGGCGGCGTAATGCCAGGACGCGTAGGCGGGGCCGAGGCCATCGAGGAGGATACGCGCAAAGGCGGCGAATGCCGCCGTCTTCACACCGACCGCCATGAACGCGGTGTACGGCGTCGGCGCGCCTTCGTACACGTCGGGTGTCCACATGTGGAACGGTGCCGCAGCCACCTTGAACGCGAAACCGACGAAGAGCAATGCCATGCCGCCCAAGAGCAGCGGATCGTCGGCGAGATTGCCATCGCTGATCACCGTGGCCATCTCGGGCAGGTTCGTGGTACCGGTGGAGCCGTACAGCAGCGCCATGCCGTAGAGCAGGAAGCCGGTCGAGAAGGAACCGAGCAGGAAGTACTTGAGCGCCGCTTCTGCGGAACTCGGACGGCTGCGATCGAGACCGGTGAGCACGTACACGGACAGCGACATCAACTCGATGCCAAGAAAGATCAGCATCAGGTCACGTGAACCCACCAGGAGCAGCATGCCGGTGGCGGCAAACAGCACCAACGCCGGTGGTTCGGCGGCCGTCAGCGCGGCCCCCTCGTTGTATTCCATCGCCATCACCAGCGTCCCGAGCACACCGAGCAGAATCACGGCCACCGACGCCCATCGGAAACCATCGAAGGCGAGCGGACCCGTCGCAGCACCGAGCGGGGGCGACTGATTTGCGAGCATCGCCGCCGCCGCCGCCGACACCAGCGCGACGAGGATTGCGAGCAGGTGGGCGCGACGTGTACTGGCCGCGCCTTCAGGCGCGAAGGCGCCGTACAGCAACACGAGCATCGCCCCGCACGAAAGCAACAACTCGGGCAACAGCAGCGTGCCGAGATCCAAAGCCGCAAACTCGAAGCCCGCATTCATCGTGTGCTCCCCTGCTCCATCCCGACCGGCGTGGTGGATGTGGCCGCGACATTCACGCGATTGATGAGCGACGTGATCGATTCATCCATCCGTCCGAGCACAGGCGAGGGCGCGAGCCCGAGTCCGATGATCGCCACCACGAAAACGCCCATCACACCAGCTTCCCGAAGCGACAGGTCACGAACGGCGGGCATCGACTCCGGCTGCGGGCCGAAGAGCGTGCGCTGCACGGCCCACAGCAGGTAGGCGGCCGCGAGAATCACGCCGATCGTGGCCAGCAGCACCAGCACCGGAAAGCGATAAAAAGAGCCGAGCAGGACGAGAAATTCGCCGACGAATCCGTTGGTTCCGGGTAGCCCGGCGTTCGCCAGCGCGAACAGCACCATCAGCGCACCGAACATCGGCATCTGCCTCGCGAGCCCACCCATTGCCTCGAAACGATCGTCGCTGATACGCTGCCGCAGCATGCCAAGCAGCAGGAACATGCCGCCCGTCGTAATGCCGGCATTCAGCATGACCAGCATCGCGCCCTGCAGCGATTCAGCGGTGAACGCGCTGATGCCGAGTACCACGAAGCCAAGGTGTGCAATCGACGCATAGGACATCACACGGCGGAAATCCGGCTGGACCAGTGCCACGAGTGATCCGTACAGCACGCCGATCACACCCATCGTCGCGAGCACGATCCGCACCGTCGGGTGCAGTGCCGCCAGCGGGAAGAGCGGGTACGCGATCACGAGCAACCCGTACGTGCCCACCTTGATGCCAAGGGCCACGGCCGCGAGCGGTGGCCCCTCACTCTGTGCCTCCGGCAGCCAGGTGTGAAACGGAATCAGTGCGCTCTTGACGAGAAAGGCGCTCGCAAAGGCGGCGAAGCAGAACAGCTGGCTCGTGAGACTCAGCGGGCTTCGACCGGCCGCGTCGCGCAACACCTCATAGGTGGTTCCGCCTGCCGCTGTGGAAACCGTGACGATCGCGACCAGCATCAGCAGCGATCCGACCATCGTGTAAACGAAGAACGTCATCCCGGCCGCCGGTCCTCGTCCCGATCCCCACACACCGATCAGGAAGTAGAGCGGCACGAGCATCAGCTCCCAGCAGAGATAGAACAGGAGCAGATCCGCCGCGAGGAAGATGCCGAGGATTCCTGCGGTCAGCAGCAGGATCAGCGCGTAATACGATGCCGCGCGGTGTGTGACACTCTCGACGTTCGTCGCGATCACGCTCAACAGCATCAGGAATGCCGTCATCACGACCAGCGGCAGCGACAGGCCGGTGGCTGCCAGGCGAAACCGGGAGCCGAAATCATCGATCCACGCGTAGTCAACGAGTGCGGTACCGTCCGGAACGACAAACCAGAGGGTCGTGGCCAGAATCGCCGTGACGCCGAGCAATCCGATGGTCACCACGCGCGCCGAGCCGCCGTGCACGTCCGACGCCGGACGCGGCAATAGCCAGACCAGCATCGCGCCGAGCAGCGGGACAGCCAGCAGCGCGATCATGATCAGCTCGGCCATCCCACTGCCATCTGCTTGCGCGCCGTTCATCGCATCGTCCGGAACGTGAAGGCAGCGATCACGGCGATGGCACCGAGTGCGATCGCCCAGACATAGCTGCCGGCAAAGCCGACCTGCATGCGCGACGCCACCGATGACACGACGCGAATGGTCTGCGCAGTGCCCTGCACCAGCACACCGTTGATCACACCGAGGTCGAGGCCTCGCCAGAGCACCTTGCGCGAACCGGCAACGATCGGACCGGTGATGGCGCGTGCGATGCCCGCATCAACGAAGTAGTCGTTCGCCAGGACGAGGCCAATGCCGGTTTCCGCTGGTGCCGCAGCTTTCGTGGTCAGCGACGCTGGCTTGAGCGTGATGAATGCGACCGCGATGCCGGCGACCGCTGCGGCAATTGCGATCCCGATGAGCACGTACTCCGCAGTGTGAGACAGATGGCCGCTGCCGGTGAGCAGTGTCGCCGCAGAGCCGGACACCGGCGCCAGCCATTTGTCGAGTACCGCAGTCGGACCGAGTGGCAAGACTGCGGGGAGCTGCAACCAACCGCCAATGGCCGTCAAGACCCCGAGCACGACCAGCGGGCCTCGCAGCAGCCAGGGAGAGTCGTGCACGTGCGATTCGACATCCGCACCGGAGCGGAACGTTCCGTGAAAGCTGTAACGCATCAGGCGCGTCATGTAGATCGCCGTGAGGAAGGCGGTCAGGACGGCGAGGCCATAGGCGAACCAGAGCACCACGCGCCCCGGAATCGGCCCGAGCGACGCTTCCGCCAGTGGTGACTCGAGCGCGCGCTCGGCCACTGCCGTCAGAATTGCATCCTTCGAGAAGAAACCCGCCAGCGGCGGGATGCCGGCAATTGCCAGCGTCGCGATCCACATCAGCGCGCCGGTCACCGGCATGCGGCGCATCAGGCCACCCATGTTGCGCATGTCCTGCGCATCGTCGTGGCGGTGGGTCGCATGGAGCGCATGGTGCATGCCGTGAATCACCGCACCCGCACCAAGGAACAGCAGCGCCTTGAAGAAAGCGTGAGTCACCAGGTGGAACATGCCAGCGGTGTACGCCCCCGCGCCGACGGCCACGAACATGTAGCCGAGTTGCGAGATCGTGGAATAGGCGAGCACCTTCTTGATGTCCCACTGTTTCAGGCCGACGGTGGCCGCCCAGAGCGCGGTCAGTGCACCGACCAGCACGATCACCAGACAGGCGACCGGTGCTGCTGAAAAAAGCGCCGCGTTGCGAACGATCAGGTAGACGCCCGCCGTAACCATCGTCGCGGCGTGGATCAGTGCCGACACGGGAGTCGGACCCGCCATGGCGTCAGGCAGCCAGACGTACAGCGGCAGCTGCGCACTCTTGCCGGCGCAGCCAAGAAACATGAACAGACAGATCGTCGTGACCAGCGGCGTCGAGAGCGCGGCATGATCCCGCATGATCGTCGCGAAATCGAGCGTGCCAAGGTTCGCGAACAGCAGGAACATCGCGAGCAGCAATCCGAAGTCACCGATTCGGTTCACGACGAACGCCTTCTTGCCGGCCGCCGCGTTTGCCGTATCGCCGAACCAAAAGCCGATCAGCAGGTATGACGCCAGTCCGACGCCCTCCCACCCGATGAACAGCACCGGCAGGTTGGCGCCCATCACCAGCATCAGCATGAAGCCGACGAACAGGTTCAGGTACGCGAAATAGCGCGCAAACCCGGCATCGTCGGCCATGTAGCCGATGCTGTAGATGTGGATCAGCGAACCGACGCCCGTGATCACCAGCATCATCAGGATGCTCAGGTGGTCCACGGACAAGGCCCAGTCCACCGTGAATGCCCCGGCAGCCATCCACTGGCCGAGCGACGAGGTGATGGCAGAGTCCTGGTTGCTGACGGCCGCGAAGAGCCAGACACTCAGCGTCAGCGAGAGCAGCATCACGCCCACCCCCACGGTGCTCACGAGCGCGCGCCGGCCGGCCGGAGTTCGTTCATCCTGCACGCCGCGCCATGCAGGCAGCAGCGAGAGCAGGCCGTTCACCATGAAGCCTAGAAACGGCAGCGCAGGAACGAGCCAGATGAGTGATGCATCGTTGTTGGAAATAGGCATGCTTGGAGAGTCGACTAGCCTCGGAGCAGCCGGATCCGGCCGAGATCGACCGTGCGGTAGTGCCGGAAGACGCTGAGCACGATCGCCAGCCCGACTGCCGCCTCGGCAGCCGCGACCGTCATCACGAACAGCACGAACACCTGCCCCGACACACCGTGCAGTCGGGAGAGTGCAATGAATGACAGGTTCACAGCATTCAACATCAGTTCGACGCACATGAACAGGATCAGGGCATTCCGACGCGTCAGTACGCCGAGGACTCCGATGCTGAACAGTATGGCAGACACGAAGAGCGCCTCGCGAATCATGACCGGGCCTCGTTCGCGAACTGGCTGCGCTTGGCCAACACCACCGCTCCGACCACCGCCACCAGCAGCAACACCGACGTCACTTCGAAGGCCACCAGATGTTCGGTGAACAGCGAATTCGCCATCGGGGCGAGCGCATCTTCGTCCACGGGCAGCAGTGGAGCGGATGACAGCGGCTGCGAGCGGATCACATAAAGCAGCTCGGCGGCGAGCAGACCAGCGATGATCGATGCTGCGAGCGCGGCGCCCATGCTGCGCCGCTCCTTCACGTCGTTCTCACCCAGGTTGAGCAGCATGACGACAAAAACGAACACCACCATGATCGCGCCGGCATACACCAGCACCTGCACGGCACCGAGGAAGTTCGCCCCGAGCATGACGTACAGCGCGGCCAGTGCAAACATCACGTTGACCAGCCAGAGTGCGGCAGCGACCGGATTCCGTCGCGTGACCATTGCCAGCGCGGCGATGATCGCCATCGCCGAGAAGAGCCAGAAGTGCACTGTGTAGAACGTGCCCATCACTCCCCTGCCGGATCGGCGGGGTCCCACATCTCGCACACGGGATGCGTCTGTGAGGTCAGACGTTCCAGGTCATACACGAAACCGTCGCGCGTGTATTCGGCGTTCTCGAAATGCCGCCCGACGTGAATGGCCTCCTCCGGGCATACCTCCTGACAGTAGCCGCAGAAGATGCACCGGAACTCGTCGATCTCGAACACCAGCGGAAAGCGGTTGCCCTGCTCGTCTTCGCCGGGCACGAGCTTGATGCAGTTCGCCGGGCAGACGGTCGGACAGAGGCCGCAGGCGACGCACTTCGCTTTCCCGTCCTCGTTGGTCAGCATGCGATGCGTACCGCGCCACCGTTTCGAGAGCGCCTCGGTCTCTTCCGGGTACTGCGTCGTGACCTTGTGCGGATCGATCAGGTGCTTGAACGTGTGCGCCAGCCCTGAGAGCGTTGCACGAACATAGCTGACCTGTTCCACCGGCCGGTCCATTACCTTCACGTTGATCGCCATCAGTCCCCCATCTCGGGTGCTGGACGTACCGTTGTCGGCAGCGTCGAAGCTGCGCGATCCTGCATGCGCAGACGGAGCATTTCCGCTGCAGACATCTTCGACGTCGTCGGGCTCACCAGGCGGCCGCGGTCGAACACCACGAACATGAGCAGCAGCACGATGATGTTCACCACCAGCAGAATCCCCGTCTGCACATATCCCGGCGTGATGCCGAGCAGCTGCAGTATCAGCAGGACGCTCGCGATCAGCACGATGTATCCGAGCGTGACCGGCAGCAGGAATCGCCATCCCAGCGACATCAGCTGGTCGTAGCGGAAGCGTGGCAGCGTCCAGCGGATCCACATGAACAGGAAGAGGAAGAAGCCAGCCTTCAGCGCGAACGACCCGAAGGTGAGAATCGTCTTCAGCAGCGACGGATCACCGGTGTTGTCCCAGCCGGTGAACGGGATGTCCCAGCCACCGAAAAAGAGCGTCGCCATCAATCCGCTCGCCGTCAGCATGTTCGCATACTCGGCAATGAAGAACATCGAGAACTTCATCGAGCTGTATTCGGTGTGATATCCGGCCACCAACTCACTTTCGGCTTCCGGCAGATCGAACGGAAGGCGGTTCGTCTCGGCGAAGGCGGAAATCAGGAACGTCAAGAACGCGAACGACAGGTTCAGCACGTTCCAGCCGCCGTTCGCCTGCTGCGAGATGATCGATGCCATCGTCACGTTGCCGGCCAGCAACAGCACCGGAATGATGGAGAGACCCATCGCGATCTCGTACGAGATCATCTGTGCGCTGGAACGCAGTCCGCCAAGCAACGAGTACTTGTTGTTCGAGCTCCAGCCGGCCAGCGTGATGCCGAAGACGCCGAGCGACGAGATGGCGAGCGTGAAGATGAAGCCCACCGGAAGATCGGCGATCGCGAGCGACACCACCCCCCACGGTGTGGGCAGCGGCGCAGCAAACGGAATCACCGCCCAGGCCACCATTGCGGTGCAAAACGCGATCGCCGGTGCCAGCGCAAACAACACCGAATTCCCTGCGCCCGGCGAAAGCTCTTCCTTCATCAAGTTCTTGAGACCGTCGGCGGCCGGCTGCAGCAGGCCACCCGGCCCGGTGCGATTCGGGCCGTGACGATCCTGGATCCAGGCGCTCACCTTGCGTTCAGCCAGCGTCAGCATGGCCACAGTCACCAGATAGGCGGTAAAGAAAACCAGCACCTTGATGGCTGATGCGACTGCGAACGCCGTCGTGTTGTCGCTGATCGGCGTCATGAGCAACGGTCCCATCAGCCTGTCACCTCGGTCAACAGCGCTGCTGGGCCGCCCTGCAAGCCGAGTGCGCGATACGACAGGCCGCCGAACGCAGGCACCGTCGCAGCCAGTGCCGTGAACACCTCGCTGGCGAGCACCGGAAAGCTGCCGGCCCCGATGCTGCGCGCCAATTCACTGGCCACGCGATAGCTCGGCCGAACCTGAGCCGGTGGTGCCTTCGCCTGCAAGAAGCGTTGCACTCGCCCGCGCAGATTGGTGAACGTCCCATCCTCTTCGGCAAAGTTGCAGACCGGCAGCGCCACGATGGCCGACTCGGCCAGCGCTTCGGTGAGTACCGTGCCGATCACGATCACGCGGACGCCGTCGGGCACCGACGCGATCGCATCGGCCGCGTCCACGGCAATCACGAGATCGTTGGCACCGAGACCAGCCATGGGCGAGATCACATCCGTGAAGCCGAGCAGACCCGCGCCGGTGTGATTGGCGGCACGCTCGGCGCGCAGTGCGAGATCCTTCGCCCCGGGCAGCGGTGCTTCCGTGCCCGTCGGCACCATCATCACCGCATTCGCCTTGACGTGCGTGGCGATGCGCGAAAGCAGGAACAGCGTCTCGTTCGACAGCGACGGCGAAGCGACGATCGTCACGCGCGACGCGCTGCTGATCGCGGTCGCGGCGGTCGTGATCGCCTCGCTCCACGAGGCCGGCGTCAGGCCCTGCGTCGAGCGCGCATGCGGATACTCGAGTCGGTCGCGACGGTTCATCCAGCGGTAGTTCAAGCGACCCACTTCACAGGCGAAATGCTGATTGACGGAGGCATTCGGGCGAGGTCGAATGCGCACGACCACATTGTCGCGCGTCTCGATCATCACATTGCACCCTTGCGAACAGCCCGGGCAGATCGAGGCGGCGCGATCCAGTTCCCACGCCCGCGCCTTGTTCAGGAAGTCCTTCGACAGCAGTGCGCCGACCGGGCAGAGATCCACCACGTTGCCAGCCCACGCGTGCGTCAGGTCCTGTCCCTCGAACTTGCCGATGAAGGCGCGATCGCCGCGCTCGCTGACGTTCAGCACCGGGTCCTGCGCCACGACATCCATGAAACGCACGCACCGCGTGCAGAGAATGCATCGATTTGGCACGTACAGCACGTCGCCGCCGAAATCTTCCATCGGATTGAAGCGCTTCGGCTCCATGTAGCGCGAGTCCTTGCGACCTTCGGCGAAGGTGTAATCCTGCAGCTCGCACTCTCCGGACTGATCGCAGATCGGGCAGTCGAGCGGATGATTGATCAGCAGGAATTCCAGCACGCCCTTCCGCGCCTCGCGCGCCTTGTCCGAATGCACATGCACGACCTGCCCTTCACCCACGCTGGTCGCACAGGCCGGCGTCAGCTTGGGAAACTTCTCGACCTCCACCAGGCACATGCGGCAGACGCCCGCCACCGGCAGCGACGGGTGATAGCAGTAGTGCGGAACGAGCACACCAGCGGTCTTGGCGGCCTCGATCAGATTCGTGCCTGGCGGCACCACCACGGTGCGTCCTTCGATGGTCAGCGTCACCATCCCTGGATTCGCCGAGGCGATTGGCGCGGGTGCCGACATCTCAGGCCGCCGCCGTGGAGAAGCTGGGGATCATCACCGACGACCGATTCTTCTGAATCTTCGCCTCGAACTCGTGACGAAATTTCTTGAGCCCGCTCACCACCGGTGTGGCACACGAGTCGCTGAGCACGCAGATCGTCTTGCCGGTCATGTTGTCGGCGATCTCCAGCAGCGTGTCCAGATCCTTCATGGTGCCTTCGCCATCGCGGATGCGCTCGAGAATCTTCACCGTCCACGCCGTACCCTCTCGGCACTGCGTGCACTGCGCGCAGCTCTCGTGCGCGTAGAAGCGGCAGAGCCGCGCGATCTGGCGGACCATGCACTGGGTGTCATCGAAGCAGATCACGCCGCCCGACCCGAGCAGCGAACCAGCGGCCTGAATGCCCTCGTAGTCCATGACGGCGGCTTCCGCCTCTTCCGGCAGCAGGATCGGCACCGACGAGCCACCCGGGATGATCGCCTTGAAGCTTCGACCCGCTGGTGGACCACCACACAGATCCCACAAAAACTCTTTCATCGAGAAGCCCATCCCGACTTCGTAATTGCCGGGCCGCGCCACGTTGCCGCACACCGAAAAGAGCTTCGTGCCGGTGCTCTTCGGGTTCGTGGGGCTCGACAGCGACTTGTACCACTGGGCCCCGTGTTGCAGCACGTGCGTTGCCGCGCACACGGTTTCCACGTTGTTGATCGTGGTCGGTTGTGCGAACAGGCCCGCGACGGCGGGAAACGGCGGCTTGATACGCGGATTGCCGCGACGCCCCTCGAGGGAGTTCATCAGCGCCGTTTCTTCGCCGCAGATGTAAGCGCCAGCGCCTTTGTGCACGTGCACATCCACACGCTTGCCGCTGCCCATGGCATTGGCGCCGAGAATGCCGGCGGCGTAGGCCTCGCGAACCGCCTCACGAACGCGGTTGACCGGCTCGGTGTACTCGCCGCGGATGTAGATGTAGGCAGTTTCCGCAAAGATGGCGTGGGCGGCGATCGCGGTGCCCTCCACCAGCTGATGCGGCGTCCAACGCATGATCTCGCGATCCTTGAACGTGCCGGGCTCCGACTCGTCGGCATTGATGCACAGGTAGTGCGTCTTGCCGTCGGGCTTCATGAAGCTCCACTTCACGCCGGTCGGGAAACCGGCACCGCCGCGCCCGCGCAGCCCCGACTCCTTGACCACGTTCTGCACCTCGACCGGGTCGGTCGCGAGGGCCTGGCGCAAAGTTTCGTACCCACCACGCTCCTGCCACCCGGCCAGCGTGCGCGCGGCGGCATCGCCGAAGTACTTCGAGATGACGGGTGTCTCTCCCGGATGCGACGGATGCGGATAGCCCATCAGTCCAGCCCTGCCACGAGGTCCTTCACGCTGTCCACCGAGACGCACTCGACGAGTGCTTCGTTGATCATGACGGGCGTTGCAAACCCGCACGCCCCCAGACATTCCACTTCCACCACGGTGAAGCGCCCGTCGGCCGACGTCACGCCAAGCTCACCGCATTTCGTCTCTTTCAGGAACGCATTCACCACGTCCTCGGCACCGCAGACATTGCACGGCGTGGTCGTGCACACCTGCACGTAGTGCTTTCCCACCGGATGCTGATGGTACATGGTGTAGAAGCTGACGACGCCCTTCACATAGGCGGGCGTGAGCTCGAGCACCTGCGCGACCTCCGCCATTCCCTCCGGACTCACCCAGCCGCGATCCTCCTGCAACATCCAGAGTGCCGGCAGCAAGGCCGCCATCTTCGCCGGGTAGCGCGTCAGCAGCTCATCGAGTTCGGCACGTCGCGCGCCCGTGAACACTGGCACATGCGCCTGGTGCGCATCGTGACCATGCGGTGCAATCGCGTGCAGACTCATCGGTCGATCTCTCCCATCACCAGATCGATGCTGGCATTGATCGCAATCACGTCAGAAAGCAGGTGCCCCTCCGCCATCTTCGAGATCGCGGACAGGTTGACGAATGCCGGCGGACGGATGCGCCAGCGGACCGGCTTCGACGTGCCATCACTGACGATGTAGTACCCCTTCTCGCCTTTCGGACTCTCAGTGGCGACGTAGCACTCACCGATCGGCGGACGCGGGCCTTCCATCACCAGCTTGAAGTGGTGAATCATCGATTCCATCTCGCTCGTGGCCTTGCTCTTGGCCGGCAGGATCACGCGCGGATCATCGACGTTGATCGGACCATCGGGGAGACGCGCCACTGCCTGCTCGATGATCCGCACGCTCTGACGCATCTCTTCCATGCGCACGAGGTAGCGATCGTAGACATCGCCGCGCGAGCCGACCGCAATGTCCCAGTCATAGGTCTCGTAGTCGAGATACGGAAAATCCTTGCGCACATCGTACGCCACGCCCGAGGCGCGCAGCATGGGACCAGAAAGACCGTAATTCGTCGCCTCCGAGGCGGTCATCACGCCAAGGCCCACCGTGCGACCGACCCAGATGCCGTTCCGGGTCAGCATCCGGTCGGTTTCGTCGAGCGTCTTCGGCAGCGAACGGAGGAACCCCTTCAGACCGTCGATCCATCCCTCCGGCAGATCAGCGGCCATGCCACCGATGCGCGTGGCACTGGTAGTGAGGCGTGCGCCGACCCAGCTCTCCCACAGGTTGTAGACAGTCTCGCGTTCCTGGAATGTCCACAGGAATGGGGTGAAGGCGCCCATGTCGATCGCGGTCGTGCCCAGCCAGACCAGGTGCGAGATGATGCGCGACAGCTCCATCGCGATCACCCGCAGCACCGTGCAGCGCGGCGTGATCTCGATCCCGAACAACCGCTCTGCGCTCAACGCGTAGGCGACGTTGTTCCCCATCGAGTTCAGGTAATCCTCGCGGTCGGTCCACGGGATGATCTGGTTGTACTGGCGGTATTCGCCGATCTTCTCGAAGCCGCAGTGCAGATAGCCGATGTGCGGCACGCACCGGATCACGGTCTCGCCGTCGAGCTCCAGCACCAGCCGCAACACACCATGCGTGGCAGGGTGCTGCGGCCCGATGTTGAGCAGCATTCGCTCGCTGCCCATGTCGGGCTCCTGACCCGGTGCCAGGTCCACCGGCATCACTACGCCAGCGGCGTCGGCGGTCAGCGGGACACGGAACAGCTCTCCGTTCTGCGTCATGCCCTGCGTTGCCAACTCGACCTCGACCGTGCGCGTCGTCGTCGCCATCGTCAGCCCTGCCCGCGATCGCGCAGCAGCCGTTCACGCATGTCGGCCGGCAACTCGTGAAAGGCATCCACCACATTCAGTTCTTCCATCGAATACGGCGCTTCAGGATTAGCCGTCAGCGACTGCGACAGCTGTTCGGCGCGGCTGAAGCGGCCACGCAGCGGAAAATCCTTCCGCAGCGGATAGCCTTCTGCATAGCTCTCCCACATCAGGATGCGACGGAGATCGGAGTGACCCGTGAAGGTGATGCCGAACATGTCGTAGACTTCCCGCTCGAGCCAGTTCGCTGCCTTGTACACCGGCTCGATGCTCGGCACCACCAGTTCCGCCGCAGCGTCGATCTGCGCCTTGAGACGCAGGAAACGACGATACGGCAGCGAGCGCACGTGCCAGACCATTTCCATGGGCAGGCCGGCATCACGATGCTCGACTGCAGTCACGTCCACGAGATAGTCGTACTGCTGCGACGGCGTGTCACGCAGCCAGAGCACGATCTCGCGCACTCGCGCCGCGTCGATCCAGACGCAGGTCTCGCCCCAGGTGACTTCATGGCGGACGATGGCGTCGCCGAACTCCGCACGGAGCGCGTCAGCCGACGGATTCACATCGCCACCGCGGTGCGGGATGCCGCGCGGTGTGACCGGGTCGCACGTTCCGGCGGGCAGCGCGGCACCCGGCAGCACGACATTCATGGCGCAGACCGGGTCTGGTGCACGGAGTTGCCGAACGGCTCGGACAACTCATCGATGCGCGCCGGCGGGATGTAGAGCCGCGAGGTCGGGTCGATCGCGATTTCGTCGTATTGCGCCTGATTCGACAGCGAGCGCGTCTGCTTCACCTTGTCCTGCAGCATCATGATGCCGTGGATCAGCGCTTCCGGCCGTGGCGGGCATCCCGGGACGTACACGTCGACCGGGATGATCGTGTCGATGCCCTGCACCACCGCGTAGTTGTCGAACATGCCGCCGGTGGAGGCGCAGGCCCCCATCGAGATCACCCATTTCGGCTGCGGCATCTGCTCGTAGATGCGTCGGATCACGGGCGCCAGCTTGAACGGCACGCGACCTGCGCAGATCAGCACGTCGGCCTGCCGCGGCGAGAAACTCATCCGCTCCATGCCGAAACGTGCCAGATCGAAGCGGCTG
>JBBSCZ010000042.1:0-16601 GCA_038249795.1 Gemmatimonadales bacterium | reverse complement strand
GCCGCGATCGAGCAGGCCGCGCGCAACGCCGGACACGAGGTGCAGGTGCCGTTCTCGCCGGGCCGCATGGATGCGGCGCAGGAGCAGACGGACGTGGAGTCGTTCTCGGTGCTCGAGCCCATCGCCGATGGATTTCGCAACTATCAGAAGGCCGCCTACACCGTCACGGCTGAGGAGATGCTGGTCGACAAGGCGCAGCTGCTCACGCTCACGGCACCTGAAATGACGGCACTCGTCGGTGGCATGCGCGTGTTGAACGCGAACCATGGCCAGTCGCGCCACGGTGTGTTCACCACTCGTGCCGAGATGCTCACGAATGACTTCTTCGTGAACCTGCTCGACATCGGCACGGTCTGGACGCCCATGTCGGAATCGAAGGATGTGTTCGAGGGTCGCGACCGCGTCACTGGTGACGTGAAGTGGACCGCGACGCGCGTGGACCTGATCTTCGGGTCGCACTCGCAGCTGCGCGCGATCGCCGAAGCGTATGCGGAGAGCGACTCGGCGCCGTTGTTCGTGCAGAACTTCGTGGCCGCCTGGACGAAGGTGATGAACGCCGATCGCTTCGATCTCGCCTGAGTCGTGCAACGCACGCTCGACGCAACACGCCGCCGGGAGATGATCTCCCGGCGGCGTGTGTGTTTTACTGTGTTGCAACATGTCGGCGTTGCGGCTCTTCCTGATGTCGTGTCGCTTCACGCACGAATTGCAGGCGGGCTGCCGTCACCAGGTGCGCGTGCGCAATCCGAGCGTGGCAATCGGGACGACGCCGATTCCACCACGCCGAGTGGTGTTTTCCTTCCAGGAGCCGCTACCTGCTCCCGCTGCCATCACACCGCCAGTCACGAACCAGGTGGTGCCGATGAAGCCGCGATGCTCCACGCCAAGCTCCGCGCGCGCGCCGACCGCGTCGCGCTGCGCCACTTGCAGGGTCTCGGTCGGATTCGACGCGCGTGCGACGGCGATATCGTCCATTTTCTGAACGAAGATGCTGCCCGACACGATGCTGCGGAACTCACGACCCAGCGTGAAGAGCGGGGCTTCCATCCGCAGGCCGAGCGCGCTCCGGGTCAGGTCGCGTGGAGTATTGGGACGCGCCGCCCGGGCCACACTCGCCGAGCCCAGCTCGTAGAAGCCTGCGATCTCGACGCCCCCGATCAGTGCGCCGACCGCCGCACCGATACCACCGCCTACGCCTACGCCGCCGGCTGGTGCGTAGGCGTCGGCCACCGACGCGGCGAGCGCCGGTCGTCCAACGGTCGCGAACAGCTCGAATAACGGCTGTACGCGCTGGGCTGCCGCGTCGACCCCTGCCAGCAGCGTGATCAACGTCACGCGACACAGCGTGCAGGAGCGCGAAACTTTCTGGTTCAGTGCAGGTGCTGACTTCATGATGACGCTCGTAGCGGGGAGGATACGGCAGGCCGCGAACTCGCGTCTGCTCCGTCAACGGACCCTGCGTGTCAGAAATTGTTTCGGCGCCATGTGTAACGGCGACCGTCGAAGCGCTGGGCACCGTCGCACGAACCGGATTAGTGGATTGCGAGACGGGTGACGAGTGGCGCTGAGGAAGCACATCGTGGCCGGAGTCACCGGACCGGCGAATGTCGGAATCATACTCGACGGCACAACCTCGCGATGTCCTCTTCGCATCCCCTCGCACAGATCGACCTCGACTGGAGAGTGCCGTTCGTTCCGTTCGGGACCACCGATGGCCGACATCTGGTAGTGTAGAGTACAACCCGCACGACTTTCTCATGCTGGAGGTACCGTCATGTCGGATCTCGAAACCACACCCGCACCGGATCGTCTGCGCACCGCGCCATCCGATCGCTTTGCCGGTCAGGCACATGCGTTCGACCTGAACGAAGCGCTGCGCACCCTGCGCGCCGAAGATCATCCGGCGCGCGACGGCCATCGTCAGGTCACGATCATGCGTCAGGCGCCCATCACGAACGTGCTCTTCGCGTTCGACGAGGGCGGCGTACTCGCCGAGCACAAGACGAGCGGCACCGTCACCATCCACGGTCTCGAAGGTCGGTTGCTCGTGCAGGCAGACGGCAGCGACTTTCACCTCGAAGCCGGACAGCTGCTGATTCTCAAGCCCGACCTGCCGCATGCCGTGCGTGCTTTGGCGCCATCGGCAATGCTGCTCACGGTGCACCTGCAGCACGACTCGCGCGCCGGGTGAGTCCTGCTGCAGGGCGACGGCCATCACCGGCAGCCGTCTTTCCGGTGGCCGCCATGGCGGTATGGCAGTACGTACCACGCGCGAATCGGATCCGCGTGATCGCATGGCGGCACTGTTCCACGCAGATGCCGATGCGCACGCACGCATGAATCGCAGCGCCTGTCGTCTTACTCGTGTTGCCTCCTGCAGTCATCGGAGATAACCCGCCGTCGCGGCCCGGTGCTGGACAACCAGCGGTCCACCCATACGTTTTCAGTCCATGTCGTCCAGCGAGCTCGACACACTCCGCGCGCGCCTCCGCGGCCGCTACGCACTCGAGCGTGAGCTTGGGCGCGGCGGAATGGGAGCAGTGTACCTCGCGCGCGACCTCGGGCTCGACCGACTGGTGGCGCTCAAGGTGTTGCCAGGTGCGGTGGCGGGAGACGTGGCGCTGCGCGAACGGTTCCTGCAGGAAACGCGGACGGCTGCCTCCTTCTCGCATCCGAACATCGTGCCGGTGCACGCCGTCGAAGAGCATGACGATCTGCTGGCATTTGCGATGGGGTTCGTCGAAGGAGAGAGTCTTGCGGACCGCGTCACTCGGTCCGGACCGCTCTCGGCGAGAGAGGCGGTGCGACTCATGCTCGACGTGACGTACGCACTGTCGTACGCCCACGGGCGAGGCGTAGTCCATCGCGACATCAAGCCCGACAACATCATGATCGAGCGCGCCACCGGCCGTGCGCTGGTCATGGACTTCGGGATCGCACGGAGGATCGACACCGTGTCCTCCTCCGGGGGCCGCCTCACGCGAGTGGGCGAGATCGTCGGGACTCCAGAGTACATGAGTCCGGAGCAGGCCAGCGGCGACGCGGTGGACGGCCGCAGCGATCTCTATTCGCTCGGACTCGTGGCGTGGTTCGCATTGACGGGGAAAACAGCGGTCACGGCGGAGAACACGCAGAAAATCCTGGTCAAGCAACTCACCGAAACGCTGCCGCCGCTCGCTACCGTGCGGCCCGACCTTCCCGCGGCGCTCGCGGACGCCGTGGACCGCTGTGTGGCCAAGGATCCGGCAGCACGCGACGCCACGGCCAACGCGCTGGTCGAGGTGCTCGAGGCGGCCCAGCGGGCCGCGCCGGAGATCCCGCTACCGGTACGCTTGCTCGCCAGGGAGTTGGGTACGGTCGGACTGCTCCTCCTGTTCTGCATGAGTATCGGCGTGTACTTCGTGCAATTACTCGAGAACGTAGATATTGCCTGGATCGAACTCATCATCCCGGGCAGCATCATGGCCACCGTGATCGTCGCCCGCGTCGGTCAGGTGATGGGCGATGCGCGCCGGCTGAACCGACTTGGTTTGGATGCACCCGCTGTGACCAGCGGTTTTAGGGCCGTGATGGATGAAGCAGCGTCGCTGAGGCGCTCCAATCGCTTCGACACCGAGATCCTCGCCGACCGGGGCAGGACGGTGCGAATCGGCGCACTCATGTTCTTGCTGGCCGTCGTCTCGATTGCGGTCGCTCTCAATCTGCGCGAGCCAGTCGGGCCAACGAAATGGCGCACCGGTCCACTTGGAGTAGCGTTCCTGATCAACGGTCTCGCCTGCGGGAGCGTGGCGTGGGTGCTCTGGGTGCGAAGTCCCCTGCGTATGCCCGTCGGTGAACGTCTCTTCCGGCTGTTGTGGCTGGGGCCCGTGGGACGTGCGCTGCTGACGTTCGCAGTCGGTACGCGTGAGAGCCGGACCGCGCTTGCACTCGCCTCGCGCGATGGTTCATCCGTGTCGGCGCAAGCGCCGATCACGCCGAAACATCCAGCAACAACGCCCGGCCACGCCTCACATCGATTGCCGGCCGTGACCGCCGAGGCCACTGTCGCAGACCGGCTGAACGCGCTGGAGTCTCGCCTCACTGCATTGGAAGTTCGCGGCTCGTCCCTCGACGGATAGTCGCGTGGCCTGACAGGACCTGGTGTAGTGATCCAGCGCCGAGGCATCGGTCAGCAGGATGATTCGGGTGGATTCGCCTGTTCCAGCGCGCTCGAGTCGCGCGAGATCGGCGACGCTGATCATCGTACCGTCAGAGTCGCCCCGCGTGGACTGTCGCCGTGGGGCCGCGAATGAGCGCCAGCTGCACCTCCGAAGCGCTGCGGCCATCAGCTTCGGGCAGGCGCCACAGGTCGCGCATGGCGTCAGCCGTAGCGGCCCGCGATGTAGCTGGCGGTCCGCTCGTCCTGCGGCGCATCGAAGATCTGAGCCGTGTCGCCGATCTCGACCAGTTCGCCCATCAGCATGAAGCCCGTGCGGTGTGAGGAGCGCAGGGCCTGCGCCATGTTGTGCGTGACGATGACGATCGTATAGGTGGCCACGAGGGTATTCATCAACGCCTCGATGCCAGCGGTCGCAATGGGATCGAGCGCACTGCACGGTTCATCCATCAACAAGACTTCCGGTGCCGTGGCCAGCGCACGCGCAATGCAGAGCCGCTGCTGCTGCTCGCTCGACAACGACAGCGCGGGCGTCTCCACCCCGGCGCCACTGACGCCAAGCAGGCCGACCGCCTGCAGCGAGTCATGGACGATTGTGCGCAAGGTAATACGATTGTTTTCACCGTGGAGCCGTGGCCCGTACGCCACGTTGTCGAACACCGAGAGCGGAAACGGATTCGGCCGCTGGAACACCATCCCGACACGGCGGCGCAACGCTTCGACGTCGGTGCCGGACGCGTAAATGTCGACGCCGTCCAACCGCACATGGCCCTCGATCCGCGTGCCTGCGACGAGGTCGTTCATGCGGTTCAGGCAGCGCAGCAGGGTGGACTTTCCGCAACCGGACGGACCGATCAGCGCCGTGATTCGGCGCTCGGGAAAGGCCACCGAGACATTCTTCAGTCCCTGAAACGTGCCGTAGAACAGGTCGAGCGATTCGACCTCGATCTTCGCGGTCACCCGAATCGACCCGCCAGATAGTCGCGAGTCCGATCGTCGCGCGGCTCCGCAAACAGGCGCGCGGTGGGCGCGGTCTCGACCAACTCGCCCATGAGTACGAAGGTCGTCCGAGCCGCGATACGCTCGGCCTGCCGGATGTTGTTCGTGACGAGCACCACGGTGACATCGGGGGTCAGGCTCACCAGCGTGTCCTCGATGCGGCGCGTCGTGATCGGATCGAGGGCCGAGCAGGGCTCATCCAGCAGCACGATGCGCGGCCTGAGGGCAAGAGCCCGGGCGATGCACAGACGCTGCTGCTGCCCGCCGGACAACTGCGACGCCATCAGCTCGAGCCGGTCAGCCACCTCGTCCCACAACTGTGCGGCGCGCAGCGCATGCTCCACCATCTCGCGCAACGCGGCCGGATCAGCAATGCCCGCCATCCGCAGACCGAAGGCAACGTTCTCGAAGATCGTGCGCGGCAGCGGCTGGGGTGTCGCGAACACGATGCCCACGTTCCGACGCAGAGCGGCCAGTGCGTCGCCGCGCAACGAGAGCACGTCCGTGCCCTCGATGTCGATATGCCCGTCCACCGTGGCGCCATCGAGTTCAACGCTCAGTCGGTTCATCGACCGAAGCAGCGACGTCTTGCCACTGCCTGCAGGACCGATGATCCCATGAATGCCGCCCGCGAAGATCTGCAGCGTTGCCGAGCGCAGGACGGCTTTGGTACCGTACCTGATGGTCACGTCGCGCACGTCGATCATCACGCGATCGGCGACTGCTTCGGGCACGATCATCGATATCGCCTGGTCAGCCGGTTCATGGCGGCGTACGCGCCGAGGTTGATCAGCAGGATCGTCACGATCAGCACGGATGCCGTACCATACGCCATGTCGTCGCTGATTCCCTCCATGGTGAGCGTGTAGAAATGCACACTCATCGTGCGCGCCGAATCGAACGGCGAGAACGGCATCTTCAGGGCGACACCGGCAGTGAAGATCACGGCCGCAGTTTCGCTCACCGCGCGGCCGATACCGAGCACGACGCCGGTCATCACGCCTGGCGCGGCCGCCGGCAACACCACGCTACGGATCGACTGCCACTTCGACGCACCGAGCGACTGCGCGACGTCCCGATAGTGGCGCGGCACTGCCCGAAGCGCCTCCTCGCTGGTGCGGATCACCGTCGGCAGGATCATCAGGCCAAGCGTCAGCCCGCCGGAGAGGATCGACCAACCCATCCCGAGCGTCGTGACGAAGAAGGCGAAGCCGAACAGGCCGAAAATGATGCTCGGAATTCCAGCCAGCGCCTCGGTGCCGCTCCGGATGACCCGCGTGAGACGGCTCTCTCGCGTGTACTCGGCGAGGTACACCGCGGCGGCAACGCCCAGCGGCGCGGCCACGATCACGGCCGCCGCCGAGACGTAAATCGTCGAGACCACGGTCGGCAGGATACCGCCCAGCGCGCCCGAATGCCGCGGACTGGAAAGGAGGAACTCCCACGAGAGCGTGCCGAACCCGCGGCGGAGCACGAAGCCGATGATGAACAGGAGCAGACCGACGGTGACGGCGGTTGCCGCCCACATCAGCGACATCGCGATTCGCTGAGCCGCACGCGGTGCAAGCAGTCGTGGCATCGTCATGCTGCCGCAGCCTTCCGCACGGCACGCACGCGACCGGCGACGGCGTTCAGTCCGAGACTGACGATGAACAGCACGATGCCAGTTGCAAACAAGGCCTGCGCGTGCGCGCCGGTGGCGTAGCTCATCTCCAGCGCGATGTTGGCCGTCAGCGTCCGCACCGGCGCCAGCAAGGAGCCGGGAAACTGCACGGCGTTGCCGGCCACCATGATCACCGCCATCGTTTCACCAACCGCTCGGCCCATACCAAGAATCACTGCGGCGACGATGCCGTTGCGCGCGGCCGGAAGCACCACTCCCGTGATCGTCTGCCACTGCGTCGCGCCCAGCGCGCGCGACCCATCTCGATAGCTGCGCGGCACCGCCTCCAGCGCATCGATGCTGATCCCGATGATCGTCGGCAGCACCATGATGCCAAGGATGATCGACGCGGCGAGCGCCGAGTACCCCGGACCGCCCAGTGTGCCGCGCTCACGGATGAAAGGCACGAGGATCTCCATCCCGATGAAGCCGTAGACGACCGACGGAATACCGGCGAGGAGCTCGATCATCGGCTTCAGCAGCCGGCGCGCGCGGAGTGGCGCCAGTTCGGCGAGCGCGATCGCACCCGCGAGCCCCAGCGGCAACCCGATGACCAACGCGCCGAGCGTGACGATCGCGGTGCCGGCGATCATCGGCAGCAGCCCAAAATGGCCGCGGCTTGGCGCCCACTTCACGCCACCGAGAAATTCCATCGGCCCGCGGTCCAGGATCACCGGCAGGCCCTCGCGCACGATGAACAGTGTGATCAGCGCCAGCGTAGTCACCGCAGAGAGGGCGGCGAACTGGAGGCAGCGTTCGATCACGCCGTCGCTGAGATGCGTCGCGGCAACCCAGCGTCGTGCCCGTGCGATCATCATCATCACTGCAGGGCCACCGGCGCGAGTCCCTGCGAACGCGCCACTTGCTGGCCGGTGTCGGATAGTACGAAGGTGATGAACTGCAGCGCAGCACCAGTCGGCGCACCGCGCGTGAGGAACACGAAAGGCCGCTGCAGCCGGTATGTACCGCTGGCAATCGCCGGCTCCGACGGCGAGACACCGTCGATCGCAATCGAATGCACCAGTGCGTTGAGCTGGCTGAAGGTCACGTATCCGATCGCACCCGGATCTTGCGAAACCATCTTTCGCAATCCACCGGAATACGCCGTCACCAGCGCCGTTGGTGTGATCTCGCGCGTCGTGCCCATGACGAACTGCTCGAAAGCATCCCGGGTCCCCGAGCCGTCCTCGCGGGTGATCACGGTGATAGTCAGGTCGCGTCCGCCGACATCTTTCCAGTTGCGCAGCGTGCCAGCGTAGATCTCCTGAAGCTGGCGGAGCGAGAGCGCCGTGACGGGATTATCGGCATGGACGATGATGGCGATTCCGTCACGAGCCACGATCGTTTGCGTCAGCCCGACCGCTTCTGTCGGCTGCAAAGCACGCGAGGACATTCCAACATCGGCAGTGCCGTCATGCGCCGCCTTGATGCCGGCCGTGGAACCGCCGGCTTGGACGATGATGCGACCCGCGTGGTATTCCTCAGCCCACCGCTCGGCGAAGGGCTGGATGGATGTCGAGCCCGCCAACGTGACGACGCCAACGTCAGCCGTGCGCGCTTTCGAGGAACCGGTACACGCGGCGACGCCGCAGAGCAGGGCGCCGAACGCCGGGCGGGAACGACGCAAGATTGCAGGCATGGCGCGGTGGACGGGTGAACCTGTAAGGTACGCCCCCGTTGTCACGGCTTCATCACGATGGAAGAATCGCGGCCGGCAGCGGACTGGTGCGCACCTGCAGCGTGACTCGCGCACGTAGTCAGGAGGGCCGGCTTCGCTTTGTCCGAAACGCTTGACGATCCCCAAAAACCGCCGTCGGCCCGAATTGCCAGCGCCCTTGCTTGATGAGTGTGTAACGCAGCGCTAGATATTGCCCTCCACGCGTTGCAACCCAACTCATGCCGGAGCTTCCGATGACGAATACGCAGACCATTCAGGCGGGCTATGCAGCGTTCGGCAACAATGATCCATCGGTGCTCTTCGGGGCCATGGCACCCGACATTCAGTGGCACGAGGCCGAGGGCAACCCGCTTGCGGACCAGAATCCCTACGTCGGCGCCCAGGCGATCGGCGAAGGCGTGTTCGGACGGTTGCTCGCAGCCATCGACGGCTTCTCCGCCGTGCCCGATCACTTCGTCAACGGCGGTGACGACGTCGTAGTCCTCGGTCGGTACGGCGGCACGATGAAGCACGGCGGCGCCACGCTGGACGCGCCGTTCTGCCATGTCTATCGGTTCAGCGGCGACCGGATCGTGTCGTTCCAGCAGTACACCGACTCGGCGCAGTGGGCGCGGTTGATGCCCGCGTGACGGCGTTGCGAAGGACGCGCCGTTCGAAGGCGGACGGGCACGGGACACCTTTGCCCATGCAGCCACTGCAGTTTGAAAATGGCTCCGCGTTCACTCGTCAGGCGGTGGTACCAGGCCAGCGCACCTGAAACTCCAGCTCTTCGACACCGTCGGCCCGCTCATGCTCGATGTTGAATACGGCGTCGGCGGGCACGCGGAGCCGCTCCCCCGCCACCTGAATGGTGAACGCCGATTCAGCTTCCAGCGCGTCGGCGAGGCGGCGCAGCTTGGCGACGAACTGCGCCCGTGTGTACGTACGCTCAAGGTCTCGGTCGCGACGAGGTGTCATGATGCGAAGTGATGTGGGTGAGTCGAAAATGCGATCTCGACACTGCGTCCGGCCGGCTGACACACTGCATTCCGATCAACGTTAGCCCGGTCGCTGCAGCTTCAGCAACCTCTCTCGCAGACCGCAGGAACGCTGTCATTGACCGCGGCCCACCGCTACGGATTGCACCAGTCACATTGCCCCGCTAGCGCCGTGGTCGGCCCGGCTATGGTGCGCGTCACCCGATAAGTGCAACGCGCGCAGACCAGTACCTCGGCCAGCGGTCGTCGTGTCGGCCGCGCGCAGGCTTCGCACACGAGCCCACGCTCCACGCCGGTGACCACGAAACCGGGGGCGTGACAGTGCGGACACCGACTGTTCGCCGCCTCGACCAGCGACGCGGTGGCGCGCGCGATGCTCTGCATCCGCGTCGGATTCAGGTGCGCCCGCATATCCGTTTCGATCGCGGCGCAGCCATCGTGTTCGAGCAGTGCACGCACCGCGCGCTCCAGCACGCTCCACTCACAGATGCCCTTCGTGATCGACGCGCTGCTGGTGGCGTGAGCGACACACTCCTTCACGATCACTGCATGTGACGGAAACTTCACGCGCTGCGTAAAGCGCATGACGTCGTCGAGCGAATGGACCTCCGCACTGGAGTAATTCGTCTCCAGCGTCAGGTCCGTCCCGATCAGCTCGAGAGCACCGTCGCGCGTGGTGAGCACGACGAGCTCGAGGCCGCAGGCTGCAAACGGTATTTCGGGATGCGGCCCGAAGCTCCCTTCGCTGGCCACGCCGAAATCGCCGTGCGGCGCTTCGGTCAGTGCAGCAAGCGCCTTGGCTCGCACCGTGTCCCCGGCATTCAGAACGCGCGCGACCTCACCAGAGAACGTGCCGAAGCGGTCGCTGTCGAACGCGTGGAGCACCTCGACCTGCAAGCCAAGGGAAGACTCGAGCAACGGTGCAATGACCGCTTCCTTGCCGTGCTGCGTGCCAAGGATCGCCGTGCGCCCGGAGAACTGCGTCATGGTCGCCGCGTCAGGTGTACTTCGCGCCTCGCGCCACCGCGACGTTGATCACGTACGCGATGAACGACCAATTCGTGAAGTAGTGTGCCGACACATGCTCCATGATGCGCTCGGCAACGTCGTCCGGCACGATCGTTTCGATGCGAACGTTGCTGCCGGGCAATTCGCTGGCGTGTGCGTGGCGCGATCCTTCACCGCGACCGTCGACGATACTGAAGCCCGTCGCCCCAAGCTCACGGAGTTCCGTGACCAGGCGCGACTCGAGCACCGGTTCAGCGACGATCACGACCATCTTGAGCGGCGTGCTGTTCATCCGACCCCGTGCGCCATCTGCGCCAGCTTGAAGTAAATCGGGATACCGACCAGCACGTTGAACGGGAACGTGATGGCGAGGGCGAGCGTGAGGTAGTACGTCGGATTGGCATCGGGCAGCGTCATGCGGACCGCTGGTGGCGCGGCGATGTAACTCGCGCTGGCGGCCATCGAACCGAGCATCGTGGCACCGCCGACCGAGAGTCCGGAGAGGCTCCCGAGCCAGGTGCCGAGCGCGCCGTGTATGAGCGGCATGATCATGCCGAAAGCCAGCAGGAACGGCCCGACCTTCTTCAGGTCTCCCAGCCGGGAGCCGGCCAGAATCCCCATCTCGAGCATGAAGATGCACAAGGCGCCGCGGAAGATCGCGCCCTTCGTGTCGTAGAACGGTTCGATCACTTTCCAGTTCTTGTCACCGATCAGAAAACCAACGATCAATCCGCCCACCAGCAGGATCATCGTGCGTCCGGTGAGCACCTCGTGCAGCAGCTCCGAGGTTGGCCGCGACTTTGCGCCGCTGCGAATGGCGCCGATGGCCAGCGCGATGTGAATGCCGGGGCTTTCCAGAAGCGTCAGCAGCGTCGGCATGAACCCCTCCGGCTCGGCACCCATCCCCTTCACGAAGGTCGATGCGGCAATGAACGTCACCGCCGACACCGACCCGTAGTGTGCCGCGATACCGGCGCTGTCCGCCTCGCCAAAGCGACCGATGTACCGGAGCGTGAGATACGCGCTGATCGGCGTGATGCACCCGATGAGGAGGGTGACACCCGCCGGTCGTGCGATCTCGGTGAACGTCGCATGTGCCAGCTCGACGCCACCATGCAGCCCGAGGCTCCACAGCAGGTAGATCGACAACCCCTGGTAGATCTCCTTCGGCAGCGTGAACTCGCTGCGGATCACGCGTGTGATGACGCCGAGCACGAAGGCGAGCGCGATCGGTGACAGCAGGTTGACGCGAAGAATCTCGTTCATGTGTTCGGTGAGCGCGAAGCGGAAGAGAGAGAGAGAACCTGCAACAGCACTGCCTGAATCAGGCGCCAAGCTCCACCGGGGTCACCTTGCCCGTATCGAGATCATACACGCCGCCGACCACCAGCAGCTTGCCTTCCTTCACCAGCCTGCTGATCACCGTCGAGCCATCGCGCAACGACATTGCCTGGTTGCGTACATTCTCGATGATGGCCTTGTCGAGGTTTCCGTTGGCTATGCGCGTTGCAGGGCGAATGTGATAGTACAGTGCACTGATCTGCCCCGGGACTTCGGCGCCTGCCATCGTCGCTGACACCGCTCCGCACGACGTGTGTCCGAGTACGTAGAGCACCTGCGCGCCAAGCACCGCCGTTCCGAACTCGAGCGACGCGATCTGTTCGGCCACTGCGATGTTTCCGGCGATTCGCGACACGAAAATATCGCCGAACCCCTGATCGAAGACGATCTCGATCGGCACGCGAGAATCGGCACAGCCCAGGAAGGCGGCAAACGGCGCCTGCTTCGGTGCGATCGCGCGCAGACGCGCAAAATCGCGGTGCGGCGCGATCGTCTTGCCATCCACGAAGCGGCGGTTGCCTTCGACCAGCGCGGCGAGCGCCTCGGCTGGCGTGGTCGGCGCCGGCGCAAAGATCGCCGCCTGTTCGGTCTCGCTCAGGTCTGCAGCATACAGCGCCTGTGGCAGCGCACCCAGCGCCGCGACACCGGCCACGGTCGCGGTGCCGTTGGTGAGAAAGCGACGGCGCGTGATGGCGGCGACAGGCGTGGCGGTCGAGTCAGTGCACATGGAGGCTCCAGCGAAGGGGGGCGGCGGTCAACGTTCCCAAAGCTTCGTTAAGCCGATGCTATTGGCAAATACATCGGGAATACCGATGCCTGACGCCTGGTGCGATCCGGGCTGTCTCAGGCCAAGCCGACACACTCCGCGCTCAGTTGCCAAAGGCGCTCGCCGAGCGCCGCCTCGCTCGCGCGGGCGGTCAGAGGCTGGGCAAAGGCCGCACGCCCCTCCCGCTGTCGATTGCCCCAGCTCCAGTGCACGCCCGATTGCGCGAACGCCGCGTCGGCCACCACGTCTGCCACCCGCTCGCCAGAAAGCGCCTGCGTGACATAGCCCTTGGTGATGTTCTTCTGGAACCAGGGGAAGATCACCTGGAAGGCACGCGGGGTGTTGCGGAACAGCGGTGTGTCCGCCACGCAGCCCGGATACAACGTGTTGAACACGATGCCCGTGCGTGCGTGATGTCGACGGTGCAGCTCGCGGCTCGTGATCATGTTGCACAACTTGCTGTCCTTGTACGCCTTGCCGGCCTTGAACGCCTTGCCGTCGATCATCGCCACCGGGGACTTGAACCCCGCTTGAAGGCCGGCCAGTTCGCCGAGATCGGCCGGGGCAGGAATCGGTACTTTCCCGCCGAACTCGGCGGCATTGGCGGTGACGGTGCCGAGAATGATCAGGCGGCGCGATGGAAACGACGAGCGCTCGAGGTCTTCCAGCAGCAGGTTCGCGAGCAGGAAATGCCCGAAGTGGTTGGTGGCCACGCTGATCTCGTAGCCTTCCGGCGAACGCTGCGGTTCCGTGAGGCGCGGGAGGTAGACCGCAGCGTTGCACACCAGTGCATCCAGCGAGCGGCCTCCCGCGCGAAACGCCGTGACGAATGCCCGCACACTGGCCTGCGATCCGAGATCGATGTGCTGCACCTCGAATCGATCGCCGGGCATCTGCAGCTCGGCGGCAGCGCGCCGGGCCTTGTCGAGGTCACGGCACGCCATGATCACATGCCAACCACGCCTCGAGAGCGCGTTGGCAGCGTGCAGGCCAACGCCGGACGACGCGCCGGTCACGATCACGGTGGGAAGTGCCCCGGCCGGGCGCGGGGACAACGAGGTGGAGTCTGGGGAGGATGAGTCAGTCATCCTTCAATTTATCCTGTCGCCAACCGTGGTGATCAGCACGGTCCAGAATTCGCCATCCAATCGGCAAAATCCGAACGTTTCCACGCGCTCACAACGGGCTGACCACGGGGTATGATTGTGAATGCCCACTCCGAGTCTCGCGCGGAGCTTCAAGCTGCGCACCACGCGCTCGAGCACGGTTTCTCGAATTGTTTTTCTCGCGACCCTGCTCGCCGCGGGTGGTTGCCGCGCCCTGCCCGACGATCTGCCACCGGAGACGCCGCTGCAGATCGGCGTCTCCGGTCGAATGAAAGGGTTTTCGCTCTCCCGCACACGCGAATACTACTCGGCGAGATTTGCGGTCCTTCTGTTCGAGGGGCTCGCACGCGTCGATTCGGCTGGAACGGTGCAGCCATCTCTCGCAACCCACTGGGACACGCTGGACGGCGGCCGGCGCTTTCGGTTTCATCTCCGACGCAATGTCCGTTTTCATGACGGATCGCCGTTCGGTAGTGCAGACGTCGTGCGAGCGTGGCAGCTCGCGTTGCAGCGCACACAGTTGAACCACCCGTGGATGCTCGACGCCATCGATGGCGCCGCCGCCAGTAGACGGACTGATGTCGCGCTTCGTGGACTGACGGCCGTGGACGATTCGACTCTCGACGTGCGCCTGACGACGCCGCTCTTGCAGTTCCCGCGTCTCCTCATCAGCCCCGAGGCGTTCATTGGCGCGCGCACGAGCAACGATAGTGTTGCGGTCGGTACCGGCCCATGGCAGTGGCGCGACGGTGCCGCGAACGCTGACAGTATCCGACTGAGTCGCTTCGACGGCTACTGGGGCGTTCAGCCACGGATGGGGGCGCTGACTGTTCGCGTCGTGGATGACACCCTCATGTCGCGGGCGATCGAGCGCAGAATCGTGGACTGCACCTCCGACCTGACGCGCGAGTCGATGATCGCACTCTCGGCGCGAACGGATGTGCGAATCGTTCGGCGTTCGCCGCTGGGGGTCGTTCGACTCGTGCTGAACCTGCGCACGCCCGCACTCAGTGACCTGCGCGTCAGGCGCGCGCTGGCACTGGCGCTCGACCGCGCACGACTCGCCTCCGATGCATCGGCATCACCGGCGCGCGTCGCCAACGGGCCACTCCCACCCGACGTGGCGGGATCCGACAAGAGATATGCGGGCATTCCCTACGATCCGACCGCTGCCCGCGAGCTCCTGACGAGCGCCGGATTCGCAGCGGGCCTGCCTCGGCCGCTCCGCCTGCGCCTTCCTTCTGCAAGCACGGTCGAATTTTCGAGCGACCTTCGTTCTCTGCTCACCACATACTGGGCCGCAGTCGGCATCGCCGTGGAGGTATCAACCGATCGTGCAGCGCCCGTCGACCTCGAGCTTCGCGTGAGCTATCCGGACACGCGTGACGCCGACGACTATCTGTACAGTCGCTTCCACTCCACGGTGGCGGGCGAAGCGGGCAATACAGGCGAGTTCCGCGATACGATCGTCGACCGTCTGCTCGACTCCGGGCGAGTCGTCGTTGATTCGATCCGCAGACAACGGCTGATGCGCGCCGCGAGCGTCCGTATCGACAGCCTCGTTCCGAACATCTTTCTCTGGTACGTACCTGTGACGACCGCATCGCACGTGCGGATGGCGGGTTGTGACGCGGGGCTGCCGTCCTCGACCTTCGTGAATGCCGTGCGCACGCACGACACGACCCCACGATAGTGGAGTTGCTGCGAGAAATTCTCGTGCCCGCGCCCATGGGGACACCGCTGTTCCTGCTCGCGGCATTGCCGATACTGGCGTTGGGTGCCCTGCTATTGACACTTGCACGCGGCGGGACCAGCGTCGCAACACGTCTCACACTCATCGGCTTGGTCATCTTCGGATTTGCGACCGGCATCATGGCACTGGCCGCGACCAACGCCGTGCTGCATACCGGGCTCATCGAACTGACGCGGCGATTCCAGAATCCGGTCGTGCTCGTCGCATCCAGCGCGTTCGGCGATCCCAAGCTTCGGCCGCGACTTGCGCTACTTCGCACGGCCAACCCGACGATCCAGTTTGTATCGATCACCAGATTGCAGTGTGCATCGCAGTGCACGGTATTCGTGGAGGCCGACACCCCATCGCTCGAAGCAGTCGTACGCACGCGATCGGCGAACGCGTGGCTCTCGGTGCGCAACGGCGCCGTGGTGGACGGTCGACTTCACGCCGTCATCACTGCGGCGATTCGCGATTCGACCGGAATGCCGGTCGCACTCCTCGTCGCTGGCGTCGCCGCCGCCGCTGCCACCACGACCGCGACCAACACGCTCTGGACGCTGCTCTTCGTGAGTTGGGGGCTTATTGCTGGCGTCGCCACAGGCACGCGCCGTTACGCGGCGCTTGCCGTCACCCAGCGGGTCCGTGCGCTGACGGAGACCATTCGTGCCGGAGTACGCGACACGCCGATCGCGCGGAGACGCGATGACGAGCTCGATATCCTGCGTGCCGTCGTCGATGCCGAAATCGCAGAATCGCGCGAACGCGACCGGGTGCAGAATGCACGCGTTCGTGCGCTCGTCGACAACGCGCCGTATGGTATCTGTCGACTTACGGGGAGTGGTATCATCATCGAGGCCAACCCGTCCTTCAACCGGCTCGCCATCGGCACCGATACCCGCTCCACGATCGGCGACTCGATTCGACGATACATCGATGCATCGACTGATGTCGACGCGTTGCTCTCATACTGGCACGCCGACCCGAGCCGCGAGTCGCAGACGCTCCACTGGACCACCAACGATGCGAAGTCCCGCCTCGTGCGTATCGCTGGGCGAGCCCTCGACGACGACGTCGAACTGATCGCCGAGGATGTGACCGAGCGGCAGGCATTGGAGGCGCAGTTGCAGCAGGCGCAGAAAATGGAAGCGCTCGGCCAGCTGACAGGGGGGCTG
>JBBSCZ010000041.1:0-16645 GCA_038249795.1 Gemmatimonadales bacterium | reverse complement strand
GTGACGATGAAGGCCGCCGCGTCGGATGGCGGAAAGCCCGTCGGGAGTGGTACGCAGAGCAGTGCGCTGACGACGATGTGGGTGGCGAACGCGCCGACGCTCGACAGCCCGGCCACACTCTGCCCAATCTTCAGCCCTTTCACGCCGTCAGCCACCGCCTCGATCACGCCCGCGAACTCGGAGCCGGGGATGAACGGCACCGCCGGCTTCACCTGATACTTCCCCTGCACGATGAGGAGATCGGGAAAGTTCAGGCTCGCGGCCTGAATGCGGACCAGCACCTCACCGGGGCCGGGCGCAGGCGTGGGCTGCTCCACCCAGCGCAGGTCGTCGACGCTCGCTGCCGTTTCGCAGAGCCACGCGTGCATGTCATTCTCCAGCAGGAAGTGCCGCGTCGCCGTCAGCCGCCCGGGGTGAAGCGCGCCAGCGAGAACAGGGATGTGTCGAATGCTATCGGAGTGTCCGTCGCCATGTCGGCCAGCACTTCGCCCAGCGCACTCGAGAACTTGAAGCCGTGCCCGGAGCAGGGCGATGCGACGATCACCGATGCATGCGACGGATGGTGGTCGATGACGAAGTGATCATCGGGCACGTTGGTGTACATGCACGGCTCGCTCGCGCGCAGTGGACCATCGGCATCGGGCATGCAGCGCCGTATGATCGCGCGCACCAGCTCCACCTCATCATCACGCACCGTTCGTCGTAGCGCATCGGGGTCGGTGGTGTCGCCGTGATGGTGCAGCGCCAGCTTCACGCCGTCACCCATGTCGGGAAAGCCATACCATGCCGGACCGTCGCCATGATCGTGAATGAAGATCGGGAAGCGATCGGGCCTGAAGTACGCAGCATTGCGGATCGGCGTGAACCAGTGCGCCACGTTCCGCTGCACGGTGAACGGTATCGCCAATTCGCCGTAGACCTTCCCAGCCCACGCACCAACTGTGAGGATCAATCGCTCGGCGAGATACGTGCCTCTCGTGGTGGTCACCTCGATCCCGTCGCCGCTCGGCCGCCACGACAGCATTGCCTCACTCGTCCGCACCTGCGCGCCATGCTCCAGCGCGCAGTCCATGAACGTCGTGATGGCCAGTTCGGGTGCGAGCATGCCGGCACGCGGCTCAACCACGCCGATTTCATGCTCCGCCGGATGAAATGCGGGATAGCGGCGTCGGACTTCGGCGGCGTCGATGATCTCGTGCGGCAGACCATGCAGCCCGGCGCTGTGCCGTGCGCCCGCCACAACGTATGACTCCGGCGATCCGAGCATCAGACCGCCGGTCTGCCGCAGCACCGTCACACCGCTGTCGGCTTCGAGCTCGCGCCAGCACTCGTATGCGCGCTGTACCAGCGGCACATAGCGCGGGTCCTCGAAATACGCCTCGCGAATGATGCGCGACTTGCCGTGTGATGACCCGTTGCCATGACCGGGCTCGAACTGCTCGATGCCAAGCACGTGATGCCCGCGCTTCGCGAGCCGGTGCAGCGTGGCACTGCCCATCGCGCCAAGTCCCACGACGATGACATCCCAGGTGTTCGCCATGAGAGGCAAGTCTGCCCTGTCGTGCTCACCGCGTCAACGCGGTACCCCCGCTCAAGGCGATGCAGTCGCGCTGATCGTGATCGGATCGATCGTCGCGGCGCGCACGACGGCGGTGTTGATGCCGGCCACGGGGCCCATCGTCCATCGTGCGGTCGCCTCGCCCAGGGCGTTGGTCAGGATGCTCTGCGGCGAGATCGCACCACCACCGCCAGTGATCTGGAAGGCCACGTTCACGCTGTCCATGGGGACGTTGTTGCCACCGATCACGCGCACCACGATGCTGTTTGTCAGAGTCACGGCAACTCTGGCGCTCTGGTTTGCACCCTGTGCAACGACGATGTCCGAGGGCAGGATACCGAGTGCCGGTACCAGCAACGGTTCGACGCTTGGGATCGACGCCTGCACCATCTGCCCAGTGGCGGCTGGGCCCAGTGTCCACTTCACACGCGCCTCACCATTGGCATCGGTGCGGATCGACGCGGAGTCGACCGAACCGCCACCCTGCAGCACGACCAGTGTGATGGCCGCACCACTGACGCCACTCCCCGTCTCACTCGTCGCACGAATCACCAGCGGAGCTCGCAGGAGACGGCCGGCCTGACGAGTCTGTGCACCACCGGAGACGAGCGTGAGCAAGGTCACGTCCTCGGGCGCGACGACCTTCTTGCAACCGGCAAGCGGAAGAATGATCAGGCTCGTGACAACGACGAGAAGGCGCGAGCGGTCCAGCAGGCGAGTCATGACCATCATGTCCGGAAGAAGGGTTCTCCTTCAATTCTCGGACGTCGACAGCGAAAACTGATGTGTGCCGCTCTGCGTCTCGGGACGTCAGGGGCGTACGGCTGCCCAGAGCAGTGCCGCCAGCGCGGCGCCGATCACGGGACCGGCCACCGGGATCCAGCTGTAGCCCCAGTCGCTGCCGCCCTTGTTGGCGATGGGCAGCATGGCGTGCGCGATGCGCGGACCGAGATCACGCGCGGGGTTGATGGCATAGCCGGTCGGGCCGCCGAGACTGAGCCCGATGCCCCACACCAGTGCACCCACGAATGCCGGGCCGAAGTTGCTGGCGGGCGTGTCGCCGGCGGCACCCCGGCTCCCGATCGCATTGCCGACGATCACCAGCACCATCGTCGCGATCACTTCACTCATCAGGTTCGGCCCCGTCGCCCGGATTGCCGGCGTGTTGCAGTAGCAGGCGCGGATGATCTCGGCGTCGCGCGTCACGCCCCAGTGCCTGTAGTAGTGGAGCCAGACGAGCGTGGCGCCGACGAAGGCGCCAGCGAACTGCGCGATGACGTGCGCGAATGCGTCACTGATCGTGCGCGTGCCGAGCATCACGTTGGCCACCGTCACAGCGGGGTTCAGTTCACCGGGCGCTCCCAGCCCGATCGCGACCAGCACGCCGATCAGCACTGCCATCGCCCAACCCGTGGTGATCGCGATCCAGCCCGCACCATTCGCCTTCGAGTCGGTCAGCAGCACCCCGGCGACGACACCGTTGCCGAGGAGAATCAGGATCGTGGTCCCGAGAAATTCACCGAGAACGGTGGGCGGCATGGTCGGCAGGGTGGAGGTGCGGCGGCAGGTCACGCGTTTACGTCGGCAGCGCGTCGTCGAGGTGCCGGCGGGCGGGAAAGCTATTGCCGTGCACTGCTCAGTGCGCCACTCCGCACAGCCTTCCCCGCATCAGTACCCACGCTCGCGATCGATCACCCACCTCGGCACGTCGCCGCGTTCGAAGATCGTCAAGCACTCCAGAAACCCGTTCGCCGCACCTTCGAGCGTGGTGAGGCCAGAGACGTGCGGCGAGATCATCACCCGCGGATCATCCCACAACGGTGATTCGGCCGGCAGTGGCTCCACCTCGAACACATCGAGCGCGGCGCCGCTGAGCCACCCCTCGTTCAGTGCACGCGGGAGCAGTGATTCCTGCACCACTGCACCGCGTCCGGCGTTCAGCAACACCACACCGCGGCAAGCGCTGAGCACGGCCTCGCCCACCAGTCCCTCGGTCTCAGGCGTCAGCGGCACAGTGAGGATCAGCCAGTCGGCCGTCGCCGCAACCTTGGCCAGTGCGTCGGGGGTGTGCACCGACCCGAAAATCTCCGGATCCCCACGACCCGTCCGCGACACGCCAGTCACGCGGCAGCCGAGCGCCGCGAAGAGCCGGCCGATATGCGAACCGATGTCGCCGGTGCCCACCACCACCGCATGACTGCCACGCAGCATCCCGATCTCCGAGGGCGCCCATCGGTGCTCACGCTGCGCCACCGCCAGTTCCGGTATCTTCGTCACGAAGGCCAGGGCGCGGGAAAGCGCCCACTCCGCGATCATCGGTCCGAATGATTCCGGCGTGCGCGTGAGCACGATGTCACGCGACAGCTCCGGCTGCTGCAGCCATGCATCCACCCCCGCACCGGTGCACTGCACCCAGCGCACGTTCCCCATCGTTGGCAGCGGCGGTCGGCGGAAACCGACGTAGACGTCCGCCCACTCCAGATCATCCGCCGTGACGTCGGTGTAGACCACGCCACGCAACTCGAGGTCGGGGCGCTGCGCAAGGATCAGCGCCGACAGCGCCACGTGCGCACTCTGGCCAATGACCACACGGCGGACGGGGAGGACACTCATGTGCAATGCGGGTAAGAAGTAGGCACTCGGCAGCCAGTGCCGCATGTTTCGCGCGCTGCCGTCGTCAGGATGTCAGCGATGCGACCGGAGCTGCGTGCAGCCGTGGTGCAAAGCTAGCCTGCATTGGCCGCTGCTCATCGGTCGAGACTCTGCAGATCGGCCCCGTGACTGACGATACCACTCAGCAGACATCGGCATCGTCCCGAAGCAGAAGACGCGCTGCGGCATGTACCGAGGCGAAAGGTCTCGCCTCACGCGGCTTCCAGAAACGGATGGTGCGCACGGTCGTCTTACGGGTACGTCACGAGCGAAGTGATTCTCGGGTAGACAGTCGCTGTGTGTGACGCCGGCACCCCGCCGCCCACGCGCGCGACGCGACATAAAGTGGCATGGTCCAGCAGTTCCTGATGCAGTTCATCGGTACACTCAACCGGAGACGAGCCTACGCCGCGACGCACCCGATGGTGGTGTCGGCGGAGGAACGGCTGCTGGAGTCCGCCAATGCGTTGCTTTCAGATCGCGCCACTTTCGCACTCGGCGTCGCGCGCGACGCGCTGCTCGTCGATGGCGAGGCGTACGTCACGAAGAGCACCTACGCGAGGGAACTGGCCACGAAACTGCACCGCCGCGGTGTCGGCGCGATCACCTTCGAGCGCGGTCTGGTGCTCTCCCAGCTCTCCGATGCATTGACCTGGCTCGCCGCGGAGAAGGACTTCCTTCCCTTTGCGCCCACACGTGCCGGCGGCGTGGTGATCACCACCATCGCATACGACCATCTCGTGCTCAACGACGCCACCGCCTCTGCCGAGGCGTCGGTCACGACACTCTGGTGCACACTCGCCGCGCTGGCCGAGGCAGGCACCGCGGCACCCGTCGGAACCAGTCGCCACACCGACTCGCGTGCTGACGGCTCCGACGTAGCGCTCGAAGCGGCGATCGACGATGCAGTGGCGCAAGGCTCGGCGATGTACGTCGACGGCGCGCTGACGGGGGTCGACAGCGAGCAGGTCCTGTCAGCGCTGCGAGCCTCGATGCACGATCCGGCGGTCGCACGCCGCACCGCCCTCGCGCTCGCGGACATTGCGTCGTCCGCCCGGAGCAGCACAGCCGCCGCACGTGACTTGCTCGGCAATCAGCTGGTCGGCCTGCTCACGAAACTTGGCCGAGCCTCCTTTGCACCGATCATCGGCAGTGTTGCCGACCGCACGATGCGCTCGGCGTTCGTCTCGAATGTCGCGGATGTGCTGCCGTTCCACGCCGTGGTCGACTGGATTCAGGCGGCGGCGATGGCCAGCGAGCAGCAGATGTCGCACCACATGCTGCGTCTGATGACGAAGATGTCGGCGCTGGCCGGAACGCACTCCGAGGAGCAGCTGGAAGCCGGCTTTCGCGATGCCGCGCGCGACCTCGTGGCGAATTGGGAGCTGAGCGATCCCAATCCGACTGAACACCTCGCGCTCCTGGATCGCATCGCGCGCTTCGATCGCAGCGGAGCCAGCTCCACCGAGGTGCTGACGGTCCTGGGTACGACGGTCGTGGAATCCTGGCGTATGGTGCAGATGGCGCTCGAGCTGGATTTCGCCGGCGAGGACACCGCCGCTGCCGCCGACGCGCTGGTGATGACCGGTTTCGGTCCGGAGCTGATCGACGTGGTCGCGAAAAGCGGCGGTTCACGCACGGCCAGCTGGCTCTATGGGATCGCCACCAGCGAAAAGGCCGTGCGCCAGCTGCTGCTCACCGAACCGGTGGACCGCCTGCAGGCGCGCGCGCTGCTGGAGGTGCTCGACGATAGTTCCACCGAGGTTTTGCTCGACATCCTCGAACAGGCGCAGGCCCGCGGCACCCGCATGATCGTGCGGCAACGCCTGGCGGAATTCGGCAGCGCGATCACGCCGCAGCTGCTCGCCCGCCTCGAGAAAGCACCCTGGTTTCTCGTGCGCAACATTCTCACGCTGCTGCAGGAGGGTGAGCGCGTCGAGGCCAGCACCGGCAGTCAGCAGCTCCTCCGCCTGCTCGAACATCCGCAGGTGCAGGTGCGCACGGAAGCGCTGCGCGTGCTGGTCCGCAGCGAGCAGTCGCGCGAGGCGGCGATCCGGCGCGCACTGCGCGACGAAAACGAACGCGTCGTGCTGCTCGCCATCCAGTCGGTATCGGATCTCGCGGACGGCGGTACCCCCCTGCCCCTCAGCCTCACGTCACAGCTGCTGGCCCTCGTCGATGCCGGTGACCAGAGCGATCCGGTGCGCGCACGCGCGGTGCGTGCGATCGGCAGCGTGGTGCGCGACGACATCCGTGACTGGCTGGTCCGGCTCACGACCAGGCGTACACCATTTCTGCGCCAGCTCAGACTCGTCGACCCCACGCAGACGGCCGCCACTGCCCTGCAGATCCTGCAGCGCGTGTACGCCAACGACCCGGCCGTGGCCCGTGTGCGAGCGCTGGCGGTCAAGGCATCGACGGATACGCGCTGGCTGGTGCGTGACACGGCTTCGGAGCGCGTGACATGAACCCCAGCGTGCTCTTTCTCACCGCACTCGGGCAGGCGTTTTCAGCGCTGGCGCTGTACGGTCCGGAGCACCCGATGCGGCTGGCCGCAACGTCGCGTGTGCTCCATGCGCTCTGCGATGCGCTCGCCGCCGGCGCCCCGCTGCGTCTCTCGTTCATGGACAACGAAGTGATTGCGGGATCGAGGCCTCTCACCGAGCTGCGTGGGTGGGAGTGGTGCGGTCGACTCTCGGCGGCGGGCATTCAGCGGCTCGAAGTGGCGCTCGCTCCAGCACCAACGGCGGACGACATCGAGTCCATGCTTGCTGCCATCCGTGCTCGTCTGCTCGCGTCGACCGATCCTCCAGCCGCCTGGACGCACGGTCCTATCCGAATGGGACCGCTCGGCGTTGCCGTCACCGGTGCTGGCGGTAGTGGCGGTGCGACTGCGGTGGTGTTGGCGTCCATCAGCGACGTGCGAGCCGCCAGCGGTCTGGCGGCGGAGCTCGAGGGCGTCAACTACATCCATCAGGAAGTGGCGGCGGGCCGTACCCTGCCGATGGTGGAGGCGAATGGCATCGTGCGGTCGCTGGCGATGACCATCCGTCGCGAGCAGGGGCTGCTGTTGCCGTTGCTCGACATCCGTCATGTCGACGAGTACACCGCGACGCACTGCTGCAACGTCGCCATGCTGTCGATGGGTCTGAGCGACGAACTTGGGCTCTCCGATAGCGACACGCGGGCGATCGGCGTCGCCGCGCTGCTGCACGACATCGGCAAGGTCCGCATTCCGGCCGAGGTGCTCACGAAACCCGGTACGCTCAGCACCGAGGATCGTGCGATCATCGAGACGCATCCCGCCGAAGGCGCGCGCATCCTCAGCGGCCGCGGGCCGGGGCATAGCCTCGAGGCCACGGTGGCCTATGAACATCACATCTGGTTCAAAGGACAGGGGGGCTATCCGCTCTACCGCTACCCGCGCGAGACACACTTTGCCAGCCGCATCGTGCATGTGGCCGACGTCTATGACGCCCTCTGCTCACTTCGGCCGTACCGCCATCCCTGGCCGCGCGAACGCGCCCTGGAACTGATCGCATCGTTGGCCGGCACGGAGCTCGACCCGCACATCGTGCAGGCTTTCGTCCGGATGGCGTCTGCGGCCACCGAAGTGCGAACGCAGGCCAGCGAGCAGCAAGGGTAGGCCGTACTTCATGAGGCGGGCGCGGATGGGTCCCCTTGTGTGCGCACGTCGTCATATTTCCGTCGAGGCCGATTCGGGAGCGTCCATGCCCGGGCCGCGTGCGTCCGGCGCCCAGTGTGCCACAGACCAGGGAGGATGTAGTGCAAGAAACGCAGTTTGACGCGATCGTCGTGGGATCTGGCATCTCCGGCGGTTGGGCCGCGAAGGAGCTCAGCGAGAAGGGGCTCAAGGTCGTGATGCTCGAGCGTGGTCAGAACGTCGAGCACATCAAGGACTACGTGAATGCCACCAAGCCGCCATGGGCCTATCCGCATCGCGGCGGACGCACGAAGGAGATGGAGTCGCACTATCCCGTTCTCAAGCGCGACTATCCGCTGAACGAGAAGAATCTCGACTGGTGGGTCAAGGACGAGGACTCCCCCTACACCGAGACGAAGCGCTTCGACTGGTATCGTGGATATCAGGTGGGTGGCCGCTCGCTGCTGTGGGGTCGCCAGAGCTACCGCCACAGCGCGCAGGACTTCGAGGCGAACGCGAAGGAAGGCATCGCCGTCGACTGGCCGATCCGCTACGACGATCTGGCACCGTGGTACGACTACGTCGAGACGTTCGCCGGCATCTCCGGATCGAAGGAAGGCCTGCCGCAATTGCCGGATGGCCAGTTCCAGCCCGCCATGCCACTGAATTGCGGCGAAGAACTCGTCGCCGGCAAGCTGAAGACGCTCTTCGGTGGCACACGCCGCATCATCCCGGGCCGTACCGCCAACCTGACCGAGAATCTGCAGGCGCGCGTGAAGTGTCAGTCGCGCAATGCCTGCTGGCTCGGCTGTCCCTACGGCGGCTACTTCAGCACGCAGTCGTCTACGCTGCCCGCCGCCATGGCCACGGGCAATCTCACGCTGGTGCCGTATCAGATCGTCACGGAAATCCTGTATGACAAGGATTCGAAGCGCGCCACGGGCGTGCGCGTGATCGACGCCGTCACCGAAAAGACGATCGACTACACGGCGAAGATCATCTTCGTCAACGCCTCGGCGCTGAACACCGCCTGGATCCTGATGCGTTCCGCCACGGACATCTGGCCGGGTGGTCTTGGCAGCAGCTCGGGTGAACTGGGCCACAACGTCATGGACCATCACTTCCGACTCGGCGCCAACGGCGACATCGAGGGTCTGGAGGACAAGTACATGTACGGCCGTCGTCCGACAGGCTTCTACATCCCGCGCTATCGCAACGTCGGCACCGACAAGCGCAACTACCTGCGCGGCTTTGGCTATCAGGGCAGTGCGAGCCGCGAGGAGTGGGGCCGCGCGGTGGCCGAGCTGGGCATCGGTGGCGACTACAAGGATGCTGCGACGGTGCCCGGCAGCTGGACCATCGGTGCCACCGCCTTTGGCGAGATGCTGCCGAACCACGACAACAAGGTCACGATCGATCAGTCGAAGAAGGACAAGTGGGGCCTCCCGGTCCTCAATTTCGACGTCGCGATCGGTGAGAACGAGTTGAAGATGCGCAAGGACATGACCGCCGACATGGCCGAGATGCTCGAAGCCGCCGGCGTCAGGAACGTGCGTACGTATGACGGTGGCTATTTCCCGGGCATGGGCATCCACGAGATGGGCACGGCGCGTATGGGCCGCGACCCGAAGACATCGGTGCTCAATGCGAATAATCAGGTGTGGGACGCACCGAACGTGTTCGTGACCGACGGTGCCGCGATGACCTCGGCATCCTGTGTGAACCCGTCGCTGACGTACATGGCGCTGACCGCACGGGCGGCGGACTTCGCCGTCAGTGAGCTCAAGAAGCGCAACCTGTGATGCGGGTCCGTTCATCGAGCCAGTCCCCGGTGTCATGGACACCGCAACCCTGCGAGGCATCAGCATGACGACGAATTCTGAGGAACAGCAGTCCCTGATCGATCGCCGTGAAGCGGTTAGGCGCGTGAGCGTGATGCTCGGCGGCGTGGCGCTGATCGGCAGCGGGTCGGGCTTCCTGACGGCCTGCGCAAAGGACCGCGGGGCAGCGGCGGCCAGCGGCGTCGGCTCGTTCTCGGCCGCGGACGTAGCGTTCCTCGACGAAGTGGCCGACACGATTCTGCCCGACACGCCGAAGTCTCCGGGCGCGAAGGCCGCCAAGACTGGTGCGTTCATGGCGATCATCGTCACGGACAGCTACTCGCCCGAGGACCAGACGGTGTTCCGTGAGGGGATGAAGGCGCTCGATGCGGCCAGTCAGAAGGCCAATGGCGGTGCGACCTTCGTCTCGTCCTCCGCCGGGCAGCGCACCGCGCTGCTGACGGCGCTGGACAAGGAGCAGCATGCGTATCAGAAGACGCGCAAGCCGGACGAACGGCAGCACTACTTCCGCATGATGAAGGAGCTCACCATGACCGGCTTCTTCACCTCGGAGATCGGCTACACGCAGGCGATGCGCTACATCGAGACGCCGGGCCGTTTTGATCCGTGCGTGGACTATCAGCCCGGCGACAAGATCTGGGCACAGCACGCCTGATCGATTGCGGTTGCCGGACGCGTCCCATCAAGGGGTCAGAGTCCTTGACCCTTCAAGGACTCTGACCCCTTGAACGGACCCTTCAAGGACTCGGACCCCTTGAACGGACCCCTTGAACGTCGGCTCCCTCGAACGTTGAAGTCCTTGCGGTGGTCAAGGAGCTACTTCATCACCTTGCCGGCCATGCGCATGATGTCGTCGAGCGTATTGCCGTCACCATTCATGTCGAGCATCGACGCGAGGCCACCGGTACCGCCAGCAGGGGACGCAGCGCTGCCGCCCATCGCGCTGCCGAGCAGTCCGCCGAGCATGCCACTCAGGCCACCGCCGCTGGTTGCATCCCGGGTCGGTGCATCGCCGGTGGAATTGCGCTTGGCCATGTAGCCGGCAACGAGCATCGCCACCATTGGCAGCATTTTCTTCAGTACGCCGGCGTCGACACCCGACTGCGTGGATGCGCTCTGGGCCACCGTGCGGCTGACGTCCTTCGAGCCGAAGATCTGGCCGAGCAGATCGTTCCCCTTCCCCACGTCGGTCGGTTCCGGCGAGAGCACCGAGTCGAGCAGACCGCCGCCGCCCAGTCGGCTCAGGAGCCCACCCAGGCCTGCGACGCCGTCTGACTGCGCCTGCTTCTTCAGGCCACCGAGAATGGCTGGAGCGAGGGCAGCAGCACCGCTCGCCGCCTGACTCTCGCTGATGCCAAGCTCTTTCGCCATGGACTGCAGGCCGCCCATCTGCGCGAGAATGTCCGTGATCTGCATAGCTGCTCTCCGTTGTAAGTATCGGTCGCGAAAGGCGACGCACCTTGACATACGTTAATACGAGGCGGCGTGCGGCGGCAGCAGGGTCTTGGTCTCACGTGCTCGTCGACGTTCTCGGTCGGGAGACCGCGTCATGATCAGCCGCAATCATCACATATTGCCTTGAATTATTCGTCCTCGTCCTCTCGTCTTCCGGATCGCCTCGTGTCACTTCGGCTCTTTCCAGTGTTCATCGCGGCCTGCACCGTCGCCGCCTGCAGCACGGTGCCGGTTCCACCGTCCGCAGCACCAACGCTTCGAACGGGGCAGTCCGGACCGGGGTATACCGCTTACACTTCCGGGAGCACCGATGACGCAGTCACGACGCCGCTCGGTGGAGCGCTGCTGGCCGGTGGCGGTACCGACAGCGACGCCGGCATGCGATGGCTGCTCGCGCAAGGCGGCACGCGCGACGCCAATGAATTTGGCGACGTCGTGGTGCTGCGCACCAGCGGATCGGATGGGTACAACCGATATCTGATGGATCGTGGCGCCAACTCCGTCACCTCGATCGTCATCGGCACGACCGAGGGCGCCAACAGTGATTACGTCCGCGATGCGATCGCGAAGGCGGAGGTCGTGTTTCTGGCCGGTGGCGATCAATCGACCTACGTGACGCGCTGGACCGGCACCACGCTACAGGCGGCAGTGAATGCGCGCGTGGCGGCGGGATACCCCATCGGCGGGACGAGTGCCGGACTTGCCGTGATGGGAGAGTATGCGTACTCCGCGCTGAACCGCTCGGCGACCTCGGCAGCGCTGCTCGCGAATCCGTATGACTCGAGCGCCACGTTCGCGCGCGCTGTGTTCACCGTCCCCGTGTTGAAGAATCTGATCACCGACTCGCATTTCGTGGTGCGGAACCGACTCGGACGATCGCTGACCTTTCTGGCGCGACTGCAGCAGGATGGCTGGTCGACGGCACCGCGCGGCATCGCGATCGACGAAGGCTCCGCGCTCGGCATCTCAGCGCGCGGCACGGGCACGGTGTTCGGTGCAGGTGCGGGTGTGTACTTCCTGCGCGTGGGAACCCCGACGTCCCGCATCTGCGTCGCAGACACCGCGCTCACCTTGACGCCCGTGCTCGTGCATCACGTCCCAGTCGGAGGGCAGTTCAGCGTTGCATCCTGGAGTACGGCCGATGCCGTGCCCTACACGCTCAGCACGATGGCTGGCATACTCACGTCATCCACCGGCAGCATCTACTGACACGGCGCTGAAACACGCCAGGTGCAAATGCCAACCACGTCGGCTGCATCGTCGGCGGTCGCATCGCGAAACGCGTCGGTCACAACGGTGGCCTCCTCGTGTGCACGTCGGTCGCCTGCTGGAACTGGTGTGCGACCGACAGAATCTTGTCGTCCTCGTACAGTGCGCCGACGATCGTCGCGCAGATCGGCTGCGGGCCGAGGGTTGGCGTGGCGGGCGCGACCGGCGCGCGCGAAGGACCGCCCTGCGCTGGCACATCGAACTTGTAGGGCACCACGACGCACGGGTGGCCGGTTTGCGCATTCGCCGCCACATCGGCGCTCGGTGCGGCGATGAACATGTCGAGATCGCGCATGAACTCGCCCCAGGCCGAGATCAGCATGTAGCGACGACGCTGATTTTGCAGGAAGTCGAATGCGCGCACCGTACGACCGGCCACGAAGCGCGGATTCCAGTCGGCCGGCGCCATCGGGCTGGCAGGAGCGGCCGGTGGCGTGCCAGGACGCGGCGGCTCGGGGAGTGCGGTGAGATCGAGACCGATCTCCTTCGCCTTCCGTTGCACGTACGAATCGAAGGCGGCGGCGTACTCCACGTTCAATCCGCCACCGGCCAGGCCGGCCACCGTCGGACGGGCGCCGATCGGCTTCGGCACCATGCCAAGCGACGTCAGCGTGTCGACGAACTCCTTCGGCGCATTCGGATCGACACCGATGCGCAGCGCCGCCAGTCTGGTCTTGCGATCGAAGTTGAACGGCGTGGTGACGGTCGACGGGTCCTTCTCATCCATGCCGTGGATTGCGTTGAAGACCATCGCGCAGTCTTCCACCGTGCGGCACATTGGCCCGACGCGATCCTGTGACCACGCCAGCACCATGCCGCCCTGCCGGCTCACGCGACCGAACGTGGGCCGCAGCGCGCTGATGCCGTTGCGGATCGCTGGCGACACGATCGAGCCCTGTGTCTCGGTACCGATCGAGAATGCCACGCATCCGGCAGCCGTCGCAGATCCGGGACCGGCCGATGATCCGCTGGAGCCCTGCACGAGATTCCACGGATTGTTCGTGCGTCCGCGGAACCACTGGTCGTTCTGCGCGAAGAGGCCGGTGGCGAGCTTCGCGATCAGCACGGCGCCGGCATCGCGGAGGCGCACCACGACTTCGGCATCCTCATCGATGATGCGATCCTGAAAATCGAGTGCGCCCCACGTGGTCGGCACGCCCTTCGTATTGAACAGGTCCTTCACGCCATACGGCAGGCCGTGCAGCGGGCCGCGGTACTTGCCGGCCTTGATCTCCGCATCGACCTGCGCCGCCTCGCGCCGTGCCGATTCTTCCATGATCGTCACGGCACAGAGCAGCGTCGGGTTCAGCCGCTTGATGCGAGTGAGATAGATGTCGGTGAGTGCGACCGACGTGATCTTGCGCTCGCGGAGCATCGCCGAGAGGCGGTGCGCGGGGAGGAAGGCGATGTCGTCGGGGTTGGTGGGCACCGCACCGGTGAACTTCGGCACCGTGAACACCGCGCGATCAAAGGCGGCGCGACCACGCTCACGCGCCAGCTTCTCCATCAACGCACCGGTTCCACCGGCATACGGCATGAACTGCAGCGCCGGCGCCTCGCCATTGCCCAGCGCGGCGATCGCCTGCTGTGCGGCATCGCGATTGACCGCTGCAAATCGCAAGACCCCGCCAGCGGCCAGCGCGCGCTGCGCCTGCACGGCACTCGCGCCAAAGGTGCTCGCCGCTGCGGTGACCAGCGAGTAGAACATGAACTCGCGACGCCCGATGCCGGAGCCTTCTTCGTCATGGCCAGCGGCGGCGAGATCGATCTGCAGCTGGTCGAGCAGCTCTTCGGGCGTGGGCAAGCGGGTGTGCTGGTGCGGGTGACACGACAGGTGGAGAGGGCTGGACGATCACATCGAGTCGCGAGCGCCGCCAGTCCGGCCGAGCATCGCGAGGTGCGGGCAGGGTCGATGACTGGAGCCGACCCGAGTGCACGGACATCGGGCGACGCGGCGCACGGCGTCCGTCACGCCTTGCTGAGCCCCGTCGACGAGCGTCTGGTGAACCCAGCGCGTATCTCCGGTGTCGGATGTTGACTTCCGGCAGCCGATCTTCCCCCGAATGCCCACCCGCCCGGTAGTTTGCGGGGCCAACTGATCCGGACGCCCGATTCACCCCCTCACGTCCGTCCCGACCGCATGACCGCTCTTCGATTTGCCTCGCTCACCCTCGGCTCGGCCCTGCTGCTGGGCGCCTGTGCCGGCACCGCGCGCACTCCCCGCGACACCTTCGTCATGGGTCAGGCGGGCGCCACCGCCAGAGCCCGCGCCGATTCCCTGCGGTACCCGTACACGAAGGCCGACATCGACTTCATGAGCGGCATGATCCATCATCATGCCCAGGCCATTCTGATTTCGCGCTGGGCGCCGACACATGGTGCGTCGCCCGCCGTGCAGCGTCTCACGGCACGCATCATCAACGCGCAGGCCGACGAGATCAACCTGATGCAGTCCTGGCTGCGCGATCGGAACCAGGACCCGATGACGGTGGATTCCAACGGCACCGTGCGCATGGCGATGGCCGCGCCCGCCGCCGCCACCGGAGACCATGCCGGCCATGACATGAGCCACGCCGGTCACGACATGGGTGGCATGGCTGCGATGCCCGGCATGTTGACCGACATGCAGCTCAAGGAGCTCGATGCGGCGCGTGGTCGCGAGTTCGATCGCCTGTTTCTGATCTACATGATGCAGCACCACCGTGGTGCCGTCTCGATGGTGCGCGACCTGTTCGGCAGCACGGGCGCCGGTCAGGACGAAACCATCTTCAAGTTCGCCGCCGATGTCGAAGTGGATCAGTCCACCGAGATCAAGCGGATGCTGACGATGTTGCTGGAAATGGGCGAGCTCCCGCCTTCACCGCAGTAGGTGTGTTGTCTTTTAGTTTTCCGTTGTTCTTTCTCATGATGTTACACCAACCCTGAGGTCCACTGATGTTGCTGTCCTCCCGCACTCGCACCGGTCTATCCGGTGTTCGCGTCGGTCAACTCGCCGCAGCAGCGGCACTCGCGGGGCTCAATGCCTGCGCCAGTGCCACGCCGAAGCCCAACACCGATCCGACGCCGAGCACCTCGTCGGAGGCCTGGGCGCGCGACCCGCGCAACAATCTGAAGGCCGGCCTGTTCGACGCGCAGGAACTGGCGTCGAATCTGCGCGTCACCGCGCGCGCAGTGTCGCCGCCGGGCTTCCTCGGCATCACCAACTCCGACCTCGCCTTCACCGGCAAGTATGCCATCCAGGGCAACTACAACGGCCCGGTGATCTGGGACATCTCCGATCCGGCCAAGCCGGTCCTGGTGACGGCGTACAGCTGCCCGGCCTCGCAGAACGACATCTCCGTCTACCGGAACCTGATGTTCATGTCGGCCGAGGCCAACAACGGCCGCACCGACTGCATGCCCGGCGGTGTGCCCGATACCGTCAGTGCGATCCGCATGCGCGGCGTGCGCGTGTTCGACATCAGCGACATCAAGACGCCGAAGCTGATCGCCAATGTGCAGACCTGCCGCGGTTCGCACACGCACACGGTGCTCGAGGATCCGAAAGACAAGGCCAACGTCTACATCTATGTCTCCGGCTCGGCTGGCATCCGCTCGCCGAACGAGCTTGCCGGTTGTGCCGGCAACGTGAACAGCGATGATCCGAACTCCTCGCGCCTGCGCATCGAGATCATCAAGGTGCCGCTGTCCGATCCGTCGAAGGCTGCCGTGGTCGGTCGTGCAAACATCTTCTCCGGTCTGAATGATGCGCCGCGTCACGGCCCGTCAGATGCGGACAAGGAGCAGGCCGCCACGCAGCTTGCCGGCGCAAAGGCTCGCGGCGCGTTCATCGCGCGGAATCCCCAGTCGGGGATGGACATGGTCGTGCCGCCACAGCTGGTACGCCCGCTGATCGACAGCATCGCCAAGGCCGGCGGCCGCACCGTCGCCAGCGCCGCTGACAGCACCGCCGCCCGTGGTGCCGCGCAGGGTGCCATCAATCGCCTCTTCGCCGCCGCACCGGGTGGCGCACCGGGCGCCGTGTCGGAGCGCTCGCAGTGCCACGACATCACCGTCTACCCGGCCCTCGGTCTGGCCGGTGGCGCCTGTGAAGGCCATGGCCTGCTGCTCGACATCAGCGATCCGGTCAACCCGCGTCGTCTCGATGCCGCCGCCGACTCGAACTTCGCCTACTGGCACTCGGCCACGTTCAACAACGATGGCACG
>JBBSCZ010000040.1:0-16966 GCA_038249795.1 Gemmatimonadales bacterium | reverse complement strand
GTGTTGGCGGCCACGTGACGACCCTTCATCACACCCGCCGCGGCACGCAGGTCATCGATGCGCCCATTGGTGCAGCTGCCGATGAACACCACGTCGACACGCTGGCCGAGCAGCGGCTGTCCGGGCTCGAGGCCCATGTAGTCGCAGGCGCGCTCGTTGGCCTTGTCGGGCACGGGCGTTGCAAACGGCACGTGTCCGTCCACCGCGATCGCCATTCCGGGGTTGGTGCCCCAGGTGATCATCGGCGCGATCTGCGAGGCATCGAGCGTCACGCTCCGATCGAAGGTGGCGCCTTCGTCGGTGACGAGTTCCGACCATCGACTCATGGCCGCGCGCCAGGCGGCGCCGCTCGGCGCCTGCTCGCGACCCGCCAGCCAGGCGAAGGTGGTCATGTCGGGGGCGATCATGCCGGCGCGCGCGCCCGCCTCGATGCTCATGTTGCAGACGGTCATCCGTCCTTCCATGTCGAGTGCGCGGATCGCCTCGCCGCGATACTCGATCACGTGACCGGTGCCGCCACCGACGCCGATCTTCGCGATCACCGCGAGGATGACGTCCTTCGCTGTCACGCCGGGACGCAGCGTGCCATCGATGCGCACCTCCATCGTCTTCGGTCGTGACTGCAGCAGGCACTGCGTGGCGAGCACATGCCCGACTTCGCTGGTCCCGATCCCGAAGGCCAGCGCGCCGAACGCGCCATGCGTGCTGGTGTGACTGTCACCGCAGACGATGGTCATGCCCGGCTGCGTGCGACCCAGTTCCGGTCCGATCACGTGCACGATCCCGCGACGATCGTCGCCCATGCCGTAGAGCGGAATCCCATGCTCGGCGCAGCTGGCGGCCAGCGCGTCGAGTTGCTTCGCCGCCTGCGGGTCCACCACGTTGAGCCGCCCACCAACCGCCAGCGTCGGCGTGCTGTGATCCATGGTCGCCAGGGTGCGATCGGGTCGTCGCACCTCGAGGCCACGTTCGCGCAGTGCGGTGAAAGCCTGCGGCGACGTCACCTCGTGTACCAGATGCAGGTCGACGTAGAGCACCGACGGCGCATCATCCGCCCCGGCACGCACCACGTGAGACTCCCACACCTTTGCGAAGAGCGTGCGCGGAGTGCTCATGCCGCAGCCTCCACCATCGATCGTGACCGGATGCGGATGAGACCATTCACTGCGGCGACATACGCCTCGGCCGTCGCCACGATGATGTCGGTGTGCACGCCGAAGCCGCTGGCGGTGTGCTTTGGTGACACGTCCGGTGCCGCATCCCCTCCGTTCGCGGCGATGACCCTTCGCTCACGCAGGCGAATCGAGACACCACCCACCGCATTGATCCCCTCAGCCGCCGCATCCACTGCAAACTCGATCAGTTCGCCGATGTCGCCGACACATTCGTTGATCGCGCGGCACACGGCATCCACGGGACCATCGCCCTGCGCCGCTGCCACCAGCTCGCGATCATCCGGACCGCGGAGCTTGACCGTTGCCGTCGGAATCGCATGCGTGCCACACGACACCTGCACCAGCTCCAGCCGGAAGGTGGAGATGCCGCGATGCGTTTCACCCGCCACGATCACCTCCAGCTCGCGATCGTCCACGATCTTCTTGCGGTCGGCGACCTCCTTGAAGCGCGCAAACACTGCGTCACACTCGGCATCCTCCAACGCATGCCCCAGCGTGGCGAGATGTGCCCGCAGCGCGGCACGACCCGAATGCTTGCCCAACACCAGCCGACCGCCCTCCAGGCCAACGTGCTCGGCGTGCATGATCTCGTAGGTGTCGCGATTCTTCAGCATGCCATCCTGATGGATACCCGCCTCGTGTGCAAACGCATTCGCGCCGACGATCGCCTTGTTCGGCGGAACGCGCACACCGGTGCAGCGCGACACGAGGCGCGAGGCGCGGCCGATCTCCTCGGTGCGCAGCGTCGTATCGGCGCCGTACCGCGCACGACGCGTGCGCAGGGCCATCACCACTTCCTCGAGCGCGGCGTTACCGGCGCGCTCACCCAGTCCGTTGATCGTGCACTCCACCTGTCGCGCGCCTGCCGACACACCGGCCAGCGAGTTCGCGACGGCGAGGCCCAGATCGTCGTGGCAGTGCGTGGAGATGGTGATCGGCAGGTTGCGCACCACCTCGGTGCGGATTCCGCTGATCAGCGCGAAGTACTCGTCGGGCGTGGCATAGCCGACGGTGTCCGGAATGTTGAGCGTGGTGGCGCCGGCTTCGATCGCGGCGCGCAACACTTCATGCAGAAAGCTCACGTCGCTGCGTGACGCATCCTCCGGTGAGAACTCGACGTCGTCCACGAACGAGGCGGCATACGCGACCATCTCGCTGACGCGCTTCAACACCTGATCGCGCGACATCTGCAGCTTGTACTGCAGGTGCACATCCGACGTGGCGAGGAAGGTGTGAATGCGGCGGTGAGGAGCAGTGGCCAGTGCCGTGGCGGCTGCTTCGATGTCCTTGCGAGTCGCGCGAGCGAGGCCGCAGATCACCGGTGCCACGGGCCAGTTTTGCGAATCCTCCGCAATGGCTCGTACGGCATCCCAGTCGCCGGGTGACGCGGCCGGGAAGCCCGCCTCGATGACGTCCACCCCAAGCCGCGAGAGCTGTCGCGCCACCTGACGCTTCTCCTCCACCGTCATCGAACAGCCAGGCGCCTGCTCACCGTCGCGCAGCGTCGTGTCGAAAATTCGTACGATGTCATCGTTCATACGGACCCGGTGGCGTCAGCCGTGGCCGGGGTACGATCAACGGCGCCGGTATCGGGGCGTACGACCTTCGCATTCAGGAACGGCATCAGCTCACGCAGCCGGACGCCGACCTGCTCGATCGGATGCTCCGTGTCGGCGCGACGGGCGGCGGTAAAATTCGGCCGTCCGGCGGCATTCTCCGCCACCCAGGCGCGCGCAAAGGTGCCATCGCGGATCTCGTCGAGAATCTTCTTCATCTCGGCCTTCGTCTCGGAGGTCACGATCCGCGGGCCGGCCGTGTAGTCGCCGTATTCCGCCGTGTCCGACACCGAGTAACGCATGTAATTCAGGCCGCCCTGGTACATGAGGTCCACGATCAGCTTCAGCTCGTGCAGACACTCGAAGTACGCCATCTCGGGTTGGTATCCGGCTTCGGTCAGCGTTTCGAATCCCGCTTTCACCAGCGCCGACACACCTCCACAGAGCACCGCCTGCTCCCCGAACAGATCGGTTTCAGTTTCCTCGGCGAAGCTGGTTTCGATCACGCCAGCACGGGTGCAACCGATGGCGCGGGCATACGCGAGCGCATCGGCACGGGCGTGCCCGGTGGCATCGACGTGCACGGCGATCAGGCCCGGCACACCACCGCCGTCGATGTAGAGCTCACGCACACGATGCCCTGGCGACTTCGGCGCGATCAACGCCACGTCCACCCCGTCCGGCGGACCGATCAGCGTGAAGTGAATGTTGAAGCCGTGCGCGAACAGCAGTGTCTTGCCCGGCGCCATCGTGGGAGCGATGTCTTGCTCGTAGATCGACTTCTGCTCGGTGTCGGGCGCGAGGAGCATGATCATGTCCGACTCGGCGGCCGCGTCAGCCACCGTGCGCACGCGGAGCCCTGCGGCTTCCGCCGCCGCCCAGCTCTTCGATCCCTGCCGGAGTCCGACGCGCACGTCGCAGCCACTTTCCTTCAAGTTCAGCGCATGGGCGTGGCCCTGACTGCCGTAGCCGATGATGGCGATCCGGCGCCCCTGCAGACGCGTCGCATCGGCGTCGTGGTCGTAGTAGACGCGCGTCACGCGGCGACCTCCTCGTCGGCCGGCGCGCCGTCGGCCTGCGCGCGGTAGTGCGCCGGTGCCTCGAGTCGCTTCGGTGTGCGACCGCGCATCATCGCCAGACGACCGGTGCGCATCAGCTCCGCCAGCCCCTCGGGACGGATCATCGTGATGAACTCCTCGACACGTTCCGGCGTGTCGGTGATCTGCACGATGAGTTCCTCCTCGCTCAGAGCGAGGACCCTCGCGCCAAACCCGGCGACGATGTCCACCAGCTCCGCCAGACGCGTCGGCGACGATACGATCTTGGCCAGTGCCGTTTCACGCTGCACCGCCTTCTCGTTGGTGACGTCGGTGACACCGATCACCTCCACGAGGCGATCGAGCTGCATCACCACCTGGCTGGCATCGGTGGCATCCACCACGAGCGTCATCCGGCTGATCCCGGGGACTTCGCTTCGTCCGACGGCGAGCGACGCGATGTTGAAGCCGCGGCGACGCAGCAGGGTGACGGTGCGATGCAGGACGCCGGCGCGATCCTGCAACAGAGCGATCAGGGTGTGCTGTGCCATCGGGGTCAGACCTCGAGCGAGGGTGAGGAGACTGCGGGAGCAGCGGGGGCTGCGGTCATCATGTCACCGATCGCGAGACCGGCCGGAACGATCGGAAACACATTTGCTTCGCGTTCGACGCGGAAGTCGATCACGACACATCCATCGTGCTTCCAGGCGGCAACCACGACGGCCGGTGCATCAGCCGCGTGTTCCACCGTCATGCCGCGAAGGCCATGCGCCTCGGCCAGCTTCGCGAAATCGGGACCAGTCAGCGGCGTGCTGCTGTAGCGCTTCCCTTCGAACAGCTGCTGCCATTGGCGCACCATGCCGAGGTAGCCGTTGTTGACCACGGCGACCTTGAGATTGGTGAGACCTTCCTGCGCGATGGTGGCGAGTTCGCAGCTCGTCATCTGAAATCCCCCGTCGCCGACCACGACCCAGACGGTCTTTTCGGGATCGGCAATGGCCGCGCCCATTGCGGCCGGGAGCGAGAAGCCCATCGTGCCGGCACCACCGCTGGTGATGTGCGTGCGCGGCCGGCTCCAGTCGATCAGCTGCGCGGCCCACATCTGGTGTTGCCCCACGTCGGTCACCACGCGCCAGTCGGTGCGATGCGCGAAGGCGCCGTTCAGCGCATCGAACACATCGTGCGGCATCAGCGGTGCCGTGCGCTCGCGCCGCGTGTAGCCCTGCCGCGGCAGGTGCTCGTCACGCATGGCGATGATCTCGTGGCGCCACGCCGTGCGCTGCACGCTATGAGCCGACGACATCGCCACCGAGAGGGAACGCAGCGCCGGCTTGCAGTCGCAGACGATACCGACATCCGTGCGCACCAGCTTCCCGATCTCGGCGGCATCGATGTCGATGTGAATGATTTTCGCATTCGGCGCAAAGGTGCTCGCCTTGCCGGTGACGCGGTCGTCGAAACGGCTGCCGACGTTCAGCAACACATCGCACGCCTGAATGGCGCGATTCACGTGCACCCAGCCGTGCATGCCGGGCATGCCGAGCGCCAGCGGATGATCGTGCGGCATGGCGCCGAGGCCGTGGAGCGTGGTGATCACGGGAATGCCCGTCTGCTCGGCGAAGGCGCGCAGTTCGCGGGTCGCGCCCGACTGGATCACCCCGTTGCCGGCGAGGATCACGGGGCGTTGCGCACTCACCAGCAGTTGTGCAGCGGCGCGGATGCCGCGCTGATCGACCTCGTCGCGCATCGACGTCGGATGGTAGCCCGGGAGATCCATCGGCTCATCCCAGTCGGGGACGAAGCGCGCGAGCTGCGCGTCCTTCGTGATGTCGATCAGCACCGGGCCCGGGCGACCGGTGCGGGCGATGTGGAACGCCTCGCGGAACACGCGCGGGAGTTCACTGGCATCACGCACCAGATAGTTGTGCTTCGTGATCGGCACCGTGATGCCGGTGATGTCGGTCTCCTGGAAGGCGTCGGTGCCGAGCAGTGCGCTGGGCACCTGTCCCGTGATCGCGACGAGCGGCGTGCCATCCATCCAGGCGTCGGCAATCGGCGTCACGAGATTGGTGGCCCCCGGACCGCTGGTGCCGATGCAGACGCCCACCTGCCCCGTGGCGCGCGCATAGCCTTCGGCGGCATGACCTGCGCCCTGCTCATGGCGGCAGAGTACGTGGCGCAGCGTGCTGCGGTATTCCCACATGGCGTGGTAGAACGGCATGATGCACCCGCCTGGAATACCGAACATCACCGAGACGTTTTCGCGGATCAGAGCCTCGCACATGGCCTGCGCGCCGGTGCGCGTGGCCGGGGCGGCATCGCGCACGGGAGTGGACGCCTGCGCGGAACTTCGTCTTGGCGTGGTGCGCGGGCTTGTGCGTGCTGCAGGAAGTCGTGCCGGGTGCGTCATCTGGGGCTCGGAAAACGAGAAAGGCCCCCTCCGCGCGCGGAGGGAGCCTTGTCTGTTCGTGCCCAAGGATGCCCCTCCGAATGAATTCGGGAGGGGCGTCGGTTCGCAGCTACATCGCGACCCTCGAGCCCTGCTCCCGTCCGCTAAGAAGTACGCGTACGACGAGGATCGCTGCGAGCGAAAGGCTCGAAGCGAGGCTGCAAAGGCTGAGAATTCGGGACTGCGTCGGCGAAGCGTGCATCAACGGGGCAAAAAATGTGTCGTCGCGGGTCCGAGCGGTCGTCCGCGATCACTTCCGAGCTCTGTCACGCGACACCAGCAGCGCGATCTCTTTTCAAGCATCGGCATAGCAATGCGTTTCCGCAAGCCCCCCCGGATGCACGACGGCCCCATAGCGCGCCTGACTGACGGTCTGGGCATAGCGCCAGATGGCTCCCGACTGGTAATCGTGCTGCCGCGGCACCCATTCCGTCCGTCGCTGCTCGAGCTCGCTGTCGGTGAGGCGCACGGCGAGACTGCCGGTGTCAGCGTCGATGTCGATGATGTCGCCGTTCCGCAGCAGACCGATCGGCCCGCCGATCGCGGCCTCGGGCCCGACATGCCCGATGCAGAGCCCGCGCGTGGCACCGCTGAATCGGCCATCGGTGATCAGCGCCACCTTGTCGCCCATGCCCTGTCCGTAGATCGCCGACGTGGTGGAGAGCATCTCACGCATCCCCGGTCCGCCGCGCGGTCCCTCGTAGCGGATCACGATCACGTCGCCCGCCGCGTACCGCTTCTCCATCACGGCCGCCATCGCGTCCTCCTCCGAGTCGAAGACGAGTGCGGGACCGCTGAAGACGCGTGTGTGCAATCCCGCAACCTTCACCACCGCGCCATCGGGTGCGAGGTTGCCGCGCATGCCGACCAGTCCACCGGTCGGTGAGATCGCGTTGATCACCGGTCGCACCACATCCTGGTTCAACGGCACGACGACGCCGGCGAGATCCTCGGCAATCGTCTTCCCGGTGACGGTGATGCAGTCACCGTGCAGGAATCCGCCGTCGAGCAGTGCCTTGAGCACCACCGATGCACCGCCGATGTCGTGCACGTCTTTGGCGAGATAGCGACCGCCTGGCTTGAGGTCGGCGATCAGCGGCGTGCGCGCAAACACCTCGGCCACATCGAACAGATCGAACGCGATGCCGGCTTCATGCGCCATTGCCGGCAGGTGCAACGTGGCGTTGGTGGACCCACCCGTCGCCGCGACCACGGCGGCGGCATTCTCGAGCGCCGTGCGCGTCACGATGTCACGTGGCCGCGGCCCGTGCTGGATGAGGCGCATGACTGCCGCACCCGCGGCCTCGGCGTAGCTGTCGCGCGACACCCACGCCGCCGGCGGACTGGCCGATCCGGGCAAGGCCAGCCCGATGGCCTCCGACACATACGCCATGCTGTTGGCGGTGTATTGCCCGCCGCACGACCCCGCGCCCGGACAGGCGACCTTCTCGAGTGCGGTGAGTTCCTCGAGCGACATCGTCCCCGCCGCGTGGGACCCCACGGCCTCGAACACGTCGAGCACCGTCACATCCCGGTCGTGAAAGCGGCCCGGAAGAATCGATCCGCCATACAGGAAAACCGACGGCACGTTGAGCCGCAGCATCGCCATCATCAGCCCAGGCAACGTCTTGTCGCACCCCGCAATGCCGACGAGGCCATCGTAGCAGTGCCCGCGCACGGTGAGCTCCACGGAATCGGCGATGGTCTCGCGACTCACCAGCGATGCCTTCATGCCGGCATGCCCCATCGCGATGCCATCGGTGACGGTGATGGTGGTGAACTCGCGCGGCGTTCCCCCCGCCGCCTTCACCCCGACCTTCGCCGCCTCGGCCTGCCGCTTGAGCGCGATGTTGCACGGCGCCGCCTCGTTCCAGCTGCTCACCACCCCAACGATGGGCTGCTGAATCTCCTCCGCCGTGAGCCCCATCGCATAGTAGAAGGCGCGATGCGGCGCCCGCTCCGGTCCGACGGTGGCGTGACGGCTGGGAAGCTTCGACTTGTCCATGAGTACGTCCGTGCGAGGGTGAGGCAAGCGCTGCATCCTCGCAGTCTTTCCCTCGACGCGCAAGAGCTCTCGGTCGCCGCATGCGGTGAAATGCGCATCCTTCGAACGCCCTGCGATGTTGATCTGGTGACGCGGCAAGGAAGAGTTCAACAACACATCACGGAGGCTCGGTGACGCGGCGACCCAGAGAACTGCGGCAAGACGAAAGGAACTGCAGCACAAATCGGCTCGACCTGAGCACACCGTTGAATCTGCTCACTGGAAGCATCATCAAGGCCGCGCTCGAGGTACATCGCGCTCTTGGAGGACCAGGGCTTCTGGAGTCCGTGTACGAGGACGCACTCGCGTCCGAGCTCACGCTGGCCGGACATCGAGTACGAAGGCAGCAGGAAGTACGGATCAACTACAAGGGCCGTCCATTAACCGGACACTTCAAGCTTGACTTGCTTGTCGAAGACAGAGTCTTGGTCGAATGCAAGGCGACGACAGTCCACCAAGAGATCTTCCGTTCCCAGACACTCACCTACCTGCGCCTTTGCAATCTCGAAGTCGGACTGCTGATCAACTTCGGCGCAGCGCTGCTCAGGCACGGTATTCACCGGATCGTAAACACTCCGCAAGACGCATCCGCACGATCAGTCAGCGGCACGTACATCAACACGTCCAATTCCCCCGAGTCTCCGAGTCCCTGTGATGCGCAGTTCCTTTGAGGATGTGCCAGCGCACGGACGTCAAGCCGAGCCGAAGGAGATGGTGGCGGGGTCGAGGGTGCCGGTGAAGAACGACATCAGCGACTGCTGGAAGATCAGACTGTAGCGCGCGTTCACGAGGGCGCTGGCGGCGGTGACCTGGGCAGCGCGGGCCACCGTCAGTTCGACCAGCGTCGCGGCGCCGACGCGATAGCGCTCCTGCACCGCCGTCAGGGCCAGATCGGAAGCCCGCTGCTGTGCGCGGGTGGCGTTGATCTGCTCCAGCGCGGCCTGGTAGTCGAGGAAGGCGCGGCGGACCTCGAGGGCGACCGTCTGCGTCTGCCGATCGCTCAGCAGCTTCGCATTCTCGACCGCGATCGCCGCCTGCTGTGACGCCACGCTGGAGATGCCGCGATCCAGGACCGGGACGCTGAACGACACTCCGATCGATCCACCCTTGCGCTGGTTCAGCTGATCGCGGAAACTCTCCGACGTCAGGCTCGTGTAGCCGGTATTGTAGCCGAGATTCATGGACAGCGCGGGCCAGCGGTTGGCGCTCGACGTGCGCAACGCTTCGGTGGCCGACTCGACCCGCGTGCGCGCCGCGACGAGATCCGCACGTTCCTTGAAGGCGCTCGACAGCAATCCATTGAGCGTGAAACGCGGGGCCGGTGTGGTGGAATCCACCGCCGGCGGGATGAAATCGAAGTTCCCGCCCGGATCGAGTTGCAGCGTCTGGATCAGGTCCACCTTCGCCAGCTCAACCGCTCGTCGCGCCGTCACCACGGAAGACTGCGCCGAGGCCACTGCTGCCTGCTGCTGGTAGAGATCAGCAATGGATCGGCGACCAGCCGTGACCAGCAGCTGTACCTGCTCGAGTGTCGCCTGCTGCGCCCGACGATTCTCCTCCTGCACACCCTGCTGTTCCTGCAGTGTGATCAGGGCGAGGAAGTTGGACGCCACAGTGAACACCGTCGTCTGGCGCGCACGGGCCAACTCGGCGGTGCTGGCGCTCTCACCGAAGCGAGCCTGCTTGAGCAACGACAGGTTCTGGAAGCCATTGAAGAGCGTCACGTTCGACGTGACGCCGCCATTCAGTGTCTGCGACGTCTGATTCACCAGCCGGCCGGCCGTCTGGTTGAAGCTCTGGCCGACGTTGCCGGACGTGTTGGAATTGAAGGACAGATTGGGTAAAAACTGATTCCGCTGCTGCTGCACGACGACAGCCGTTTGCGCCGTGACATTCTCAGCCTGCCGCAGCGTGATATTTTGCCGCAGAGCAATGCGCACCGCATCGCCGAATGTGACGCGCCGCACAGGTGCCGTCGAGGCTTCGCCCTGCGCGCGTGAAACGCCTGGTACGAGTGCGGCGCAGACCAACGATATCGCGAAGAGCCGTTTCACGACGGGCGAGCGATCGGGCATGTCGCGACCGGACAGGGGAACGGCGGCGAAACGGCGGCGCGTGATCGTCATTCGTATCGCAGCGCTTGAATCGGATTCATCGACGCGGCCTTGCGGGCCGGATAGTAGCCGAAGAAGACCCCAACGGCCGCTGAGAAGCCGACGGCGATCATCACCGCCGACCAGGGTGTGGCGATCGCCCAACCGGTGAGCTTGCCGAGGAGCTGCGCGCCACCGATGCCCACCAGCAGTCCGATGACGCCGCCGAGGACACTCATCACGATGCTCTCGATCAGGAACTGCGTGAGCACGTCGGAGCCGCGGGCACCGATCGCCATGCGGATACCGATTTCGCGCGTGCGCTCGGTGACGGAGACGAGCATGATGTTCATGATCCCGATACCGCCGACCAGCAGCGAGATCGACGCGATCGCGGCGAGGAGACCAGTCATCACACTGGTGGTGCTCGTTGCGGCTGCCGCAATTGCCGTCTGGTCACGGACGGTGAAGTCGTCAGGCACGTTACCGCCGTTGAGTTGGTGCGCCTCGCGCATCAGCAGCGTGATCTCCTGAATCGCCGCCGGAATGACCGCCGTCGAGTTGGTACTGCCAAGAATCTGCGACACGAAGCGCCATCCGCTCAGGCGGTCCTGCGCTGTGGTGTACGGGACCAGGACCACATCATCCTGATCGCTGCCCATCGCACTCTGCCCCTTCGCATCGAGTACGCCGCTGACCACGAACGGTGAGCGGCCAAGCTGCACCGACGCGCCGACCGCATTGCCATTGGGGAAGAGGTTGTCGGCAACCGTCTTGCCGAGCACCACCACTTTTCGCTTCGTGCGCACGTCGTCGTCGGTGAACAGCTCACCGCTGGACACGGCCCAGTTCCTGATCGTGAGATAGTCGGTCGAGACGCCGTTGACCTGCGTGCGCCAGTTGCCGTCCCCGCCGATCACCTGCGTGCGCGTCACGAGCACCGGCGACACGGCCGAGAGTAAAGTCGTGCCAGCCTTGATCTTGTCGGCATCGGCCAGCGTCAGGCGATTGAACGTGCCTGCCCCCTGACTGGCACCGCCCTGTGCACTGCTGCCGGCAGTGATGACGATCATGTTGGTGCCGAGGCTGCCGATCTGCGCCTCGATCTGCGACTGGGCCCCGTTGCCGATGGCGACCATGATGATCACCGCGCCGACTCCGATGACGATGCCGAGCATCGTCAGCATGGTGCGAAGCTTGTTCTTGATGATGCTCTGACTCGCGACCTTGAACAGCGTGGTCTTCTTCATGCGACGGCCTCCACCGGCTGTGTGTCCTTCAGGCGTGCCAGATCAGCGGCGGCATCGTGGCGATCCACGACCGGGGTATCGCGGATGATGCGCCCATCGCGCATCTCGACGATGCGCTTGGCGTATTGCGCCACCTCCAGTTCATGTGTGACGATCATGATCGTGATGCCCTGCGCATTGAGTGCCTGGAACAGCGCCATTACGTCGACCGTGGTCTGACTGTCCAGATTGCCCGTGGGTTCGTCGGCCAGCAGCAGGGTGGGTTGCGTGACGATCGCGCGCGCAATCGCCACGCGTTGCTGTTGCCCGCCCGAGAGCTCGCTCGGCTCGTGATCCATGCGCTCACCGAGGCCCACTCGCGTGAGGGCAGCGACCGCCATCTCGCGGGGATCCGTCCACCGGTGGCTGCGATCATAGAGCAGCGGCAGTTCGACGTTGTCGATGGCCGTGGTGCGCGCGAGCAGGTTGAAACCCTGAAACACGAAGCCCAGCTTCTGATTGCGCAGATCTGCGAGCTGATCACGGCTCAAGCCGTTGACCGGCACGCCATCCAGCACGTACGTGCCGTCGGTGGGAATGTCGAGGCAGCCGATGATGTTCATCATCGTCGACTTGCCGGATCCCGAGGCACCGATGATTGCGATCATCTCGCCCGGCATCACGGTGAGATCCACGCCCCGCATCGCGAGCACTTCGTTGCTCCCCATCGTGTAGCGCTTGACGACCCTGGTCAGCTGAATGACGGGCCGAGTCCCACCGTCGGGCTGCGCGGTACCCGCCATCAGAACGCTCCTCGGCCGCGACTCTGAGGCTGTGATTGCTGGAATGGGTTCGAGCTTGCACCACTGGTGGCAGCACCGGGCGCCGTGATGCCGATCACGACCTGCGCACCTGAAACCAGATCGCGACTCGTCACCTGGGTCCGCTGCCCGTCGGTGATGCCGGTGCGCACGCGAACGCGGCGCACACGTCCCGCCGAATCGAGCACCCAGAGCGTACCGCTGGAGTCGGATGACGGCCGACGACGCGACGCTCCTGCGGCTCTTGGTGCGCCAGCAGTCGCTGCTCCAGCCGCACTGCGCGCAGCAGCACCGCGTCCGGACGCACCGGTATCACGCCGCATGGTAAGCTGGCCGCTGTCAGCGCCGAGCATCTCGGCTGTCGGCGCGAAACGCAGCGCCGAGTTCGGGACCGCCATCACGTCGGCCGCCTTGCCGGTGATGAACTTCACCGTCGCCGTCATGCCGGGCAGCAGGCGACCGTCGGTGTTGGCCACCGCCACCACCACCGTATAGTTGACGACGTTCTCGGTGATCGCCGAGAGCAAACGCTTCTGCTGCACTTCTCCACGGAAGGTCTGTGCAGGAAAAGCCGAGACGGTGAACGTCACTGGCTGATCCACCGCGATCCGGCCGATGTCGCTCTCGTCCACCGAAGCCAGGATCTGCATCTCCGTCAGGCTCTCGGCGATGCGAAAGATCTCCGGCGTCGAAAGACTGGCGGCCACCGTCTGACCCAGCTCCACCGCACGCGACACGATCACGCCGTCGATGGGCGAGTAGATCGACGTGTAGGCGAGGTTCTGACGGGTGCGATCGAGACTGATCTGCGCCGAGCGCACGTTCGACTGCGCCAGACGATAGGTGACTTCGATCGTCGTGAACTCCGAGGCGGTGATCACCTGCGCTTCGTTGAGCTGCTTGTTGCGGTCGTATTCGGCCTTGGCTTGCGCGAGCTGCGCGTCGGCGCGCTCGAGGGCGGCCTGCGATTCGGCCACGGCCTGTTGCTGCAACGTCGGATCGATGCGGGCCAGTAGCTGACCCTTCTTCACCTTGTCATTGAAATCGACGTAGAGTGCGGACACCTGCCCCGACACCTGTGTGCCGACCTGCACCGTGCGAACGGCGCCTAATGCGCCGGTGGCGGAAACCGTCGACTCGAGCGTCGCAAGTTCCACTTCGGCGGTGCGGAACACCGGCGCGCTGCGTGCATCGGCGTTCCGGTAGAACCAGAATCCTCCGGCGCCGACGGCACAGATGATGGCGGTGATGACTGCAGCTCGGGTCCGGTTCATTTCGTGATCAGCTCAGGTGTCCATGGTGCGCACGCGCCGCGCACCACCGCAGGTAGAGCGGCGCGTCAGCAGTTCGATCGCAGAAGAAAGGTGCGAACGACGCGTGCGATGCCGCGCGGTTCTTCTCCCTGATCGTGTATACACCGCAAAGGCCTGTGCGTTGTGCGATGCTGCCGTGATGCGACCGCTGCAATTGCGTGGTTTCGTGGTTCAGTCGTCAGTGAGCAGCGACCTCGACGCGCTGAACCCGGTTGCGCCCCGGTCTCGTTCCGCCGAGGTTGCCAAGTATGAGAATCCTGCAAATTAACCGGCGAAGCGCGAGCCTTCGTGCCAGCGTCGCGGCCCTGACAGTGCTGATCGCGATGCCACTGAGTTCTGCGATCGTTTTTGCGCAGAGCGCAGGCCTTCCAACAGGCTGGACCATCCGTGCCGACGCCGGCGGCAACCGCAACGATGTCACGACGGCGATCAGGAAACCCGGCTTTCAGGTGGCAACCGGGCCCGCCACGATTCTGTTCGACGGCACGATGCGCGCGAGCGGCAACTGGCGTCTCGAATCCACGATCCACCTGTTCGATCCCGGTGCCCGTGCGGAAGGATTCGGTCTGCTCTTCGGCGGCCGCGATCTGAATGGTGTCGCGCCGCACTACGCGTATGCGCTGGTCCGTCGCGATGGCAAGGCGCTGCTCAAGGTGCGCGACGGGGAGAACACTCGCACCGTGCGTGACTGGGCCGCGAATGGCGCGATCCCAGTCTGGAAGCCGGGCGTGCCCGGCAGCAGCGTCGCGTACCGGCTGGTGGTCGAGGCGATCGGTGATCGCGTGACGATGTGGGTGGGCGCGACGAAGGTGCTGGACGCCGCCCGCACGGAGATGCCGACCGAGGGCATCGTAGGGCTGCGGGTCAATCACGGTTTGACCCTGTACGTCGAGAACATCTCGGTCGCGCCGGTGACGACGCGCTGAGCGATGGCGGACGCCGGGCGTACCCGGACATCGGCATTCCGCCACCGCCCCACTCGCTACCGGCTCGCCCCGTGCGGGCGACAACCCAACACGCCGAAGCGACCCAGGATCCGCTCCAGCGGACAGAAGCCGGTGAGACTGCTTTGTAGCAGATTGAATCCTACGAAGGCCGTGAAGCCGAGCCACCCCGGGTGCACCCATACGCCGAGCGCCACCGAAAGCAGGATGAAAACGCCGGCGACACGCCGGATGACCATGTCGTTACACATTGGACTTACCTCGCTTGAGTTCCCAGTAGAGAAGAGGCACCACCACCATCGTCAGCATCGTCGCCACGATCGCGCCGCTCATGAGGGCCACGGCGAGGCCCTGGAAGATCGGGTCGAGCACCATCACCAGACCGCCCACCACCACCGCTGCCGCGGTCAGCGCGATGGGGCGGAATCGCACCGCACCGGCTTCCAGTACCGCGTCGGCGATCGAACGTCCACGCGCCTCCTCGAGCTGAATGAAGTCGACCAGCAGAATCGAGTTGCGGACGATGATACCGGCCAGCGCGATCATGCCGATCATGCTGGTGGCAGTGAAGAAGGCCCCGCTGATCGCATGCCCCGGCAGGATGCCGACGAGTGTCAACGGAATTGGCGCCATGATCACCAGCGGGATCGAGAAACTCTGGAACCACCCCACCACCAGCACATAGATCAGCAGCAGCACGATCGCGAATGCGATGCCCAGATCCCGGAACACCTCGATCGTCACCTGCCACTCACCGTCCCACTTGATCGCCACCTCGCGCAGGTCGTCGGGCTGAGTGGCGTTGTAGCGTGCGATCTTCGCGCCGTTGATGCGCAGCGCATCGATCTGGCGGTTCATGTCGAGGATCGCATACACCGGACTTTCGATCTCGCGCGCCACGTCGCCAGTGACGTAGATCGCGGGACGCAGGTCTTTCCGCACGCGCGACTGATTGCGCGTGCCCTGCTCCACGGTGACGAATCGCGCCAGCGGCTGCGGTCCCTGCGCCGTGGCGACCGGCATTGCCAGCAGTTGCTCGATGCTCGAGCGCTGACCGAGTGGCAGGCGCGGGACGATCGCGATCGGCTCACGCGCGGTGGGTGAACTGGCGAGGGTCGCCGTTGCGCCGGACAGTGCCAGATACAACGCCTGCGTGATCTGCTCCACGCTGGCTCCCGATGCCGCCGCCCGCACGCGGTCCACGCGGAAGGACTGCTGCACCTGTGGCGCCTCCACGGTCCAGTCCACATCAACCACACCGGCCGTGGCGGCGAACACCGCCTTCACCGCCGTGGCCGCAGCCAGGCGCGTGGAGTCGTCCGCCGCGTACACCTCGGCCACCAACGTCGACAGCACCGGCGGCCCTGGCGGAATCTCGGCCACCTTCGCCGACGCACCGTAGCGCTGCGCGATCGAGTCGATCATCGGACGCACAGCCACCGCAATCGCGTGACTCTGGCGCTTCCGCTCTCCCTTCGGCAGCAGGTTCACCTGCACGTCGGCCACATTGCTGCCGCTGCGCATGAAGTAGTGCCGCACCAAGCCGTTGAAATTGAATGGCGCCGAGGTGCCGGTGTAGACCTGCGTGCTGATCACTTCAGGTACCGAGCCCAGTGCCGTCGCAATCTGTGACGCCGCGCGATTGCTGGTCTCGAGCGTGGTACCCTCAGGGAAATCGAGCACCACCTGGAATTCACTCTTGTTGTCGAAGGGCAGCATCTTCACCTGCACCGCCTTCACCAGCACCAGTGCCATGCTGCCGAGCAGCAACGCGATCACACCGGCATAGAAGCCGAGGCGCGTCCCGCGATTGTTCATCAGCGGCAGCATGATGCGGCGGTAGATACGGTCCACTCGCCCGCCCTCGGCCGCATCGTGCGCCGGCGTGCCGCCACTCTTCGCCACATGGCCCTTCAGCAGGCGATAGGCGAGGTAGGGCGTGACGATGAAGGCGACGGCCAGCGACGCCAGCATCGCGACGGAGGCGCCGACCGGGATCGGGCGCATGTACGGGCCCATCATGCCGCTCACGAACGCCATCGGCAGAATCGCCGCGATCACCGTGAAGGTCGCCAGGATCGTCGGATTCCCCACTTCGTCCACCGCCTCGATCGACGCGACTTCGGGACTTCGGTCGCCCATCGCGAGGTGGCGGTACATGTTTTCCACCACCACGATCGCGTCATCCACGAGAATGCCGATCGAGAAGATCAGTGCAAAGAGCGTGATGCGATTGAGCGTGTAGCCCAGCGCGTAGTACACGAACAGTGTCAGCGCGAGCGTGACCGGCACCGCCACCAGCACC
>JBBSCZ010000039.1:0-17164 GCA_038249795.1 Gemmatimonadales bacterium | reverse complement strand
GTGAGGCGCCGGACGGCCGGGACGCCTGCCTCAGCGCACCGCGCGGCCGAATACACCCCGTCGCACCGCTGGTTGCGCCCGAAGGAAACGGAAGGGCGATCCCAACTGTACAGCCGAAGGAGGGTGTGGCCTGACTCGGCGGCGACGGCGAGCATGGCCTCGTCCAGTGCCATGTTGGTCTCCGCGTCGCGCGGTGGGCCGGACATGAACTGGATGGTGTTGCTCCAGAGGGCGTGGGGTGTCACGTCGGCTGGCAGGAGGGAAGGATCGGCCACCGCTGTGGTCGCTCTGGGGATTATGTTTCATGGATACCGGACGGAAACCCCGCCGGTACCGCCATCCGATACCAATCTGACGATCGGGCGCGCGCGCCGGCGCCCTGTGGAGTTTAGCCGCATGGCCGTTCCCGTTCGCTCCGCCTCCGCCACACCGGCTGCCCTCGATGATGCGGGGAGCTTCATCCAGCGCCACGTCGGCCCCACGCCGGCCGAAGTCGCCTCGATGCTCGAGATGCTCGGCTACCCAACGCTCGATGCACTCATCGACGCTACGATTCCCGAGGCAATCCGCTTCCGCCGCCTGCTGGATCTGCCGCCGGCCGAGAGCGAGTTCGAGGCGATCACACGCCTCAAGGGGATCGCCGCGAAGAACGAGGTGCACACGTCGTATCTCGGTCAGGGCTATTACAACACGATCGTGCCGGCCGTCATCCAGCGCACGGTGCTCGAGAATCCGGGGTGGTACACGGCCTACACGCCGTACCAGGCCGAGATTGCGCAGGGCCGTCTCGAAGCGCTGCTGAATTTCCAGACGATGGTGATCGACCTCACCGGCCTGCCGATCGCGAATGCGTCGCTGCTCGACGAGGCCACCTCGGCGGCCGAAGCGATGGCGCTGTCGCACGGCGCCGTGACGGGCGCGCGCACCAAGTTCTTCGTGGCCAGCGACTGTCATCCGCAGACGATCGCAGTGGTGCAGACGCGTGCCGAGTCGAGGGGCTGGGAGATCGTGGTCGGCGAGGCGATGTCGGCAGAGCTCACCACCGATTTCTTCGGTGCGCTGATCCAGTATCCGACCACCGATGGCGCAATCGTGGATTACTCCGCGTTCTGCGAGCGCGCCCATGTGGTTGGTGCGCTGGTCACCGCCGCCACCGACCTGATGGCGCTCACGCTGCTCACGCCCCCGGGCGAGTGGGGCGCCGACATCGCGATCGGCAGCGCCCAGCGCTTCGGTGTGCCGATGGGCTACGGCGGGCCGCACGCGGCGTTCTTCGCCACTCGCGACGAATTCAAGCGTCTCCTCCCGGGTCGCATCATCGGCGTGAGCCGCGACAGCCACGGCGCCCCGGCGCTGCGCATGGCACTGCAGACGCGTGAGCAGCACATCCGACGCGAGAAGGCCACCAGCAACGTCTGCACCGCGCAGGTGCTGCTGTCGGTGATGGCCAGCATGTACGGTGTGTTCCACGGCCCGGCGGGACTGACGCGCATCGCCCGCCGCATCCAGCGTCTCACCGGCACGTTCGTGGCCGGTCTCGACAAGCTGGGGCTGCAGGTGCTGCATGAGAATTATTTCGACACGGTGCGGGTGGAAGTCGGCGTGCACGGCATGCAGGACATCATGGCCGCCGCCGCGAAGCATCGCGTTAACCTGCGCCGCCTGAGCGAGGGCTCGATCGGTGTCTCGATCGACGAGACCACGTCGCTGGCCGATGTGGACGTGCTGCTGACGATCTTCAACGGCGGCGAGGCGACTGACCTCGACATCGATGCGCTGGCCGCCGACGTGGCGCCCCGCTACGACGAGCGTTTCGCGCGCACCTCGCCGTTCATGACGCACCCGGTGTTCAACACGCACCACAGCGAGACCGCGATGCTGCGCTACATCAAGCAGCTCGAGGCGAAGGACCTGTCGCTCTGCCACTCCATGATCGCGCTCGGCAGCTGCACCATGAAGCTGAACGCCGCCACCGAGATGTATCCGGTGACATGGGCGGAGTTCGGCCAGCTGCATCCATTCGCGCCGCGCGAACAGGCGCAGGGCTACGCGCAGATGTTCGAGGAGCTCGAAGCGGCGCTGGCCGACGTGACCGGCTTTGCGGCCGTGTCGCTGCAGCCGAACGCCGGATCGCAGGGGGAGTACGCCGGATTGCTCACCATTCGTCGCTACCATCAGGCGCGTGGTGAAGGCCACCGCACGGTGTGCCTGATTCCCGCCAGCGCGCACGGCACCAATCCCGCCAGCGCGGCCATGTGCGGCATGCGCATCGTGCCGGTGAAGACTGCGGACAACGGCAACATCGATGTGGTCGACCTGAAGGCGAAGGCCGTGGAGCATTCCGCGAACCTGGCGGCGCTGATGGTCACGTATCCCAGCACGCACGGCGTGTTCGAGGCCGACATCGCCGACATCTGCGCGGAAATCCATTCGCATGGCGGCCAGGTGTACATGGACGGCGCGAACATGAACGCGATGGTCGGCGTTTGCCGCCCCGGCGACGTGGGAGCCGACGTCTGTCACCTGAACCTGCACAAGACCTTCTGCATTCCGCATGGCGGCGGCGGCCCGGGCATGGGCCCGATCGGCGTGGCGGCGCATCTCGTGCCGCACCTGCCGGGTCATGCGCCCTCGGGACTGGGCACGGAACTGAGTTCCGGTGCCGTGAGTGCGGCGCCGTTCGGCAGTGCCAGCATTCTGCCGATCAGCTATCTCTACATCCGGATGATGGGCGCCGAGGGACTGGCCTACGCCACCAAGGTCGCCATCCTGAATGCGAACTACATCGCGAAGCGCCTGGAGCATGCCTATCCGGTGCTGTATCAGGGGCCGAACGGCACGGTGGCGCACGAGTGCATCGTGGACCCGCGTCCGCTCAAGGCCAGCGCCGGCATCGAAGTCGAGGACATCACCAAGCGGCTGATGGACTACGGCTTCCATGCGCCGACGGTCAGCTTCCCGGTGGCCGGTACGTTGATGATCGAACCGACCGAGAGCGAGAACAAGGCCGAACTGGATCGCTTCTGCGAGGCGATGCTGAGCATTCGCGAGGAGATCGCGCAGGTGGAGCGTGGCGAGCTGCCGCGCGACGACAATCCGCTGAAGCATGCGCCGCACACCGCCAGCGCGGTGATCAGCGATGCGTGGACGCATGCCTATTCACGCGAACAGGCGGCGTTCCCGTCGGCGTGGGCGCGGAGTGCGAAGTTCTGGCCCACGGTGGGCCGCATCGAGAGCGCATTCGGCGACCGCAATCTGGTCTGCAGCTGCCTCCCGATGGAGGAGTACGCAAAGGCCTGATGCGGTATGCCAGGACGCACGAAGGGCCGGCTCCCAGGTGGGGGCCGGCCCTTCGTGTATCGTGCGAGCGGAAAACGTGTCGCGCCGCGGCTGCTTACTCGCCGAGCAGCGACTTGTAGGCGTCGGCGGTCATGAGACCGGCGCGCGCGCTCTTGTCGGCCAGCTTCATCCTGATCATCCAGCCGTCGCCGAATGGATCGGTGTTGACCAGTGCCGGCTCGCCGTCGAGGCGCGGATTCACGGCGACCACCTCGCCGGCCAGCGGGGAATACAGCTCGCTGACGGCCTTCACCGCTTCGATCGTTCCGAACACGGCATTCTCGGCGAACGTGGCACCGACCTTCGGCAGGTCGAGGTAGACGATGTCGCCCAGTTCACCCTGTGCAAAGTCGGTGATGCCGATGGTCACGATGTCGGCATCGGCATCGCCGGCGACGTACTCGTGTTCCTTCGTGTACTGGAGATTGGTGGGGATGTTCGACACGGCGTGCTCGGAAAGGGCGGATGATGAGTGACGAGAGCAGTTTAGTGCACTGTCACCGAACTTCGTAGTGATGCGGTCACGCCGCCCACGCCATGATCCGTGTCCAGGCACTCTCGACCTGGTCGACGAGATCTGCGGGTGCACCATCGTTGACGAGAATCAGGTCCGCGCGGGGACGCTTGAGTGCGGCGCTGAGTTGCGCCTGCACCCGCGCGGTGGCATCGGCGGGCGCCATGCCGCGGTCGTGCACCAGTCGCGCGATCCGCAGTGGCTCGGGGGCATCCACCAGCACGATGCGCGGGAAGTGCCAGGCCAGACGCGCTTCGAACAGCAGCGGGATGTCGCAGAGCACCACCGGTGCCCCGCTCACGCGCGCCACCTCCACGGCCGCCACCCGCGCTGCCTCGACGGCCGGATGGACGATGGCTTCGAGCGCCTGCCGGGCGGCCACGTCGCCGAAGATGAGTCGGCCGAGCTGCGGGCGGTCGAGGGTGCCATCGTCGCGGAGCATTACGTCGCCGAAGCGGCGGACGATCGCCGCCAGCGCGGGGGTGCCGGGTGCCACTGCCTCACGCGCCGCCACATCGCTGTCGACCAGCGTCGCTCCGCAGCGGACGAACTCGACCGCCGCTGTCGACTTGCCGGATGCGATGTTGCCCGTGAGCGCGACCAGCAGCACTCAGTCGCCCGGCTCGACTGTCTCAGCCGTCTCTTCCGGCTCATCCGGCAGCGGTTTGGCGCTGGCCAGTACCGTGCGAGCCGCCGACAGCGCGGCGGCCGGCACCATCAGCGAGACGCCCATCGCGGAGTAGCCCTGGAAAGCCGAGCCGAAGAGGCCGACCGAATCATTGCTGCGGATGATGGCAGGGATTCCCGCCGAGTCGAGCACGGCGACGGCGATGCTCGCCTCGAGTTCGTTGCCGAAGTCGTGGCACTTCACCCAGTGGGGGTGGGAAGACGAAGCCATCGCAGGCGGGTGGGGGGTGAACGGAAGCGGGTACGAAAGTCACGGTGGCCACGCGAACGTACCGCCGGCAGGCGCAGATCGCATCGGTTGGCGCCATTCCGGACCCGAGCGCGTCAGTGCCGAGGTTGCTCCGTCCTCATTTATGCGTCTTGGGATCACGCATGATCGTCACCACCCGGAGCCACGCCTTGTCCGACCCATCCCGCTCGCTGCGCCCCGGTCAGTCCTTCGTCGGACTGCTGCTGATGCTGCTGGTGTTGACGTTGCTCACGGCCTTTGCCGCGAACAACATCGACCTGACGCGGTACCGATCGGATGCGATGGCGCGCCGCGCGACACGCGTCTTCGTGGAAGCGGGTCGTGCCGCCCGTCAGCAGCGGCATGCCGTGGTGGTCATGGTGGACTCCGCAGGAAAGCGGCTTGGCACGCTCCATGACCGGAACGGCAACGGCGGGCAGGATCCGGGGGAGACGATGGAGTGGACGGCGCTGGACGCCGTTACCGACATCCTCGATCCGCCACAGCGTCTTCCCGGGTCGGAGCCGAGCAGGGGCTCCGTTCAGTTCAGGCCGGTCGGAGGTGTTGCGACCGATTTCGTGCTGTACCTGACGAGCGATGCCGGCACCTCGGGTGCGTGGCGGGCGGTACAGGTGACGCAGCGGAGTGGTCAGGTGCTGCTCTGGCGATACGACGGCGCCCACTGGGCTCGCGGACGGGCCTGAGCGGGCGCTGGCGTGTGCAGTCGTGGGCCGCGCGACGAGAGCGGAGAGCGCACGCCGACGCCATCGGACGCTGGCGACCCCGGGCGTTACCGATTTCTGCCACCCTCGTCTGCTCTTGTGGACGTTCTCACTCTCAGCCCTTGGCAGGTCCCCATGCAGATGTCGCGACGCCGCGGCTTCTCGATGATCGAGCTTCTGGTCACGATGATGCTCATGACGATCATGATCGGCATCGCCATTCCGCGCATCGATCTGGCGCACATGCACAGCGATGCGGCCCTGCGCCAGCTCACCATGCTCTGCATCCAGGCGCAGCGCACCGCCCTGACGAAGCAGTACAACGTGATTGTCAGTGTGGATCAGACGACCGCGCGCGTGCGGACGGTCGAGGACCGCAACAACTCCGGCACGTTCGACGCCGGCGACCACATGGTCTGGACGGCGCTGGAGAGCGGCGTGGAGTTCACGGCGGCACCGGCGCCACTCGATGGCATCTCCGGTGCCGTGAGTTTCGTCAGGCCAAAGGTGATCGACTCCTTTCAGTCGGTGATCTTTCGCCGCAACGGCGCGGCGAGCTCGGATGGCGTGATCGTCGTGTCAGCGAAGCCCAGTGACGCGGGCTCCGCGCGTGCCGTGTTCATCACGCAGAGCACCGGACGCGCCGACGGGTACAAGTACAACGGGAGCGCCTGGGTCCGGGCGGGCATCTGATGCGACTCCCAATCTTCCTTCATGGACGCTCACGCGTCGCGCACCTCACACGCCGCGTCGGCACGACTGCCGACGTGGCCGCGCTCCGCAACCGACCGGGTTTCACGCTGGTCGAAGTGGTGGTGGCGTCGGTGATCCTGACGTCGGCGTTGCTGGCGATGGCCGGCTTCACGATCCGCTATCAGCAGACGGATTCGACGGCGCGCAATTTCAGCAAGGCGCAGGAGCTGTCCGGTGCACGGCTCGAGACGGTGCGCAGCGCCGTACCGTATGCCTCGCTGGATACGATGGCGAGAACCGAGAGCACCATTCCCGGCTATCCCGGCTACACGCGCGTCACGCAGGTGGTGCGGAGCGGTGGCGGCATGACCGACACGGTCGACTTCCGCACCGTCACCATCCGTGTGTCGACGCCCGGCAACCGCCAGTCGGTGGTCAAGACCTCCATCATGGCGGCATTTTGATGAGAGCGAAACGATACCGATCAGCCGTGGGCGATCGCCGGCAGGGCTTCACGACGATCGAGATGATCGTGGCGATGTCGGTCACGCTGGTGCTGATCGCGCTGGCGGCACCGCTCTATCGTGCCCAGACCAGTGCAGTGAGCACTACCTCAGGCCGCACCGATGCGAAACGCTCGTCGGTCTTCGCCGCCGATGCCATCGACCAGGATCTGCGCAACACGGGCGTCGGCGTGTTCGACGGCCAGCCGATGGTGATTCGTGCGGCGGCCGACGCCATCACGTTCAACGCCAACCTGGTCACCGCCCGCACGTCCGACATGGTGGCGGTGTTCTTCGATCCCGACGCCGACAGCAGCGCCGTCGGCGCCTTGTCGCCGAGCTCGCAGGTCACGCTGCCGAATTCCAGTGTGCTGTACCCCACCGCTTCCTACGTCAGCAACGCCGAAACGATCAGCTATTACGCGGTGGCCGACACCGCGTTGGCACCCGTGAGCGGCGCTTCGATGTACACGCTCCGGCGCAGGGTCAATCGCCAGCGCGAAGAGATCGTGGCGCGGAACCTCATGCGCTACTCGGGGGAACCGGTCTTCCGCTATTTCAGGCGGACGGCAACCGGCGCCCTGAGTGAGATCCCGGCAGGACAGTTGCCGATGGTGCATTCAGTGCCGAAGCACGGCACGGCGGCCGATACCGGCGCGGTGGCGCGCATCGACTCGGTGGCGCTCGTTCGGCTCAACCTCATCAGCGTCTACAAGAATCCTCGCGGCGGCGCCGTGATCGACACGCTGCAGCGTACCGTGCGCCTCGCCAATCAGGGGTTGATGCAGCGATCACAGTGCGGCGAGACACCGCTCACGCCGGGCGTACCGGTGCTCACGATCACGGTGATCGGCGGACTGAATGCCGTACGCCTGGCGTGGAATTCGAGCATTGACGAGCTGAGTGGTGAGCGTGACGTGGAGATGTATGCCATCTATCGGCGTATTTTCGGCTCCGGCGACTGGAACGAACCGCTCGCCAACATTCCCGGCGCCGGTCTCCCCACGCTCAACTACACCGACAGCACGGTGCTGCCGGGCGAGCGGTACGAATACGCGATCAGCGCTCTTGATTGCACGCCGGCACCGTCGGCCCTCACGACTCCCTCATCCATCCTGATCCCATGATACGCCTCTCGTCACGGTGCCAGCCTGCGTCGGCCGCGCTGGCGCAGCCAGCGGCGCGACGAGGCGTCGCGATCATCGTCACGCTGATCCTCACCGTCGCCCTCGGCGCGCTGGCCCTTTCGGCCATCTACCTCGCCAGCGGCACGAAGATCGGCGCCGGCCTCTCCAATCGCTCTGCCGATCTGCAATATGCCGCCGATGCGGCGCTGCAGATGGGGAAGAGCTACATCAATGCCGACCCCGACGCGATGCCCGGAACAGGCTATCGCGAGATCACCTTCGACGGTGGTGTGCTGCGCGATGCCGCCGGCGTCGCAATTCCCAACATCACCGTGCGCGTGTGGGCCGGCCCGACCGGTGCCACATCGGGCCAGTTCGGCGCATTCGGCTCCGTGATCGCCCAGGCCACCGACAACTCCGGCGGCAGGGTGGTGCGACGCCTCGAGCTCGCGCAGGAGAACTTTTCGCGCTTCGCGTACTGGTCCAATCGGGAAAACAACAGTGGCTCGCCGATCTTTTTCGGTGGTGGCGATGTGATCTTCGGTCCGACCTGGTCCAATGACACCGTGCGGATCTTCAATCGTGGTGCGTTGCCCTTCTCGGCGCAGTTCCGCGATGACTTTGGAACCGCGCGAGTCGTCATCAATCATGGCGACGCCGACTTCTGGAGAGGCTTCACACAGAACATGAGGCCCATTGCGCTCCCGGCACCGGCTGCGCTGGCGGATCTTCCGGGCTACGCCACGAGCGGGCGCCTGAATTTCACCGCCCCGAACGCCGGCGATGAGACGCAGGTGCGCATGCGGATCGAGTTCGTCAACGTGGACATCGACAATGATGGCAGCAACACCGACCCGCAGGACGGCTTCGTCCGCGTATACACCTTGAACGCCGGTGTCGCCTCCAGCTGGCTGCGCGGCGACCAGGACCCGATCGCGAATAACACGGCGCAGCGGCGTGCGCTTTGCGGCGAATGGCTGCGCGTCGGCACAGTCGATCGCTTCTTCACCATCGAAGCGCACGAGAATGCGACCAACATCAGAAATTATCTGATGCTGAACGCGGGACTGACTCTCGCGCAGCTCAATGCGCTCGATTTTCTGACGGGCGCGGGGCCATTGAACGCGTTGCAGATGCAGGCGATCATGTCGCGCACCGGTACGATCGCGAACAATCGGTCGCAGTGCTTCCTGCCAGGTGCGCCAGAGCTGAACATGGGCATCGCGGCACTGCCTGGCGGCACCGCCACGACCTTCCGTGCCACCGACAGTTACGGCAGCTGGATGAACTACGGCGGCCCGATCGATCCTCGGGTTACCGCTCGCGCCGGTGCGGTCCACGCGGCTGCGCTCTTCCCGCTCCACCGCTCGGTCAATCCCGGCGCCCGCGGCGTGATCCACGTGAACGGCACCGTCGGGCTGAGCGGTCTGCTCGTGGGCCGAGTGACGCTCAGCACCACCGGCACGGTGGTGGCACTCGATGACGTCCGCTACGGCACCAATCCAGCCACCACCGGCCGCTGCGTGGATGTGCTGGGGATTCTCGCGGGCACCAATGTCGTCGTCGCCGACAACATGCTGAACAACCAGGTCGACAGTCGGGCAGGTGACGTCACTCAGCCCAACAAGCGCATCCTGGATGATACGAAGGACCTCACCCTGCACGCGGTCATCATGGCGCTGAACACCTCGTTCCGCGTGCAGAACTTCAACTCCGGTCCGAACACGGGCAACCCGTGCAACGGCAGCAACGTCGGTCGCGGCTGCCTCATGCTGCTGGGCGGCCTGATTCAGCAGGCGCGCGGCCCTGTGGGCACGATGTCCGGCACCGGCTTCGGCAAGCAATACACCTACGATCGCTGCGCCAACCTGCGGCCGCCGCCGTACTTCCCGACCACGGGTCGCTATCTCGACAACCGGTACATGGAGATCGATCCGGTCGGCTTCGACATCGCCACGCTGATGGCGCGGCTCACACCAGCGCCGTGATCCCCTGAATACAGCAACGCCCCGCCGGTCATGATGATCGGCGGGGCGTTGCTGCGTCGTTGACTGAACCACTGCTACAGCAACGGCACCTGCGTCGTGTCATCCCGCACCACGCGATGACAGGCGCGACATCGCGCCTCGTAACTCTGCGCCGCGCCCACCATGATCGTCGGCGAATCCCAGCGCGCCGGCTTGCCGTCGATCAACCGCTGATTGCGGCTGGCGGGGTTGCCGCACAACACGCAGATCGCATGCAGCTTGGTCACCGCCTCCGCCACCGCCATCAGCTGCGGCATCGCACCGAATGGCTCACCGCGAAAATCGGTGTCGACGCCGGCGAGGATCACCCGTCGCCCTCGCTCCGCCAGCGCGGTCGACAGCGCGATGATCCCGGCGTCGAGGAACTGCACCTCGTCCACCGCCACCACCTGCGCCATCGAATCCAGCTGTCGTGCAATCTGCGACGCCGAGTCCACCGGGATCGCCTCCAGCGCACGACCATCGTGACTGGAGACGTTGTACAACCCGGTGTATCGATCATCGAGATGGCTCTTGAACACCTGCACCCGTTTGCGGGCAATCGTCGATCGCCGCACCCGTCGCATCAGCTCCTCACTCTTGCCGCTGAACATCACCCCGGCGATCACCTCGATCCAGCCGCCGGAGGATGTGACGAAGCCATCACTCACGGTGTTCAGTCCTCAGTGCGCGACGGCTTGCGGGAGTTGCGCAGACGCTCGGCACGCTCGGCAAAATCATTGCCTTCGGTGCGCGGGCCGCTCGGTGCATCGCCACGATCGCGCGTGAAGCCACGGCCGGTCGGTGCACCACCCTCACGCGGTCCACGCGAGAAGCCACCACCCGACGGACGGGCCGGACGCTCGTCGCGGCTGAACGGGGCACGCGCCGGACGCTCGTCACGATTGAATCCGCCGCTCGACGGACGCGCTGGACGATCATCACGCGAGAACGCCGGACGCGCCGGACGCTCGTCACGATTGAAGCCGCCGCTCGACGGACGCGCGGGACGATCGTCGCGCGAGAACGGCGGACGGGCCGGCCGCTCGTCACGATTGAACCCACCGCTCGCCGGACGGGCCGGACGATCATCACGCGAGAACGCCGGACGGGCCGGACGATCATCGCGCGAGAACGACGGACGCGCCGGACGATCATCGCGCGAGAACGCCGGACGCGCCGGACGGTCGCCTTCGTCGCGACGCGGATAACCGCTGCGCTCACGCGGTGCACCACCCTCGTCACGACGGAACGCCGGACGCGCCGGACGATCGCCGCGATCACGCGAAAACCCACCCGACGACGGACGATCGCTGCCACTGCGACGCGGCGGTGCGCCACGCTGCGTCGACGAGCGCAGCGGACCGGCGCGGTCGATGCGCGCGATCACCTGACGATTGCGCATCGTGCTCGCGTTCATTGCCGCCACGATCTGCTCGGCATGAGCACCGGACACTTCCACCAGCGTGTGGCTGTCGCGCATGTCGATCGTGCCGACCACGCTGCGATCGAGCCCGCTCTCGCCAGTGATCGCACCAACGAACGACGACGCCGTGGCACCGTCATCGTTACCGATGTTGAACCAGAGCACCTGGAACTCCGGCGGCGGACCCTCGGCGTGCAGTGCCGCCGCCGGTGCCTGTACAGCGGCCGGTTCATGCGACGTCGACTCTGATTCCTGCGCGGCGGCGGCGGCCAATGCGCGCTTCACTTCCTTCGGCTGCGCAGTGGTGACACCGATGCGCAGCGCCTTCGCCGTCTCGCGCTCCCGCTCCAGCAGACGCAGCGCGGCCGCGGCAATTTCCAACGCGTCATTGTCTTCCAGCAGCGGCTCGAGTGCAGCCAGCTCGCGGGCGCTCACTCCCTCTGCGAGGATTTTGCGCAGTTCACCCATGCGCGCGCCATCGCGACCGACGGCGAAGGCCATCGTATCAGGCAGTATGAAATACGTGAGCGAACCACCCGTCAGCAGCGAGCGCAGATGCGCCACCTGACGCGGCGTGACCAGCGCGATCGTCTGCACCGGGTTGCCACCCATTGCGGCATCGAGTGCGGCACGCGTGGACGGCACGTCGTAGAGCACGCGCAGGGCGCTGTGCGTGTCCACCGTACCACTGGTGGCCTGCACATCGCTGCTCCCGGTGTAGCCCAGTGCGCGCAATGCAGCACTGGCTTCGTCGACCTGCGCCGCTTCGGGCGCGACCACGATCGTCGAGACGGCGTTGACGGCATCCAGCACACGACGGAGCGCTGCGGTGCGCGTGCCGGCACTGACCAGCACGTACTGCAGGCTCACCGGAGCGCTGCCCTCGGCCACCACATCGTCACCCACGCGGCGGGGACGCTTCATGTACGACTTCGCGAACGCGGTCACGGCATCGGTCTCGCCAGCCATCGACAGCGTGCGCGCGCCTTCCTTCGGCAGCTCGTTCATGAGCGTCGTGATCGACGGCTCGTCCACCAGCGCGAGGGTCAGGTCGGCCTGCAGCACGAACAGCTGCGCGACCTGATCCAGCTTGAGCAGGCCGCTCGGCAGCAGCGCGGCGATGTCGGCCGGCGCACCGACGATGGCGGCGGGCGGGTTGGCCAGCAGGCGCACACCGCGGGCAGCGGAGGTCACGGGGACCAGCACCGGGGCGGCATCGCCGGCCGGCAGCACTGCCTGGGCGACAGCCAGCGCCGTGTCGGCATCGGGGACCAGGACGAGCAGGTGCACGCCCGGCTCACCGGCCGGGAGGCGCTCGAGGGCCGGCTGCACGAGGGAAACCATCGCCGCCACGGTCGGTGGGGCGGTGAGCACCACCTGCTGTGTGCGGGTGGTCTTGGGGGCCGCCGGAGTGGCGGGCGTTGCTGGCTTGGTTGTATCTGACTTGGGCACGATGGCCTCGACGTGGCGGGAAATGCACATACCGGCGGGCCGACTGCGGCGCGCGGGACGGAGCTGGGATGTCAAACATCGAACTGCAATCCGCCCTGGCCGCGGGCTCGCGCCGCATCGCATCGTGCGCGCGCCTCTGCCGGCCACCGGGGGCTCCGTTGCCGCCTGTCGGCGGCGGATTAGCATACGGAAGCCCTGAAAGGTACCCAGAAAGTCCCCGCCGCCCAACCTGCCCAGCATGTCCGTCGAGTTCGTTCCCTCCCCGAACATCGTCCAGCTCCGGCCGTCGGCCACCATCGCCGTCTCGGCCCGCGCCAAGGCCCTCAAGGCGCAGGGGCGCCAGATCATCGACCTGGGCGTGGGTGAGCCGGATTTCGACACGCCCGACTTCGTGAAGGCCGCCGCCGCCCGCGCCGTCGCCTCGGGCCACACGAAATACACCGCCACCGAGGGCATTCTGGCGCTGCGTGAGGCGATCGCCTCGCAGGCCGCCGCGCGCTGGGCTGGTAAAGTGGCCGATGCCCCCGCCGCGCTGGACGTGGTGGTCAGCAACGGCAGCAAGCAGACGCTGTTCAACGCCTGCTTCTGCCTCTTCGGCGCTGGCGACGAAGTGCTGATCCCCACGCCCGCCTGGACCAGCTACGTCGAGATCGTCGCACTGGCGAAAGCCACGCCCGTCGCCGTCATGGGCGACCCGGCCAAGGGTTTCCAGGTCACGGTCGCCGACCTCGAGACCGCCGCCACGCCGCGCACCAAGGGGCTGATGCTCAATTCGCCGAGCAACCCTACCGGCGCCACGTGGGACGCGCAGGTACTGACGGACATCCTCGCCTTCGCGCGTGCGAAAGGGTGGTGGGTGCTGAGCGACGAGATCTATCGTCGCATCTCGTACGAAGTGCCGGCCGCGTCGGCGTTCGAGCTCACTGCTGATCGCTCGAACCTGATCGTGGTCGATGGCGTTGCGAAGTCGTATGCGATGACTGGTTGGCGCATCGGCTGGGCGGTGGCACCGCGCGCCGTCGCGAAGGCGATGACCGACCTGCAGAGCCATACCACGTCCAATGCGGCCACGCCGAGCCAGTACGCGGCGCTCGCCGCACTCACCGAGCGTGACGCGGCCGAGGAGAGCATCACCGCCATGGTGCGTGCCTTCCGAGCGCGACGCGATGCGGCGATGGTGATCCTGAACGAAGAGGGTTCACCGCCGTACATCCATCCATCCGGCGCGTTCTACTTCTTCATCGATGTGAGCGCGATTCCGAACGGCGGTGACGATGCGGGGGGCGTGTTCGCGGCGCACATGCTCGAGGAGCATGGCGTGGCGATCGTTCCCGGTACCGCCTTCGGCACGCCGGGCTGGGTGCGCCTGAGCTATGCCGCCGCCGAGGCCGACGTGCTCGAGGCGATGCGTCGCATCTGCTCGGCATACCGCGCGATGACGAGCGTCATCGCGTGACCATTCTCTTCACACAGCCCCGCGCGAAATGATCACGACCATCGTGCTGATTCAGGCCAGTCCCACCAGCATTCCGGCCACCGCCGTCGCGCTGGCGGAGATTCGCGGTGTGGCCGAGGTGTATTCGGTGAGTGGTGCGTGGGATCTGGTGGCGATCGTGCGCGTGCCGCAGCTGGATGACATCGCGACCATCGTCACCGAAGAGTTCACCAGGGTGCCGGGCATCGTGCGCACACAGACGCTCACCGCCTTTCGCGCCTACTCGAAGAAGGATCTCGAGCAGGCGTGGGACCTCGGCGTGGAGTGAGCACGGCGGTGCCGGTGCTGGGGCGCGCGCTGGAGTCGGCGCGCAGCGCCCTGCGTGCCACGTTCGGCGATCGTGTGCGGACGGCCGGCCCCGATCGCACGGAGGCGCTCGCGCTCGATGGCACAGCACTCATGAAGCACGCGTCGGTGCAGCTCGTGGGCGGTGCGCTGCAGGTGTTCGACGTGCCTCTGCCGACAGGTGCCGCCTTCGAGGGATTTCTCGACGGCATTCAGCGCAGCAGCACGATTGCCTACGTCGATGGTGTGCCACTGCTGCATGGTACGGCGGCGGCAGCGATCCGGGTGCGCGATGCCGAGGGGCGCATGGCCACCTGGTGCACGCCATCGGTGCGTCACGCCGTGTATGGATCGCGCACACTGCTCGGGAACGACACGTGGCAGCTACTGGCGGACGTTCTCGGACAACGCGGCCAGCAGCTGCACGACAGCGATAGCGACAGCGATCTGCCGGTGCCGTCGCGCCATCCGTCGGCACTGCTGCGTCAGTCGCTGGACGCGCTCTCGCGGGTGCGCAACGATCTCGAACGCGCGATGGGTGAGGCGTGGTGCGATGCACATGACACGCGCCCGCTGTACGTGGACGGTTCGCTGCGCACCAGTCGCGCGATGATGAATGGCGACGGGATCGTCGGCGTGGTGAAGAGTCATGCTACGCTGTACGTGCCTGACGACCTGCTGCCTGTGGTGAGCGCACTCGATGCGGGGCAGCGCACGTCGGTGATCGCGGCGCTCGACAGCAGCGACGCACCGCGCTTCTTCACCTGGTACCTGCGTTTGCGAAGTGCAGCGGGGCACGATCCGTTCTTCGGTCTGATTCGCGCCGAGATCGGCGTGCGTAGTGAAAGCGCCGCCACGCTGGAAGCGCGCGCCAATGCGATCAGCGGCTGGTTGCTCGCGGAGCGTTCGCCGCTGGCCAAGCCCGATTCGCGCTGGGACGTGATGCCGTACGCCATTCGCGACTGCGAAGTGTATCTGCGCGCAGTCGCCTGACCGACCGTGAATTTCTGGAGCCGCATCCCGTCATGATCGATACACCGGACGCCGAGGTCCGCCGCCCGCTGGGGCGCGTGGTCGCCACCGAGCGTCGGCCCAACACCCCGCACGAGTTTCACTTCTGGACTGCGCTCGACGCCAACCTGGGCATCGGCACCATCGTGCGCGTGGATGGCAGCGTGGCGGTGAACGGGCATGTGCCGCAGATCTTCGGCGTCGTCATGGAAGGTCAGAGCTGGACCGACATGCTCTCGCCACTGGACGATGTGCTGGGCCGTGACGGGCAGCCCGATGGTGGTCTGGTGGCCACGCAGCGCACCGAGATCCGGCTCTACACCGCCAGCGTGCTCCGGCACATCCCCGACGAGCCGCTGCAGCCGGTACCGATGGGCACCGTGTGGCTGGCCGATGATCACGACATCGCGCTGGCGCTGCGCATGGACGGCTATGTCGGCAAGACCGCGATTCCGGTGGGGCTGTATCGCTCCGGTGGCACCGAGAGTCCGGTGTTTCTCGATGCCGATTTTCTGCTGGGTCCGGAGGCCGCGCACCTCAACATCACCGGTGTGTCGGGGCTGGCGACGAAGACCAGCGCGGTGGAGTGGCTGCTGCAGTCGATCTTCGCGCACTTCCCGGCCGACAAGGGATCGGTGGCCGCGGTCTGCTTCAACGTGAAGGGTCCCGACCTGCTCTATCTCGATCAACCCGCCACGCTCGCGCCGGAGGATGCGGCGATGTACGAGAAGCTGCGCGTGCCGGCCGAGCCGTTTCAGAACGTGCAGTTCTACGCCCCCTACGATGCCGCACTGCGCCAGCTCGCCACCATCCGTACGCACGAGGCGCTGCAGCACAACGTGCAGCCGCTGACATGGGGCCTGAAGGAGGTGCTGCAGTACGCGGTGACGCTGCTGGACCGTGAGGACATCGACGCCAAGGCCGATGCACTGATCGACTTCATCACCGATCGCGTGGTGGGCCAGAAATTCAGTGATCCGCTGCTCGGCGGCGACATGACGGTGCAGACGTTCGCGGACCTCGATCACTGGTTCCGCACGCTGCTCGATGCGCTCGAGCGCAAGGATTCACAGACGTGGCGCACGCACCACGTGGCCACGATCCGCAAGGTGCGCAACCGCCTCGTGAACCTCGCCACCCGCTGCGCCGGATTGGTAACCGATGGCGCCGATGTGAGCGATCTGCCTTTCGGCGCATTCACCGATCGCTCGGTGCACGTGATCGACGTGGCGAATCTCGAGGAGGACGCGCAGGGACTGATCTTCGCGCGTGTCGTGAGCAAGCTGCGCGAACATCTCGAGCGGCGCGATCTGGGCGTGAACCACGTGGTGGTATTCGTGGACGAGCTGAACAAGTACGCGCCCAGCGATGGCCCCGAGACGTACGTGCGCCGCATGCTGCTCGACATCGCCGAGCGCGGGCGCTATCTGGGCATGGTGCTGTTCTCGGCGCAGCAGTTCCGCAGCCAGGTGCACAAGCGTGTGGTTGGGAACGCCGGCACGGCGCTGTATGGACGGATGGATGGCGACGAACTGGCCACACCGGGGTATGCCGTGTTGAGTCCTGCGGTACGGACGAAGCTGTCCACCTTGTCGAAGGGTCAGTTGATGGTGCGTCACCCCCATTTCACGCAGCCCGTGTTCGTGCACTTTCCGCGGCCGAGTGTTTTGAGCGG
>JBBSCZ010000038.1:0-17593 GCA_038249795.1 Gemmatimonadales bacterium | reverse complement strand
TTCGCTGCGCGGCGGTGGTGACGACGCGGACTGCACTGCCGTCCACGAGGCGCGAGACGCCGGCGGTGACGACGGTCTCCGACCCATCGAGTCCGGACAGCACAGGCACCTGCGCCGTCTGCAGCGCCTCGGCCACATCGGTCAGCTTCACGGCGCGGCGTGTGACGCTGGTGCCGCCCGGTCGCAGCACGAACACCGCAGCGGAGTCGGCGTCGGCATCGACGAGTGCATCGAGTGGCACCAGCACACGGGCGCCGGATCCGGTGCCGGGCGGTGCCTGAGGGCGCAGCGTCACGTGCGCAATCAGGCCGCTGGGGAGGTCGGGCGCGTCGGCGAGCGTGACTTCGAGTGCGTAGTCACCGGTACCCGGTGACACGGCGGCGGCTCGTTGCGTGACACGTCCCGTGAACATGCGGCCGGCCACGGCATCGAAGCGAATGTTCGCCGCGTCACCCAGTCGCACACGCAGCGCGTCGCGGTCGGGCAGACCGATGCGCACCACCAGCCCGCGGCCGTCGCGTCGGACCTGCAACAGCGAGCGGCCTGCGTCCACCACCTGGCCGGGCTCGGCGGTGCGTGACAGCACGACGCCATCGCCTGGTGCTCGGATAGTGGCATAGTCGGCGTTGAATTGTGCGATGCGAACGCTGTTGACGGCGACGTCGAGCGCCGTCCGAGCGTTCTGCAACTGCTCGAGCGTTGTCACGCTGTCGGCATAGAGTGTCGTGGCACGCGCCAGATCACGTTCCGCCTTGCGACGCCCTTCCAGCGCAATGGCCACCTGTGCGGCGATCTCGGTGGGACGCAGTGTGGCAAGCACCTGACCGGCGCGTACACGCTGGCCGGGATCCACCGTGATGCGCTCGATGACGCCGCCGATCTTGAATGCCAGCGCGACCTCTTCCTTGCCGGCCAGCGTGCCTGTGACGGTGATCGCGTCCGGGCCCGTCGTGGCTCCGGACGACAGCGTGGTCACGCGCACGGGCACGGAGCGGTCAGCGGCGCTGGCTGGTTGCGCGTTTGCACCGCTGCTGCACCCTTCGAGGATGAGCAGGGTGGACAGCGACGCGAAAGTGAGCAGGTAGGGCGCGAACTGAGCGAGTTCGCGCCGCGACGTCGGGTGGTGGGCAACGGTGCGTGGCATCGTGATCACTCCAGTGGAGAAAGGGCGGCGGCGCGTTCGAACTCCACCACGCGCTGGTAGAAATCGTACGTGGTGATGAGGCGGTTCAGCTGCGCGTTCGTGAGTGCCGTGCGCGCATCGAGCAGTTCGAGCTGTGAGGCGAGCCCCTCACCGAAGCGTCGCTGCACGAGCTCGAACGTGCGTGTGGCCGAGCCGAGGCGATCAGTCGCGGTGGTGATGGCGGTGCGTGCCACGTCGGCGGCATCATGCGCCACGCGTACCTGCAATGCGATACTGCGCGCCGCGTCGTCACGTCGGGCCGAGAGCTGTGCCGCATCGAGCGCGGCCTGCTGGACGCGGGCGCGATCCTGCCCGCCGCTGAAGAGATTCCAGCTGAGCACGAGGCTGGCCACGCTGAAGTCGGTGTCGCGCCCAACGCGAAGCGTGTTGCCCTGGAAGCCGTAATCCAGTGCGACACTCACGGAGGGCAGAAAGGCGGCGCGCGCCAGTCTGCGCTGCGCCTGCACGGCGTCTGTGGACCGGTCGAGCTGTGTCAGCTCTTCACGTGATTCCTGCGCCTGGGACTGCGCAGCGATCAGGTCACGCCGTGCGGCGAAGCGCATGTCGAATCCGAGCAGCGAGTCGGCGAACAGGGCCAGTGGCGCGTCGATCGGGCGACCGGTGAGATAGTTGAGTTGCTGCCGCGCGGCACCGGTGAGCTGGCGCGCGGCGTCCCGCTGCTGCACCACGGCACTCTGCTCGGCGCGCGCTCGCAGCACGTTGTCGGGCGTGACCTTTCCGACGCCGAGGAGCCGCTCACTCACCCGTAACGCCTCGTCGAGCAGCGGGACGGTGGCGTCGAACAGGTCAGCTGCGCGACTCGCGCGCGCATACTGCAGGTACGCCGTCTGGATGTCGGCGGCGAGCTGGCGTCGTTGCGCATCGCGATCGGCGGCGCTTGCCGCGCGCAACGAGCGGGCAATGCGATACCCCTCGAGCACGCGCGGTTCGAAGAGCGGCTGTGCGAGTCGCACGGTCGCTTCCTGTCGCTGCGGGAGCGTGAGATTGAGGTTGGTGGGAAAATCGTTCCGCCCCAGCAGCTGGTTCAGCGCGGCGTAGGCCGGATTGATCAGGGCGCCGAGGTTCGGCGCACCGCTGAGGGCAGAGGCACGGGCATTGGCCGTGACGCTGGGCAGGAAGCGTCCTTTCGCCTCGGCGACGGCGGCGTCTTCACGCGTCACCGCAAGATTGCGCGCTCGCAGCAACGGGTTGCCGGCCAGCCCCTCGGCCACGAGAACGTCGAGCGGCGATCGAGTGATTGCCGGCGACTGTCCGCTGAGGGTCGGCGTTCTGAGGACATGCGCAAACAGGAGGGCCAGCGCGATTCGTCGGTAAGGCATGGCAGTGCGGTACGGGATGAAAGTCGAGCGAACGTTCTAGTTCGTGATGTTAAACTAGAGTGCCCTCTCTACTTGTCAATACCCGAGCCATTCCTCTACTATCCGGGGTATCTGCCGTCACAGACTGGTGGTTACATTCGGCATCACGGGGAGAGTGGAAATGTCAGAAGTCGTTGCACAGGAATCACTTAAGCCAGATCCTCGGCTGACGCGCGCCCCGGTCCAGAAGCGGGGGCAGCAGCGCGTGGAAGCGATTCTTGATGCCGCTGAGTCCGTTTTTGGGGAGATGGGCGTCGAGGCTGGCACCACGAACGCCATCGCCGAGCGGGCAGGGGCGAGCGTTGGGTCGCTTTATCACTTTTTCGCCAACAAGGACGCGATTCTCTATGCGCTGGCCGAGCGTTACTCGGAGAGCGTGAAGGGGGTCCTGCAGCGCGAGCGCCGCATCGACGAGCCGTGGGTGTCGCTGGAAGAGCTCTTTACGGGCATGATCGCCAAGTTCTCAGCGATGGATGACCTGCACCCTGGCTACATGTCGGTGTGTCGCGCCACGGACAGCGCCAATGGTGGCAAGAGTGCCGTCGCGCTGCAGACCGAGGAGCACATGCAGCGGCTGGTGCAGGAACTGCTGCTGCAGCGCTGCCCCGGCATGGCTGCACATGAAGCGAAGGTGCACGCCGTGCTCAGTGTGGTATCGGTGCATGCCGCACTCGATCACATCCAATCGATGCCGGAACCGATGCGACCGGTCATCTGCTCGGCACTCGTCGACATGATGGTCCGTTACTTCACGCCGATCGAAGCGCGGTATCCGCGCCCCACGCCTCCGTGAGCTGAGCCGGCGTCGTCGGCTATCTGGTGCACTGTCGCAGAAGCGCTTGTGACGGGAAATGCTGCACTGTCACCGTCGTACGATGCGTCTCGCGGCAATGGCGCGTTCGACGGCGTCGCTCAACTCATGCACGGTGAACGGCTTCGCCACGCACGTCACCGCGCTGGCGGCAACGTCGTCGTGCACGATCACATCGTCTGCGTACCCGCTCATGAAGAGCACCGCGATGTCGGGCTGACGTTCCTTCACCCGTCGAGCGAGCTCGGAGCCCGACATGCCCGGCATCACGACGTCGGAGAGCAGGAGGTCGAATGGCTCGGGATCAACCATGAGGCACGCGAGCGCGCTCGGACCATCGGAGGCGGCTACCACCGTGTAGCCGACGCGCGTCAGGATGCGCGAACACACCGCTCGCACACTCGGCTCATCATCGGCGAGCAGAATGCGACCATTGCCAAGCGGGATCGTGCGCGGCACGAACTTGGCTTCCATAGAAGTGTCGTCGACCTCGCAGGGTGCCACAGACCATGGGAGCGCGATCGTGAAAACCGCACCAGTGCCGGGCGCGCTCTCCACCGACAGCTTGCCACCCGACTGCTCGATGATGCTGTAGGCGATGGCCAGCCCCATGCCGGTGCCGCGACCCCGTTCCTTGGTGCTGAAGAATGGGTCGAAGATCCGGTCGAGCAGCTCGGCGGCGATCCCGGTGCCCTGGTCGGTGACACTGAGCAGCGCGAAATGTCCGCTGCGCGTCAACGGTAGACGCGAGTCGCCTGGCGCAGCGCTGAGGGAGCCGATACGGATGCCGATGCGTCCGCCGTCAGGCATCGCGTCGCGCGCATTTGCCACCAGATTCACGATGACCCGCTCGAGCTGACCGAGGTCGGCATACACCAGGACCGGTGTCGGCGCCGGCTCGATCACGATCTGCCGATCCTCGCCGGCGAGGCGTTGCAGCATGCGTTCGATTCCGCGCACGACATCGTTCAGATCGAGCGTGCGCAGCTCCACGATCTGCTTGCGACTGAAGACCAGGATCTGCCGCGTCAGGTCGGCGGCGCGTGCCGCCGATGCGAGCACCTCAGCAAGATCCTGACGCGCCGGTTCGCTGTCGGCGAGCGACAGGTCGGCCAGTTCGGTATGGGCGACGATGGAGGCGAGGTAGTTGTTGAAATCGTGTGCGATACCACCGGCGAACGAACCCAGCGCGTCCATTTTCTGCATGTGCAGCAGCTGTTCCTGCGAGACCTGCAGGGCCGCACTGCGTTCCACGACGGTGTCGGCCATCCGGTTGAATGCCTGGGCCAGTTCACCAATCTCGTCATCCGAATCGACGGCGGAACGCCGTGCCATATCACCACCGGCGATCGCACGGACGTCGGCGGTGAGCGACTCGATCGGCGTCACGACTCGAATCGCCGAGCGATAGCTGAATCCGAGCACGACCATGGTGATGAACGTACCCAGGAGAATGTCACGGATAAACTGGTTATTCACGACATCGAGCGTGTAGCGCAGCGGGATGCCGATGTAGACGGTCCATGGCAGGCGCGATGCGCGCTTGAAGCCGGTGAGCCGATAGGTGCCATCAGCTGATTGACCCGACCCGACACCTTGGCCCACCCTGAAATCATTCACCGTGCCGCCGGCGACAACAAAGCGCCGGCCGATCCAGTGCTCAGGGTCGAGCGTGCGGAAGACGATCGTGCTCGAGCTGTCCATGAAGGTCAGCACCGAGCCCTCTGGCAAGGCGCGCGCCGTGCGGACCGCTTCCAGCGAGTCGATATCGATCGACGCCCCGACGACGGCGCGGATTGCGCCCGTGAGCGTGTCCATCACGGGCATGGCGAAGGTCATGACGAGCGGCGCGCCGGGCAGGGTACGAGACGCGACCACCTCGCCCACGGTGAACCTCCGGCTGCGCATTGCCTCCTTGAAGTACTGCCGGTCAACGATGTTGAACGGGCGCCCGTCGGTCGGGTTGCGTGCACTCCCGAGCGAGCGCCCTTCCGTGTTCGCGATCCAGAGGTTCGCATACGGCACGGGCCCGGCGCGGAAGATTCGCTGGAGCACTGCGGTGTTGCGCTGCGGCGGCGCTGTCGGATCGAGTAGCTCACCCATGCTGACCAGCAACGTCTGCGTTGCTGCAACTGTCGCGTCGAGCGTGCGGGCACCAGCTTCGGCCAGCTTGAGCGCGTTCTGCAGCTGCAATTCCTGCTGTGCCCTGCGCAGCTGCAGGTTGCGGAACGTGGCGATGCCGATCACACATATCGCGACGATGAGCGCCGGCATCAGCAGCCGGCTGCGAATTCGTCGTCGGGTTCGAGTGGGAGTCTCCAGCGGTATTGTCACGACACGAAGGTATGTACGATTAGCCGACTTGCCGCCAGCGCCGTCAGACGTTTGTGCCTCGGATGAGAATTCACACATCGAACATGGCGTTGGTGAATCGCGAAAGTACGTCTTCTTTTGGTTACTGAACCAACGCTTGTGTCTTCACCGGCTCTCACTCTGCGACCAAGGGCGCAAGTGGCGGACGAGTTGCTTGGTGGCAATGAGCTCTCGTAATTCGTCGCCAAGGGCTGCGCTGGCGGAGCGAACGCGCTCCCAGGCGCGAATACGCTCTGCCTCGCCCATCGCGGCGAAGTCGCGGCGGTCAGGGATGCGGCCGCCCGGCAGCGTCGCCACGAAGTCGTCGCTCGGCGCGAGCAGCAGTGCGCGGCGGAAGTTGCCGACCCGTGCGCGTCGCCACGTCAGCGCCTTGTCGAACCAGCCGGGTATGACGTGCGAGTAGAAGTGCGGATACAGAATCAGGCCGTCGCCATCGCCGAACGGCAGGTCGAGGTGATAGTCAGTCACGCCGCCATCCCAGTGCAGGCCACCGGGGGCGCTGTCGATCATCACACCATCGATCACGAGCGGAATCGAGCCTGAGGCGGCGAGCGCTGCACGCAGGTTGTCGGCAGTCAGCGCGACGTGCGTCGTGGGCAGGTCGGTGAGCGCGCGCAGCGGAGAATCATGCGCCGCGTTGCTGAAGATCGTGCGCCGAAACTGCAGCGCAAGACTGCGGCGGGTCACGGTGTTCATCGCCGCCGCCAATGCCAGGGCAATGCCGAGCCGGCGACGGGAGCTCGAGTTCGCGAGGGAGCGGCCCTGCGCGGTGATGATGTGCAGTTTCGCCCAGGGATGCGAAAGAATCTCGTCGATACCATCCGTGCCGAGCAGTGCATCGAGCACGGCGTTCAGCACCCGCGTCACCTCGGCGGTATCGGGACGGGCGGTGTAGGCCTGGTCGTGGATGTAGGCGTGATGTCCGCGGTCCAGCGCGGCGAGCGGATCGCGCTGTGCCAGCGCCGCCATGCGCCAGCTGCCGATGGACGAGCCGATCAGGTGCAGCGGGCGCGCTCGCGGCGTCGCGAGGAACTCGCTGAACAGGTAGCGGTCCAGCCCCGCAATCGCGAGCCATTTCGGTCCCCCGGAGGCCCCGGGGATGATGTCCACGTCCTCGGCGCGCAGCCCGCGTTCCTGCAGCAGCCGGATGGCATCGGGACCTGCTCGGAGGGTGAGGGCGCGCATGCCTTGTATGACGGCTGACGTCGAGGAAGGGTGGCGCGCGTAACATGGGTGATCTGGCCACCGGTCACTGAAGCGTAACGGCCGCGTTACGAATCGCAGTGCGGTTGGCGAAGATCGTGCGGCGGAGGGATCTTGCGTTGCTCCACCGCCATGCGCCCTCTGCACTCCATCACATGATCCGATTCCGCTCTCCGCTCCTCGCTGGCGTCGTCAGTCTCACGATTGCCGGCTGTGGCCGTGGCTCCCCGGCGGCAGACCGCGCCAGAGTCGGCGACAGCGCGCTGCTGCTTTCCGCAGACACCCTGCGGCCGGCCGTGGTTACCGACACGCTGCCCGGCGACAGCGACGATCCTGCCATCTGGGTCAATCCGGCCGATGCCAGCCAGAGCGTGGTCCTGGGTACGGACAAGGGTGACTCGACCGGTGGCGTATACGTGTTCGACCTCGCCGGCCGCATCGACCGGACGCGGAGTGTGACGCCGCTGAAGCGAATGAACAACGTGGATGTCGAGTACGGTGCCATGATGGACGGCACGTCGATCGACATCGCCGTGGCGACGGAACGGCGGCGCAACATGATCCGCGTGTTCTCGCTGCCAGACATGCGGCCGATCGACGGCGGCGGGATTCTCGTGTTCAAGGGCGATACGAGTCGCGAGCCGATGGGGCTCGCGCTCTATCGTCGCGCGCGTGATGGACAGATCTTCGCGATCGTCGGTGGCAAGAGTGGACCGGCCCAGGGCTATCTCGCACAGTATGCGCTGCGTTTTGTGGGTGGTGTCGTGACGGCGACGCTGGCGCGCGAGTTTGGCACGTACAGCGGTCGCAAGGAAATCGAGGCGATCGTGGTCGATGACGCGCTCGGCTTCGTGTACTACTCCGACGAAGGCTTCGGTGTCCGGAAGTATCACGCGGATCCGGACTCAGGGTCCACCGAGCTCGCGGTGTTCGCGATCGCTGGCGTGCGCGACGATCACGAGGGCCTGGCGATCTATCAGCGCGATTCGCTGACGGGCTACATCATCCTCTCGGATCAGGGCGCCAATCGGATTCAGGTCTTCCCGCGCGAAGGGGCGGTCGGGAATCCGCACACGCATGCGCTGCTGGCGGTGATCCCGGTGATGGCACAGCAGACGGATGGGCTGGAGGTGTCGTCGCGCGCGCTTGGTGCCAGCTTCCCGAATGGTTTGCTGGTGATGATGTCGAACCGAGGCGCCTTCCACTATTACCGGTGGGCGGATGTGCAGCGAACCATCGATCGCGTTGTGGACCGGGTACGGTAGCTCGATATGATCCGGGTCATCGGCAGGCCGAGCTGTTCTTCACGCTTCTGTTACGCGGAACAGACGAAGCTGTGATGGGCTGATGGTTCGCTCAGGGCACTTTGCGTCGTTCACTCCCCTCCCGGAAAACGACGGAGCTCCAGACAGTGCTGTTTCTCAATACACATCGTGCCTGTGCGACGGTTGTCGCCGCAGCGGCGCTCTTCCTTGTGGTATCGACGCCCCTTGCGGCGCAATCGGGAACCGGCGTCATCGCCGGCACGGTGACCGACGCCACGGGGCGCCCACTCGGCGGCGTGCTGGTGATGCTCGACAAGGCGCGCGGTGGCGCGGCGACGGAACGCGACGGGAGCTACCGTCTCACGCGCGTGCCGGCCGGCCCCCACACCGTGACGTATCGCTACATCGGCTTCGGGCCGCAGACCCTCTCGGTGACGGTGCGCGCCGGCGAGACCTTCACGCAGAACGTCAAGCTGTCAACGGCCGCAAACAATCTCGCAGCGGTGCTCGTGACCGGTCAGGTCGCTGGTCAGGCTGCCGCGCTTAATCAGCAGCGCGCCGCGGGAAACATCTCGACGGTGATCGACAATGAGCTCGTCGGTCGACTTCCCGACCCGAACCTCGCCGAGGCGCTGGCTCGCGTGCCGGGTGTGGCGGTCGTGCGTGACCAGGGCGAAGGGCGTTTCGTGCAGATTCGCGGGACGGCGGGTGAGCTCAACTCGATGTCGCTGAACGGACTTCGCATCAGTACACCGGAGCAGAGCACCCGACAGCTGCCGATGGACCTCATTCCCTCCGATCAGGCCGCGGCGATACAGGTCTCGAAGACGCTGACTCCGGACATGGATGCCGATGCCATCGGCGGTAATGTGAACGTGGTCACTCGCACGGCGCGCGCGAACCGCCCACTGGTCAACTTCACGGCGGCCGGTGGGCAGAACGCACTGGGCGGTGGTGGTCTGCTGAACTTTGGCGCCAACCTTGGCAAGCGCTTTGGCACGTCACAGAAGTTCGGCGCCATGTTCGGTGGCACGTATTACCAGAATAATCGCGCCTCGCAGAACATCGAGGGCGACTGGTGCTCGCAGACGCGCGAGTGCGGCGTGGCGCCGGCGCAGACGTCGCTGGCTGCCCCGTATTTGTTCGAACAGCGGGATTATCCGCAGGTGAACCGGCTCCGTCAGGGCGCCAACGCCACGTTCGATTACATGCTTGGCAACAACAGCAAGCTGTTCGTCCGCGGTACGTACAATTCCTTCGAGGACGATGAGCTGCGGTTGCGCACGCGCTTCGGCTTCCGCGGTGGCAGCGGTTCCCGGTGGACGCAGGTCTCGCCCGACTCAGGCACGGTCACCGGCGCGCGCATGGATCGTGACGCCCGCATCCGGAAGGTGACACAGGAAATCATAACGGCACAGGTTGGTGGTGAGCACTTCGCCAACAACGGACTGGCCTTCGACTGGACCCTGGGGACGTCACGCGCTTCCGAGGAGCGCCCCGACGTCCGCACGCTGGCCTTCCGGCAGACGGGGATGACGCTGGCATACAACTTCGCCGATCCGGAGCGGCCGCGCGCCAATGTCGTCGTCGGATCGTTCGACGACCCGACGCGGTTCCCATTCAACAGCTTCACGCGCGAAGTGCGGAACACGAAGGACGATGATCTCAGCGCCAAGGTGAACCTGACGGTGCCGGTTTCGATCGGTACGATCCGGATGGGCTTCGCGGCGCGGCTCAAGGATCGCGAGAACGTGCAGAACACACAGGCTCACACCAATGCGCTCGGCGCGAACTCGGCCAACGCCACCGGTGCCACGCTGTTTTCGAACCTGGTGACCGAGACCGTCGGTCGCACGACGTTCGGCGGTGACTATCAGTTCGGACGCAGCCTCGATACCGATCGTGCCGCCGCGTTCATCGCCGCCAATCCCGGGGCCTTCACTCTGAATGCGACGAACAGCACGCTCGCCTCGCAGGGTGGCACGTACTCGGTCGGCGAGGACGTCCTGGCCGGTTACGTGATGGGCACCCTCGACTTCGGCGCGCTGCGCCTGATCCCCGGTATGCGCGTCGAGCAGACGAGCACCGACAACTCGGCGGGCCGGGTCACGCAGACGGGCAGCGTCGTCACGGTGACACCGGTGACGGGTTCCACCAACTACGTCAACGCCTTCCCGTCGCTCAACGCCACGTACCGGCTGGACGAATTGACGAACATTCGCGCCGCGTTCACCACTGCCCTCGTGCGGCCGCAGTTCCGCGACATGGCGCCGTACGTGAACATCACTGCTGGCCAGCAGACGGCGTCGATTGGCAATCCTGACCTGCTGGCGATGACCGCGATCGCGTACGACCTGATGCTGGAGCGGTATTTCAGGGGCGTTGGCTTCGCGGCGGCCGGCGCGTTCTACAAGGATCTGTCGAACTACATTTTCACCACGTCACGGGCACGCCTGCCGCAGGACCAGCTGGGTCCGGATGCGATTCTCGTCACGCAGCCCCAGAACGGACCCAAGGCCAAGCTGTACGGATTCGAACTGGCGTGGCAGCAGAACCTGACATTCCTGCCTGGTGTGCTCCGCGGCTTCGGGCTCAATGCGAATTACACCTACACGAAGTCGGAAGCGAACCTTCCGTCGCGTCCAGGAACCACGTCGCAGCTGCCTGGGCAGACGGGCAATGCCGGCAACCTCGGCGTGTTCTACGACCGTGGCCGCGTGTCCCTGCGCGTCGGCGGCAATTTCTCCGGCGAGTTCCTCTCGACGATCAATCCGGTGACGCCCGAGGGCGATACGCGCACGCTCTCGCGGCTCCAGTGGGATGCGTCGGGGTCGGTGCAGTTGGCGCGGGGCGTGAAGTTCTTTGCCGAGGGCATCAACCTGACGAACACGCCGCTCCGGGCCACCGTCGGCAACCGCGACAATCGCGGTGGTGGCGGAGACGACCCGTCCTTCGAGTTCTATCGCCCGTGGGGAATGGCTGGCTTCAGGATCGAACGCTGAGGCATACGCCGGTCGCCACTGGCGGCCCGCGGGTCCGGACGTGATCGTTCTCGCCATGACCGATCACGTCCAGACCGAGCGCCAGGGTGCAGTGTTCACGATCCGCATGGCGCGGCCAGAAAAGAAGAACGCCCTCACCGTCGCGATGTACGATGCGATGGACGGTGCGCTGCGCGATGCCATTGCCGATGCTGACTTCCGGGTGGTGCTGATCACGGGCTCGGAGGGTGTGTTCAGCAGCGGGAATGATCTGCGTGAGTTCGCCACGGCACCGGCGACCATGGAAGACAGTGCGGTCATCCGGTTTCTCGGTACGCTCTCCACGTGCCCGAAGCCGATCGTCGCGGCGGTGTCCGGACTGGCAATCGGTATCGGCACCACGATGCTGCTGCATTGCGATCTGGTGGTGGCCGATCCGGCCACGCGCTTCTCGCTGCCATTCATCAATCTGGGACTCGTGCCGGAAGGGGCTTCGAGTCTGTTGCTGCCGCGACTCGTCGGCACGCTGCGCGCCAGCGAACTGCTGCTGCTCGGTGAGATGTTCGACGCGCCAGCCGCCGAGCGCTACGGCATCATCAACAAGGTGAGTGCGCCGGGCGGGGCAGAGGCGGAGGCGATGGAGTGGGTGACGCAACTCGCTGCCAAGGCGCCGACTGCGCTCCGTCTCAGCAAGGCGCTGATCCGCAGCGAGACGCCGGGCACCGGCGCGCGCATCATGGAGGAGGCACGTCAATTCGGCGCGCAGTTGCAAGGTCCGGAGTTTCGGGAAGCGATGGCGGCGTTCATGACGAAGCGTCCGCCATCGTTCGGCTGAGGGGCTCGTTCGGGAAGTCACTGCCGTGACGGCGCCATATGCCCTGATCGGCGGCGGCGACCGTCGTGCCCTCGATTGTGCGCCGAAAGGGGCGATGCTCCATCGCGCCGCCCGCGCCGGTGTGGCCATCCCCGACGCCGTCGTGATACCCGATGCCGACTTCGCCGACTGGATGGCAGCCGGCTGCATCCTGCCGCCGCAATTGCGCGATGGATTGCTCGTGATCCGGTCGGCGTTCTCCAGCGAGGACGGGTCGCACCATAGCGTCGCTGGTGCGTTTGCGAGCGTGCTGCGTGTGCCGGCCGACAATCGCGTGCGACTCGCCGAAGCGGCGGTCGCGGTGCGTGCCTCGGGCGAGGGGGCGGGGGTGACGCGTGACCTGTTGGTGATGCGACTGGTCGATGCGCGGCATGCCGGCGTCGCCTTCACGGAGCGTGAACACGAAGACGACCTCGTGAACATGGTGGATGGCACCGCGGAAGATCTGCTGTCCGGCAGGGTCAGTGGCCAGACGCTCGACATCCCGCGTTGCCGGCGGAATGAATCGGGGACGACGCTGTTGCCCGCGTGGGCGCAACGGCTGCAACGCGTGCTGCTGCTGGTTCGTGACCTGACACGCGCGAACCGCTGGGGTACTGGCGACTGGGACGTGGAGTGGGCCGACGACGGGGCCGTGTGCTGGGTGGTGCAGCTGCGCCCCGTGACGCGGCCCACGGTGCGCAACGAGTGGTTCACGCTCGCGAACCATCGCGAGATTCTGCCACCGTTGCCGAGCCGCTTCATGGCGACGCTGATCGCCTCGTGCGCGAGTGGGCTCTTTGCGTGGTATCGTCGCGCCGATGCGGCGCTGCCGGCGTCGCGGCCGTTCATCGAGGTGTTCGAGGGACGTCCGGTGATCAACCTGTCGCTGCTCACGGACATGCTTCGTACGTGGGGCCTGCCGACGCGCTACATCACCGATGCCATCGGCGGGCGTGACGTGCATCCGGTAGGCTGGCGTCCGTCGCGCATGCGCACGGCGGCGCCGTCGTTGCTGCGCATGTTGTGGGCGCAGTTCACGGCGGTGAGCACCACGCGTCGCGCGCGTCTGACGATTCTTTCGCGTGACCTGCTCGATGCCGACGGTAACGTCGCACCACTGGTGCAGGCAGCACAGCGTCGCTACGTGCTGCTGGTGCAATCGATGTTTGCATTGACGGCAGCGATGGCCACGCCGTTGGCGTTGCTGCGCCGCACCGACACGCTCGCCGCGCATCTCTCACGACAGCGCACGCCGGGCAGTGACGTGGTGGAGGCGCTCCGGCGTGACGTGGTGCCGGCGGTGCGCGAGAGTCCCGATGACATTGCACGCGTGGCCGTGGGTGACGCACCCGCGAGCCAGGGTGGCGCGTTCGAGTGGAAGCAGTGGCTCGAGCGCCATGGACACCGCGGCCCATACGAGAGCGATCTGGCGCAGGCCCGATGGCGCGAGCAGCCGGCTGCCGTGCTGGCGCTGTTGCGCCACGAGCTGGCGTACCCCATTGCGCCGCGCGCGCTCGCATCGCGCACTGTCGGTGAGTGGCTCACGCTGCCGCTCTGGTGGATCGTGCAGCGGCCGCTGAAGGCGCGCGAAGGGCTGCGTGACGATGCGATGGTGGCTTTTGCCATGATTCGCGAACTGCTGCATGGCGCCGCCGACACGGCCGTGCAGCGCGGCGCACTGCGCCGCCGCGACGACATCTGGCTGCTGTCAGTGGATGAGGCCCTGGCCCTCGATGCCGGTGCGATCTACGACGTGGCGTTCTTCGAGCGCCGGGAGCAGGAGCGGCGCGAGGAGGCGGCGGTCACGATTCCTGCCGTCTTCCGGCGCTTCGATCACCTGCGCCGAGACCGGCGCCGAACGCCGACGCCGGTGCGCGACATCTGGCAGGGCATCGGGCTGGCGCCGGGGCGCGTGACGGGGCGGGCCTGGTGCGCCGAGGGGCCGACCTCCTCGCCACCGGCCGGCTGGACGCCGGAGGAGACGATTCTGGTCGCACCGACCGTGAATGCGGCATGGGCGCTGCTCTTCCGGCGCGTGGCCGGCGTGGTGGTGGAGACAGGAGGCGAGTTGTCGCATGCATCCATCATCCTGCGCGAGCTTGGCGTGCCATCGGTGACGAATGTGCAAGGCATCACCCTCGATCTCGGCACCGGCGATCTGCTGCAGCTCGATGCGGTGCGCGGTCACGTCTCGCGCCGTGCCGACTGAGACCCTGGCGTTCCGTCGGCGCACGGTCGCTGCTGCGTCGCGCTCGAGGGTTGCGCCCCTGTCGTTCGCGGTCAACGTTGCGAGGTCGTCCGCCGTTGCCAACGCAGTGTCCGAGTTGCCTGTCATGGTTGCCCTCCACCGAGCCTGCGTATGTTCTCGCCGCGCCCGCTGTTCCTCGTCGCGCTCCCGCTGCTCGCCGCCATCTCGGCCGGCAGCACGAGATTCTTCTCGCGCGACGCCGGTTCCACACTCTCCGCTGCCGCCGATTCGACGCTGATGGGGAGCTATCGATGGCGCAACATCGGCCCCGACCGCGGCGGCCGCTCGATCGCCGCCAGCGGTGTGGTGGGTCGACCGGATGAGGCGTACTTCGGTGCCACTGGCGGTGGCCTCTGGAAAACCACCGACGGCGGCGAGAGCTGGGTGCCGGTGACCGACGGACAGATCCGCAGCGCGTCAGTCGGCGCCGTGGCGGTGAGTGAGACGAAGCCCGATCTCGTCTTCATCGGCATGGGCGAGACCGCGATCCGCGGCAATATCATGCCCGGCGATGGTGTCTACCGCAGCGCCGACGCCGGCAAGACGTGGAAGCACATCGGCTTCAGCGAGTCGCATGGCATTGCGAAGATCCGCATCCATCCGACGAACCCCGACATCGTGTTCGTCGCCTCCTTCGGCAAGTACAGTGTGCCAAGCCAGGAACGTGGCGTGTTCAAGAGCACCGACGGCGGTGATACCTGGAAGCGGGTGCTTTTTCGCGATGATCGGAGCGGCGCGGTCGACATCGCGTTCGATCGCAACGACCCCAACGTGCTGTATGCCGCACTCTGGGAGGCGTATCGCAAGGAGTACCAGATGTCGAGCGGCGGTCCGGGCAGCGGCTTGTTCAAGAGCACCGACGGCGGCGAGACCTGGAGCGAGATCACTCGCAATCCCGGCTTGCCAGCAGGATTGATCGGACGCATCGGTGTCGCCACCACCGCCGCGAATTCCAACCGCGTCTACGCGCTGGTGGAGAACGACAGCGGTGGTCTGTTCAAGAGCGATGATGCGGGCGCGACGTGGACACCGATGAACTACAGCCGCAGCATCCGGCAGCGCGCGTTTTACTACACCCACCTCTTTGCCGATCACAAGAACGCCGATGTGGTCTACGCACAGAACACGTCGATCTTTCGCAGCACCGACGGCGGCAAGACGCTGACGACGATCGATGGCGGCTCGCACGGCGACTGGCACGATCTGTGGATCGATCCCAACGATCCTGCGCACCTCGTGGCGGCGAACGATGGTGGCGGCACGGTGACACGGAACACGGGCGGCAAGTGGTCGGCAGAGGATTACCCGACCGCCCAGTGGTACCACGTCATCACGACGACCCACATTCCGTTCCACGTCTGCGGATCGCAGCAGGACAACAGCACGCTGTGCACACCGTACAACTGGAACCTCGGCGCGTTCAACGCGGCGCAGGCAGCCCGTGCGGCCGGCACCGACACCGGTAGCAGGCGGCGGCTCGATTCCGATCTGACGGCCGGCGCCATGGCGGTGTCGTATCAGGCCGGCGGCGGTGAGCCGGGCTACATCGCCCCTGATCCGCGCAATCCCGACCTCTTCTACTCCGGCACCAACAACGGGGCCTACCTCGACAAGTACGATCGTCGCACCGGGCAGGCGCGCGAGGTGAATCCGTACCCGTGGTTCTACTCCGGCGAGCCGTCGAAGGAGATCCGTGAGCGCTGGCAGTGGACCTACCCGATCATTTTCTCGCAGGTCGACAAGAAGTCGCTCTACGTTTCGTCACAGCGTCTCTGGCGCACCATGGATGGCGGGAAGACGTGGGCCGCGCTGAGCGGTGACCTGACTCGACATGATCCGATCACGCAGGAGAAGTCGGGCGGTCCGATCACCGGCGACATGAACGGTCCCGAGGTCTACGGCACGATCTTCTCCGTGGCCCCGGGGAAGACCGACATCAACGTGATCTGGACCGGGTCGGACGACGGCCTGGTGCACGTCACGCGCGACGGTGGCAAGAGCTGGACGAACATCACGCCGAAGGACATGCCTGACTTCGGGCGCGTGAGCCAGATCGACGCGTCAAAGTTCTCGGCTGGCACGGCGTACATGTCGGTGCGCAAGCCGCTGCTCGACGACTTTGCGCCGTACATCTGGAAGACCACCGACTTCGGGCGCACCTGGACGAAGATCGTGAGCGGCATTCGCGCCGATGCCTACGTGCACGCCGTGCGTGAGGATCCCACCCGTCGCGGGCTGCTGTACGCCGGCACGCAGCATGGCATGTACATCTCGTACGACGATGGTGCGAACTGGCAGTCGCTGATGCTCAACATGCCCGACGTGCCAGTGGCGGATGTCATCGTCGAGGCGAACGAGCTGGTGATCGCGACGCATGGCCGCGGCTTCTGGGTGCTCGACAACATCGCCCCGCTGCGGCAGGCGACGGCGTCGATCATGGCGAAGGATGTGCATCTGTTCACGTCGCCGGTGGGATACCGGTCGGGTGCCGGCTTGACGATCAGCTACCTGCTGAAGAACGAGACGACGCGTGCGACACTCGAGATACTCGACTCGACGGGCACCGTGCTGCGCACGATGCAGGCCGATACGACCACCAACACCGCACCGCGCCCGACCAGCCGCCGTCGCGGTGGTGATGCGACGATCCCGGCGCGTGCCGGCATCAATCGCTTTCAGTGGGATCTCCGCACGGAGAGTGTCGTATCGTTCCCCGGCATGATCCTCTGGGGTGCCGGCACCGCCGGACCGGCCGTGCCGCCGGGTCGCTACACCGCCCGACTCACGGCCGACAATCGCGTCGCCACCGCACCGCTGGTGGTGCAGCGCAATCCGTGGATCACCGATGTCACCGATGCCGATCTGATGGCGCAGTACCAGTTTGGCCGCCGAGTGCGTGACAAGGCGACGGAGGCGAACCGCGCGGTGATCGCCGTGCGCAACATGAAGGCGCAGCTCGCCGACCGTCAGAAGAACGCGGCGGACGATGCGGCACTCAAGGCCGCCGGCAGCACCCTGGTCGCCAACGCCTCGGTGGTGGAGGACAGTGTCTACCAGGTGCGCAACCAGAGCGGTCAGGATCCGCTGAATTACCCGATTCGCGTGAACAACCGTCTTGCCAACCTGCTCACGATGTCCGAGCGAGGTGATGGTCGCCCGACCACGAACATGCCTGAAATCTTTGGTATCCTGTCCACACAGCTCGGCCGGTACACGACGCGACTGAACCAGATCTGGGCCACCGATCTGGTGGCGGTGAACAGGGAGCTGACGCGGCTCAAGCTGGTGCCGATC
>JBBSCZ010000037.1:0-17650 GCA_038249795.1 Gemmatimonadales bacterium | reverse complement strand
CACGGTGCTGCAGGACTGTCTCGTGCACGTGCGACAGACGCGCGGTGTGACCATCGATCTCGCGCTGCTCGACACCAGCGATCAGGCGGTGTACGACGATCTCTGTGCCGCCGACACCATCGGCGTGTTCCAGGTGGAGAGTCGCGCGCAGATGAACACGCTGCCACGCCTCAAGCCGCGCTGCTTCTACGACATCGTGGTGGAAGTGGCGCTGATCCGCCCCGGTCCGATTCAGGGCGCGATGGTGCACCCGTATCTGCGACGTCGTGCCGGCACCGAGGAGGTCGTGTATCCGCACCCCTCGCTCGAACCAATCCTCAAGCGCACGCTCGGCATACCGCTGTTTCAGGAACAGGGTATGCAGGTCGCCATCGCCTGTGCCGGATTCACCGCCGGTGAGGCCGACACGCTGCGTCGTGCGATGGGACACAAGCGCAGTCACGAGCGGATGGAAGCGCTGCGCCTCAAGATGCTCGCCGGCATGCACGCCAACGGCATCGAGGAGGATGTGGCCAATCGCATCTTCGCGCAGATCAACGCCTTCGCCGACTACGGCTTTCCCGAGAGCCACGCCGCGAGCTTTGCGCTGCTGGTGTATGCGTCGGCGTGGCTGCGGCACTACTACCACGCCGAATTCCTGGCGGCGATGCTGAACGCGCAGCCGATGGGGTTCTACGCACCGGGCACGCTGATCGAGGATGGCAAGCGGCATGGCGTGGAGGTGCGCGCAGTGGATCTGATGCGTTCGGCATGGAATGCCACGCTCGAGCTGCGCACGCCGCAATCATCGGCACCGGCGGTGCGACTCGGTGTGCGGAGCGTACGCGGGCTGGGTGCGGCGGCTCGTGGCAAGCTGGAAGCCGCGCTCACCGAAGGGCCGTTCAGCGATGTGGCCGACGTGGTGCGCCGCACTCGACTCGATCGTCGTGCGCTGCGACTGCTGGCCGAGTCGGGGGCATTCGATGAGATGTTCACGCATGAGCCGTTGGACACGCGGCGGCGGCGTGCGCTGTGGGAGGTACTGGCGGCGGTGCGTGGTGATGCGGGTCCGCTGGCGCCATCGGTGGTGCTTCCCGATGCCGCACTGCCGCGGATGTCGATGTCCGAGCTCACCGAGGCGGATTATCGCGTGACCGGCCTGTCGCTCAACGGACATCCGATGCGCCACCTGCGACCACTGCTGCAGCCGAACGGGATCCGCACCGCGCGCGACATTCAGCTGAACGGTCGCGACACCGAGCAGGTCGCGGTCGCGGGGCTCGTGATCTGCCGCCAGCGTCCCGGGACTGCGAAAGGGTTCGTATTCCTGTCGCTGGAGGACGAGACGGGGATCCTGAACATCGTCGTGTCACCGCAGCGCTTCGAGCGCGATGCGCTGAAGATCAGCACCTCGCCGCTGCTGCTGGTGCGCGGCACGCTGCAGGTGGAGTCGAACGTGGTGACGGTGCGCGGGCGGCTGTTCGTGCCGCTGGATGCGCAACTGGGGGCGGAGCATGCGCGGAGCCATGACTTCCGGTGACAAAATGAAGTCTTGCCGGTTTGGTATGACAAGGTATGATTCACTCATGCCTCCCCGCCAGCCATTCGCCAAGATCGCGATCACCCTGCCACCGGAAGATCTCGCCGCGGCCGACCGCCTCGCGGCGGAGCACGACCGCTCGCGGAGCTGGATCGTCGCAGAAGCGCTCCGGCAGTATGTCGCCAGAGCGTCGCAGTCGGCGCAGGCAGTCACACTCGACGACTCGCGCCATGAGCAGCTCCGACGCGATCTGGCGCTGACGCCACTCGAGCGTATTCAGGCTGGGGAAGAGTCACTGCGCGTCATCGGCAGGTCACCCACGGCACCAGTGGGAAATGAGCCGCTGATCTTCGAGCACTTCGATGCGTTCCTCGCGTGGAGTCGCGAGCGCACGGCACGGGGGTGAGTAATAAAAAAACTGGCGTGGCCCGCGTCTGCGCACTCCTCAACGAGGCGGGAGCCCGATACGTCGTGGTCGGCGCCACCGCCATGCAACTCTGGGGCACATCACGCTCGACGCGCGACATCGACATCCTGATCGAGCCAACACTCGACAATGCGGAGCGCGTGCTGCATGCGCTGGGCAGTCTGCCATTTGGCGTCGCAACGGAGATCCTCCCCTCAGAATTGATCGCCCGAGCGGTGACCATGATCGGCGACACGCCGAACGTCGATGTGCTGACACGCGCGTGGAACCTCAGGTGGGATGAGGCGCAGCATGGGGTCGCAGTGTTTGACGTGGAGGGTGTGCCGATCCCGACGGTCTCCATTGCGCATCTGATAGACTCCAAGAAAACCGGGCGAGCACAAGACGTAGCCGACGTTCAGCTGCTACACGCTTTACAACGCCTGCGCGATTCACGCTGAGGATCGCTGCCGGCACGCAGGTTCACTCGGCGGGTACGTTCCAGCATCGCCTTCACCTGCGAGTCATCATGCGCCTGCCGCTCCTGCTCGCCACTGCCGCCGCCCTCGCCGCCTGCAAGCCGCCGATCGCACTGCCCACGCCCACGCCCGGCAACGACGCGGGCCTGCAGGACGAGCTCTTCGCCGCCGATCGCGCCTACGCCCGCGCCGTGGCCGACAGCGGACAGGCGGCGTGGGTGGCCCGCTTCGCGCCCGACATCGCCAAGCCCGGTGCCGGCGGCCTCATTCTGCTGCGTGGTGTGGACCCGGTGGCTGCCCTCGACAAAGGGATGTTCGCCGACGCCACCCGCCACCTGGTCCGGGAGCCCACCGATGCCGTCGCCTACGCCGATGGCCGCACCGGTGTGACCGTCGGACGCTCCGCCTGGGTACGCAGCACGGCAGGCGCCGATACCCTCTCGCGCGGTCGCTATCTCACCCTCTGGCAGCGCCAGTCCGACGGCACCTGGAAGATCATCCTCGACACCGGGTGGTCGGACAAATAAACGCATACATCTTTCCCGCATGCTCCGCGACCTGTTTCCACCCGCCCTCCGCGAATGGTACGACGCGAACCGCTCCGTGCGGCGCACGATCGATGGCGTGCCGGTCTGGTTCCTGAACGAGCGCGCCGACATCGACGACACGCAGCTCGAAGCCCGCTTCGCCGAAGCGCTGGCGCTGATCGGCCGCTACATGCCGCGGAACCTCAGTCGCCTGCGCCGCGACGTGCAATGCATCTGGGTGAAGCGCTGGCCCAATCGCGGCGTCTTCTTCCATGACACGCGCATCATGGTCATCGACACGACCTTCGTCGTGAACCCGACCTTCACCCGCGCGCAGGTGGCCGCCACGATCCTGCACGAAGGTGTGCACGCACGCATCACTGCGATGGGCGTGGATCGCCGCTTCACCAGCATCGCCGACGAGGAGCGCCTCTGCCGCCGCGCCGAAATCGCGTTCGGCGAGCAGGCGCCCGGCGGTGCACCGGTGGTGGCCCGCGCACGCGAGATCCTCGCGCTCAGCGACGACGAAGTTGCGCCAGGCATCGACATCGCCGTGGCCGAGGCGAGATTGCGGGAGTTGCGGCGCACCGAAGGGGGTTCGGGGAGCACGACCGGGTAAGTAGACTCGTGTGCATGCCACGCCTTGCCTCTCCGCGATGACCACGCCGCTCACCGTGGCGCGCTCACCACGCCCGCGCCGCATTTTCATGCTCGGTGCCACCGGCACGATTGGACGCGCCACGGTGCAGGCGCTCGTGGCACGAGGCCACGAAGTCGTCTGCTTCGCACGCGCAACCGCGCACGCCGATCGCCCACTCGCCATTCCCGGTGCGACGGTGCGTCACGGCGACGTCGGCGATCCCGTGTCACTCGCGCGCGACGGCTTCCGCGGCGAAACGTTCGATGCGCTCGTCTCGTGCATGGCATCGCGCACCGGCACCCCGAAGGACGCGTGGGCCATCGACCATCGGGCACACACGCATGCGCTGCAGGCGGCGAAGGCACAGGGTGTCTCGCAGGTGGTGCTGCTCTCCGCCATCTGCGTGCAGAAGCCGCAGTTGGCGTTCCAGCATGCCAAGCTCGCCTTCGAGCGTGAACTGATCGCATCGGGCCTCACATACTCCATCGTCCGTGCGACGGCCTTCTTCAAGTCGCTGTCAGGGCAGGTGGAGCGGGTGCGCAGCGGCAAGCCGTTTCTCCTCTTCGGCGACGGCACACTGACCGCGTGCAAGCCGGTCAGCGACGACGACCTCGGGGCGTATCTCGCCGATTGTCTCGACGACGTCACGCGCCACGATCGCGTTCTGCCGATCGGTGGTCCCGGTCCCGCAATCACGCCGCGCGAGCAGGGGGAGCGGCTCTTCGCGCTGACCGGGCGCACACCGAAATACACCCGCGTGCCGGTCGCGATGATGGATGTGATCATCGGCGTGCTCTCCACGCTGGGCCGCGTGATCCCGGCGCTGGCGGACAAGGCGGAGTTCGCGCGAATGGGCCGGTATTACGCGACCGAGTCCATGCTGGTCTGGGATCCGCAGCGCCAACGATACGATACCGACGCGACGCCGGAGTTCGGAACCGACACACTGTTTGGATTTTACGAGGCGCTGGTGCGCGACGAGACGGGCGCCGAGCGCGGGGATCACGCGGTGTTCTGATCGCCAGTCCGTAAGGCGGCTCGTGAAGTGGTTCGTATCGCGGCGCCGCCAGCGGCAGTGCAACGCGGTGCAACACGCGCCGGCCGGAATGCCCCCAGGCTGCGCACGGACGACGCCGGTCGGTGATTGGTAACCGGCACCAGTGCGACTCGCGGCGGCGGCAGGAGTGCGGTAAGGTTCGACGCGGCAGTTGGCCACACGTATCGCCGCCCATCACCCTCCGGGAGTTCGCATGTTCAAGAAGTTTGCCGCCGAGGCCCTCGGCCTCAGCGACATCGGCGTCATCGTCGAATCCAAGGACTTCGACAAGGTCGACGCCGACGACTACCTCTTTCAGGAAGATCAGGAGAAGATCTACTTCCTGATCAAGTCGCGGAAGGACGAATACTGCTTCACGAACCTGGCGCTCATTCATGTCGATGGAGAGTCCGCGATCTCCGCCAAGCGCGTCATCCGGCGCTACGACTACGCGCAGCACATCATCGCCAAGGTGTCGATCGAGACCGCCGGCACCGTAGACCTCGACATCGAACTCAAGTTCACGATCGGCGAGAAAATCTTCAGTATCGATGTGCGAAAAAGTCATCTCGAGGCGCTGAAGGACATGTACAAGGCGCTTTACACGATCGGGAAGTTGCAGATGCGCGACGAGGTTGGCCGGGCGCACGCGATGACGGCCGTGTCGGTCCTCGGGTCGATGATGAAGCTCAACACCGTCACTGATCCCACGACGGTGGTGAGCCACTATCGCGCCGTGCTCGACGCCTTGAACGACGCCGTGCGGGACGATCACACGCGGAAAGACTTCGGCGCCATCTTCGACAAGTACATCCACGCATAAGGGGCAGCCCGCTGCGACAGTTGCATCGTCGTCAGCGGGCTTACCGCCGCGACTCGAGTACCGCCTGCCCGCGATATACTGCCGGCGTCACGCCATACTGTGCCTGGAAGGCACGCGAGAAGTACGACACACTGTTGTAGCCCACAGCGTAGGTCACGTCGGCGACGCTGCCCTGGCCCGCCGCCAGCAATCGCGCCCCTTCGTCCAGCCGCATCACGCGCAGCAGTTCCGACGGCGACATGCCCGACACCTGTCGCACACGCCTGAACAGGTGCGAACGATCCTGGAATACCGCGTTCGCCAGTTCCAAGACGCCGAATGCCGGATCGCGCAGACCGCTGCGAATGGCATTGCGCACGCGCTCGAGATAGGCCGCCTCGTCCGGTGACAGCGCCGCCTCGCGCGCCGGCATTACCGTCACGGCGGCCGCCGGTGGCGACACCTCCTCGCCGGCAAAGCGGGACCGCAACCGTCGCCGCGATGCGATCAGGTTTCGCACGCGCACGTCCAGCTCGCGCATCTCGAACGGCTTCACGAGGTAGTCGTCGGCTCCGCCCTCCAGACCCGCCAGGCGCGCCTCGTCCTCGGCCATCGCCGTCAGCAGCACGATCGCGAGAAAGTCGGTCTCCGGACTCGCGCGCAGTGCCTGCACCAGCGCCAGCCCGTCGGTGCCGGGCATCATCACATCGCAGAGGATCACGTCGGGCAGATGCTCGCGCGCCAGCGCAATGCCAGCCGCGCCATCACCCGCCTCCAGCACACGGAAACGATCGTCGAAGTGATCACGGATGTAGGCGCGAAGGTCGGCGCTGTCATCAACCACCAGCAGCATCGGCACATCCGGTTCATCCTCCTCCGCCGGCGTCTCCTGCATCAAGGACGTCGGAATCTCGGTCGACACGAACTGCGACGGACGTGAGGCCACGATACCGGCCGACGCCACGCCATTCAGCGCCTCGACGGGCAGCGTGACGACGAACACCGTACCGCCGCCATCACTGCTCACCGTCACCGTGCCACGCTGCAGCTCCACCAATTCCTTCACCAGTGACAATCCGATGCCAGTGCCCGGCTGGATCGAGGTGGTGGATTCATCCACGTGATAGAAGCGCTCGAACACATGCGCGAGGCGTTCGGGCGGAATGCCCGGTCCCGAGTCGCGAACCTCGATCACCAGGTCACCGACTTTCGGTGTCAGCGTCACCGTCACCCGTCCGTCCGGCGGCGTGAACTTGACGGCATTCGACACCAGGTTGGTGACGATCTTTTCCGTGGCATCGGCGTCGAGCGTGACGCGATACGCCTCGGGGGCCTTCAACTCCAGCGTGATCTGCTTCCGTTCCGAGACCGGCTGGAAAGCGCCCAGCAGTCCGCGAAGAAAGGCGCTCAGGTCCATCGGTCGCGGATCCAGTCGCATCTCGCCTGCCTCGAGCTTGGCCACGTCGAGAATCTGGTTCACGAGACGCAGCAGGCGGCGCGCATTGCGCAGCGCGATGTCGAGCCATCGCTCCACGCGCGGATCCTCGGTCACCGCATTGCGCGCATCCTCGATCGGGCCGATGGTCAGCGTGAGCGGCGTCCGCAACTCGTGCGAGACATTGGCGAAGAACCGCGACCGTGCGCGGTCCAGTGTCTGCAACTCGTCGGCCTGCGCGGCCAGCGTTCGTTCGCGCTCACGCAGCGCGGCCGTCCGCTCCGCCACCACCCGCTCCAGTTCCAGCGCGCGATCCGTGGCAGCGGTGAACCGGCGGCGCACACTGACGACGATCAGCGCCAGCACGGCGCCAATCACCGAGACCCGGAAGAGCGATGTTTCGAGCCAGCGCGGCGTGGCCTCGAGTGTCAACGTCGCACCTGGCGTGTGCCAGTCACCACGCGCGGTACTCGCCTGCACCTGAAAGGCGTACGTGCCGGGAGGTAACTGCGTGTAGAACGCGCTGCGGCGGCTACCGGCATCGACCCAGTCGCGGTCGTACCCGTCGAGGCGGTACCGGAAACGCACGTTGCGCGGCTCGAAGAATGCGAGCGCCGTGAACTCGATGCGTACGTCCCGCTGCGATGGCGTGAGCATCACGCGACCGTCCATTGGCAGCAGCGTCGTGTCGCCGACGATCACCTGCTCGACGATCACCGGCGGCGCCACCGTGTCGCGTCGCAGTGTGCGCGGGTCCACCACCACCACGCCATCCTGCGTGGGGAACCAGAGCCGGCCATCGAGTCCGCGCGCGCCAGCCGGCTGCACACCGCCGTTCGCCTCGCGGTTGCGCATGCCATCGCGTTCCGTGTAGCCCGTGGACTGCACCCGTGACAGAGTGCCGTCGGCGAAGGCCATCAACTCTGTGCGCGGCACCCAGAAGATGCCGCGATTGGTGCTCATCCAGAGGCGTGCCGCATCGTCCTCCAGGATCTGGTGGATGACGTTGTCGAACAGTCCGTCGCGCACGTTGATGCTGCTGATGCGACGCGTCGCCGGCGATACGCCCTCGGCCCATGCGCGAGGATCGAGACGTGCCAGGCCGCGGCCCTCCGTGCCGATCCAGAGCCAGCCATCGGGGTCTACGTGCAGTGAGCGGATCACATCACCCGGCAAGCCGTCGCGGGCCGTGATGGAGGTGAACGTGCCATCGCGGTACCGCGTCACACCACCGGCGTCCGTTCCCATCCAGATCGCCCCATCGCGCGACGCGGCAAAGGCACGCACGGTCGTGTGCGGCGCGCGCGCAATGGTGTCGAGACGCACCCATCCCGACGCATCGCGACGAAAGAGGCCGCGCCGCGAACCCACCCAGAGTCGCCCGTCGGAATCCTCGTGCATGGCGCGCACGTCATCGAAGCCGGTGCCGCCCGCCCGTTCCCCGGTACAGCGCCAGATCGGCTCGCGCTGGCAGCGGTACAGGCCATCAGGCAGCACGCCGCCGCCCACCCAGAGCACGCCGCTCCGGTCCTCGAGGATGCTGTTGACGATGAACGGTGGATTCGGAATCGAACCGAACCCGGTCACGACACCGGTCTGCGGATCGATGCGCGAGATCCCCCGCCCCCAGGAGCCGGCCCAGACGTCGCCCCGCCGGTCCACGTAGGTCGCGTAGACGTTCCGGTCGCGCAGCCCCTCATCGATGCTGAATGTGCGAAACAGCGTCGGCTTCAGACGGTGCAGGCCAGCGGCGTGCGTTCCAAGCCACACGCTGCCCTCACGATCGGTGATGATGGTGGTGATCGTATTCGACGGGAAAACTTCACCCGGACTCGGCGAAGCCAGCGCCAGCACCACCTCATCATTGCGGAGCAACGTCGCGCCATTCGATTGCCAATGATCACTTCCTTCCGACCAGCGCGCGGGACGCAGCGCGGCCGGAGTCTCGACCACTACGCCGTTGCCCGTCACGTGGTACTGCAGCGGATACTGGTTGAAGAACACACCGTCGCCGCCTGGCGCATCCGCGAACTGGTAGAAGGTCGCGGCCGGCTCTTTCCACCGGACGACGGACGTCAGCGGCGCACTCCGCCCCGTCCACACCCCCGCCCTCGTGCTGATCCACAGCCCGCCGCGCGTATCCTCGAAAGCGCTCAACACGGTCTCCTGCATCAGCGCCGAACCAACCGACAGCGACTGTGCCGAGTAGCGACCGCTGCGCGGCGTGCTCACCGCTGCGACGCCGCGGTGCCGCATACCGACCAGCAGCGTCCCGTCGCGCCGACGCTGGACCGAGACCACCGTGTCGGCGAGCTGCGCCGGCAACACCGGGACGAGCGAGTCACCCACCACCTCGATCAACCCTCGCGCCGTGCCGATCCAGGTGCGGCCATCCGGCTCCGACAGCAGGGCGTTGCCATCGGCAGCCATCAGCGACTGGGCAACGACCGTCGTGAAGCGGCCGGCTCGCAGGCGAACGACCGATCGCTGTTCCGTGAAAAGCCAGATGTCACCCTTCACCCCCTGACGCAGCTCCACGATCCGATCGCTTGGCAGGCCGGGGCTGTTCGCCGTGTTGAAGGTCGTGAAGCGCACCCCATCGAACCGCACCAGCCCATCGAACGTCGCCGCCCAGATGTAGCCGTCTCGGCTCTGCAGCAGGTCGTTGATCGCATTCACCGGCAACCCGTCGGCCACCGTCCACGACTCGTGCACCACCGAGAACCCGCCACCGCCCGGCACAGTGGCCTGCGACAGGCGCTGGGCCTCGACGGCACCGGGAATGGCCAGCACGGTCACCAGCAGGCGTCCGAGAATGCGGCGAATGCACGTGCGACGTGCCGCGCCGTGAGTACTGAAGCTGTTCAACGGATTATGGGTGTGCTGGACGGATCCGAAACGCAGTGCAGAGCAACGCAGTGCAGTGCAACGCAGTGCAGTACAGCGCAGTGCAGTGCAGTGCAAAGTGCACTGCGGATGGGCATCGGGGGAGACGCGCCGAGACATGCGCGGACACCCGCGGACGATCAACCGGGAGTCACGGCGAGGCCGTGACGCTATCACCCGCACCCGGTGCCCGACCAGCGCCCGGTCGCGGTCATACTATTCGGCATGCATACCACGCCCGCATCGCGCCGACGCCGCGCCACCATCCTCGCGGCAATCAGCCTCGCGGCCGCCCTCACTGCCTGCAAAGAGCCGGAACCGACGATCGCACGGGCTGATCTCATTTTGCACAATGCACGCGTCTACTCGCTGGCCTGCAGCGCCCCGTCACCCGAAGGCCGGCCGGGCGCCGACGCGCCATTCGACAGCGCAAGCGGCTGGCACCACGACGCCACCGCCATCGCCATCGCGGGTGGCCAGGTGCTGGTCGTGGGCTCCGACACCGCCGCATTCGAGTCCCGCGGCCCCGACACCCGCGTCATCGACCTGCACGGCGCCGTGATTCTCCCGGGGTTCGTCGATGCACATACGCACGTGGCGGAACTTGGCCAGTCGCTGGATCGCGTGAACCTCACCGGTATCGCCACCGAAGCCGAAGCGGTGGCGATGATCGTCGAACGCGCTGCCAGCACGCCAAAGGGCGAGTGGATCGTCGGTGTCGGTTGGGATGAAGGGGCCTGGGCCAGTCGCTACCCGGACCGCCGTCTCATCTCTGCGCGCGTGCCGGATCACCCCGTCGTCATGCGCGGCCTCCACGGCTTCGCCGCCTGGGCCAACGATCTCGCGCTGCAGCGCGCCCGCATCACCCGCAACACCACGGCCCCCACCGGCGGCGAGATCCGGAAGGATGCCAGTGGTGAGCCCACGGGTATGGTCCTCAATCGCGCCGTCCCGCTGCTCGACGACGCGGTGCCGCAACCCTCGCCCTCGCAGCGCGACGCGCAGGTCCTGCGCGCGCTGCACGTCTTGGCCGACGCCGGCTTCACCGGCGTTCACGAAGCCGGCGTCGCCCCCGACGTGCTGGCGGCATTCGAACGGCTGGCAGCACGCGACTCCCTCCCGCTCCGCATCTACGCCATGCTCAGCGCGCGCGATTCGTCATTGATTCGTCAGTGGATCCGACGAGGTCCGTACACGTCGCCGGACGGCATGCTCAGCGTCCGCGCGGTGAAAGCCTACTACGACGGCGCACTCGGCTCGCGCGGTGCACGGATGCTCGCCGACTACACCGATCAACCCGGCCATCGCGGTGTCAGCGGCGGCGGCTACGGCTTCGATCAGCGTGTGGTGGCCGATGCCATGGCCGCCGGCTTTCAGGTCGGGATTCACGCCATCGGCGATGCCGGCAATCGCGCCACGCTCGATTTCATCGACTCCGTCATGCAGGCGTCCCCAGCGGCGCGCGGTCTGCGTCACCGCATCGAACACGCACAGGTCGTCTCACCGCAGGACCTCTCACGATTCCGCACGCTCGGCATCATCGCCTCGGTGCAGCCTCCACATGCCGTGGAGGATAAAGGCTGGGCCGAAACGCGACTCGGACCACGGCGCATTGCCGGCGCCTACGCATGGCGCAGCCTGCGACGCGCGGGCGCCTCGCTGGCCTTCTCGTCCGACCTGCCAGGTTCAGATTTCAGTCTGTTCTACGGCCTTCACTCCGCGGTCACTCGGCAGGACACCACCGGGGCGCCACCCGGCGGCTGGTATCCCAGCGAGCGCATGACGCCGGAAGAAGCCGTGCGCGGCTACACCCGCTGGAACGCCTACGCCGGCTTCGACGAGACGAAGGGTGGTATGCTGACGCCGAACTTTCGCGCCGACCTCACCATCATCGACGTCGACCCCTTCCAGCTCCAGTCACCGCGCGACCTGCTCCGCGGCACGGTGCTGATGACGATCTCGCGCGGCCGGATCACCTACCAGCGCAGCGCGCCGCCGCAACAATCGCACGACAGCATCCCGCGAGCACAATCGACGCGATAGCATTCGCGCCATGCGACACACCAGCGACGTCGTCATCTGCGGTGCGGGCATTGCAGGCATCGCCACGGCCCACGCGCTCGCCCTGCGCGGCGTCCGCAACGTGACGCTCGTCGATGACCGGTCGCCGCTGACGCTCACCAGCGACAAGTCCACCGAGGCGTACCGCAACTGGTGGCCCGGTCCCGACGATGCCATGGTGCGCTTCATGAACCGCAGCATCGACCTGCTCGAGGAATGGGCCGATGCCAGCCACGATCGCTTCCTGCTCAATCGCCGCGGCTACGTCTACGCCACCGCCAACCCTGCCACGGCGGAGAGGTTCGCGACCGACACGGCGCGTGCCGAGCAGCAGGGCGCTGGCGATGTGCGCATTCTTCGCAGCCGTGCCGACGCGGCCGCGTATCAGCCCAGTGCGCACACCGGATACCGCGACCATCCCACCGGCGCCGATCTCTTTCTGGATAAAGAATTAATTCGCGAGCATTTCGCCTTCCTCGCCGAGGATGTGATCGCGGTGCTCCACGCGCGCCGCTGCGGCTGGATGAGCGGGCAGCAGCTCGGCATGTGGCTGCTGGAGGAAGCGAAGGCGCTTGGCGTGACGCTGTTGCCGGGCCGGGTCCAGTCGGTGGACGTGCGCGGCGGCCACGTGCAGTCGGTATCGGTGGCGTCCAGCGACGGTACCGACGTCACGATCGCCACACCGGTCTTCGTGAACTGCGCCGGCCCCTTCGCCAAGGAAGTCGCGGCGCTCACAGGCGTATCGCTCCCGCTCTTTTCCGAGCTGCATCTCAAGGTCGCCTTCGAGGACACCCTCGGTGTGGTGGATCGCAACACCGGCCTGGTGATTCTCGACGATGCACAGACACTCGACTGGTCCGACGACGAGCGCGCCGACTTCGCCGCCGATGGCACGACGCGCTGGCTCACCGAGCCGCTGCCGGCCGGGATCCATCTGCGTCCCGAAGGCTACCGTCAGAATCAGACGGTGCTGATGCTTTGGGACTATCACAGCGCACATCGCCATGACGTGGCCAAGCTGCCGCTGCCGGAGGATCCTTTTTATCCCGAAGTCGTGATGCGCGGCATGGTGAAGCTCGCCCCCGGCCTCGCGCAGTACGTGGACCGGCTGCCCCCGGTGCACATCGACGGCGGCTACTACACGAAGACCGCAGAGAACCGACCCCTCATCGGCCCAACCGCCGTCGGCGGCGCCTACGTGAATGCGGCGCTCTCGGGTTACGGATTGATGGCCGCCCCTGCCGCCGCCGAGCTGATCGCGCTGCAAGTCACCGGCGCGTCGCTGCCGGCGTATCACCCTTCGTTCCGCCTCGATCGGTACGACGACCCCGCCTACCGCGCCCTCCTCGCCAGCTGGGGCTCGACCGGGCAACTCTGACGAGGGCCGGGATGCCGTCACTCCCGAGCGATTGGTGGTGTCGCTGCGTACACTCATACGGCCCTCCGTCCCTCCAGCGACATCCCGTCATGCATCGAACCGTTCGCACCGCCCTGCGCGTCGCCGTCATCGGCCTCGTGGTCTTCCAGCCTCTCGACGCGCAGCCGCCGGCCGGTGGCTTCGACGGCCGCGCCGTTCAGGCGCTTCGCTTCCGCAACGTCGGCCCCTTCCGAGGCGGGCGCGTCACCACGGTCGCCGGAGTGCCGCAGCGCAAGCACGAGTTCTACTTCGGCGCCAGCGGCGGCGGTGTCTGGAAGACGACCGATGCCGGCTCCAACTGGAACAACGTCTCCGATGGTTTCTTCTCGACTGGCTCGATCGGCGCCATCCGGGTTGCCCCATCCAATCCTGACGTGGTCTGGGTCGGCACCGGCTCCGATGGCATCCGCTCCAACGTGATCGTCGGCCGCGGCATCTATCGCTCCAACGATGCCGGCAAGACGTGGGCGTTCAGGGGGCTGCGCGACGTGGGGCAGATCGGTGCCGTGGTCGTGCATCCCACCAACCCCGACATCGTCCTCGTCGCGGCGCAGGGCATGCCGTTCGCCGCCACGAAGGATCGCGGCGTGTATCGCACCACCAACGGCGGTGCGTCGTGGGAGAAGGTGCTGTTCGTGAACGACTCCACCGGCATCACCGACATCGTCGCCAGACCGGATGATCCAAACACGCTCTACGCCGCCGCCTGGTTCGGCGTCCGCCGGCCGTGGTCGATCATCTCGGGCAGCAAGGACGATGGCGGCATCTATCGCTCCACCGACGGTGGCACCACCTGGACGAAACTCGGCGGTGGCCTGCCCACCGGCATCATCGGCAAGTCGAACATCGCCGTGTCTGCTGCAGCACCGCGCCGCGTCTACGTGCTGATGGAAGCCGCGAAGCCGAATGCCGGTGTGTATCGCTCCGACGATGCCGGCGAAACGTGGACGCACACCACCGACATGAACGCGCTGCTGCTCCGGCCGTTCTACTACACCAACATCGACGCCGATCCCACCAACGCCGACAATGTATGGGTGCAGAACGAGACGATGTGGAAGAGCACCGACGGTGCGAAGACCTTCGCCGCCGTCAGCACCCCGCACGGCGACAATCACGACATCTGGTTCAACCCGACCGATCCGAACATCCTGATCCAGTCCAACGACGGCGGCGCCAACGTCTCGCTCGATGGCGGCCGCACCTGGAGCACGCAGTACAACCAGAGCACGGCCGAACTGTATCAGGTGTTCCTCGACGACAACTACCCGTACCGGCTCTATGGTGCGCAGCAGGACAACAGCACGGTCATCGTGCCGTCGCTGCCGATCTTCAGCGGCCGCCCCGATCAGCCGGCGCAATACTGGATGCAGGGCCCCGGTTGCGAGACCGGCCCGATCGTGCCGAGTCCGTGGAACAAGGATGTGGTCTACGGCGCCTGCAAGGGACAGTTCTCGCGCATGCATCTGGCAACGGGCCAGGAGCAGAACTCGTGGGTCGGTGCGCAGTCGCTCTACGGCAACGATCCCAAGGATCTGATCTTCCGCTTCCAGCGCGTCTCGCCGATGGACGTCTCACCGCACACACGCGGAGTGGTGTACTTCGGCTCGCAGTTCGTGCACCGGTCGCAGGACGACGGGGTCAGCTGGCAGCGCATCTCCCCCGACCTCACCGCCAACACACCGCAGACCCAGGGCATCAGCGGCGGCCCGATCACGCGCGACGTCACCGGCGAGGAGTTCTACTCCACGCTCTACGCCATCGCCGAATCGCCCATCGAACCCGGCGTGATCTGGACCGGCGCCAACGATGGTCCGATTCACGTCACGCGCAACAACGGCGTCACCTGGACCAAGGTCACGCCACCCGACCTGCCTGCGGGTGGACGTGTGCAGCAGATCGATGTGTCGCGCCATCGCAAGGGCACCGCGTACGTCGCCGTCTATCGCTACCTGCTTGGCGATTTCACGCCCTACGCCTATCGCACCACAGACTACGGCCGGACGTGGACGCGCCTCACCACCGGCACCAACGGCGTGCCCGGTGACACACCGACGCGCGTGGTCCGTGAAGATCCCGAGCGTCAGGGCCTGCTCTACCTCGGCACCGAGTTCGGCTTCTACGTCAGCACCAACGATGGCGCATCGTGGCAGCAGATGCAGCGCAACCTCCCCGTCACACCGATCACCGACATCAAGGTGCAGCGCCGCGATCTGGTGCTCTCCACCATGGGCCGCGGCTTCTGGATCCTCGATGACCTGACGCCGCTGGTGCAGTACGCCGAGGCCAACACGGCGAAGAAGACCGCGTTGCTCGCACCACGTGCGGCGATCCGCTGGCGTCATCAGGGTTCACCAGCCGCGCCGGGCAATCCGGAATATCCGTCGGCTGGCGCCCGGATCGACTACTGGCTCGGCAGCGCACCGACGAGTGCACCGGTGCTCGAGATCCGCAGCGCGACGGGCACGCTGGTGCGCACCTTCACCACCGCCGGCACCGCCACGCGCACCACCACCGAGCAGGCCATGCGTGCGCCGCGTGGACGCACCACCGCCGGTACCGCGATCAGCGACAGCATCGGTGGCAATCGCTTCACCTGGGACCTGATGCATGCCGCCACGCCCGGTGGCCGTGGCCCGATGGTGGCGCCGGGTCGCTACGAGGTGCGCCTCATCGTCGATCGCGACACGCTCACGCAGCTGCTGGTGGTGCAGGCCGATCCGCGCGTGCGGGTGGATGGCATCACCGATGCGGTACTCGTCGCGCAGGAACGGCATGAACTCGCCGTCCGCGCCGCCATCGCGGACGCCCGCACGGTTTCGGCCCGCGCCCGCGACGTCCGCACGCAGATGCAAGCGCGTGATGCATCGATGCAGCGTGAAGCGGAAGAGATCGTGCGCGCACTCGAGACAGTCGAGGGCCGCTACCAGGCACCAAAGCTCGTTGCGCAGTTCGAGTATCTCTACAACATGACGCTCGGCGCCGACCAGCGCGTTCCGCGTGACGCCGCGCAGCGGTTGATCACGCTGAAGGCCGAACTCGCCGCCATCACCAAGCGCCTCGACGCCCTCTCCCGCCCCACTACCACCACCAGCGCCCTGATCCCGTGAGTCCGACCCCGGCGGTTTGAACAGCGGATCACGGCGGCTCGGAGACTCGGCGTTCCCTGGAAAAGCGCTTCGCACACTTCTGTATGTTACCGAGGCGAACAGCTGCGCCTCCGAGTTACCGAGCCTCCGTGCTGTGCCGTTCGGCAATCAGCTCGAAAAACCAAGGCCGGCGACCACGAGACATGGTCGCCGGCTTTTGTCTTTACGCCGCAGGATTACTGGTACTGGATGTAGAACGGCTTCGGCCAGAGACGCAGCACCTCGCCCGGCGCCATCATCTGCGAGCCGGCGCGCACATCGTTCTTGTAGAACAGCTTGAAGCCCGAGAACTGTACCGGCTCCGACTGCACGTAGGCGCGGAAGCTCGCGATCTTGATCGGTGGCGTGCCCCATCCATCCATGTGCATCACGATCTGCACGTGCGGATCGAAGGCGATGTTGCGATAGTTCGTGATCATCGGCCGGGTGTAGCGATGCACCACGAGGATCTTCGGCGGGAGATTCTTCCGCCGGATCAGCTCCGACATCTGCGCCTGCACCCAGTTGATGTCGCGCGCATCGTAGGTGCCCACGCGTCGTCCAGGGTTCGACCCATCCTTCATCGAGAACTCGGCATCGATGCCGAGATGCACGTTCGGACGCTCCAGCCACTTCATCAGCGGCGGCAGTTCCGCCTCGATCGTGCTCTTCGCGACCTGAATGTCCAGGAACACGAGCGCATTCCGCGTATCGGCCCAGCGGATCACCTTCATGATCAGCGAGTCGCTGCTCCGTGTGCGCCACTTGCCATCGCTGCCAGCCGCGCCCTGCGCCACCGTCGCGACCAGGTGCAGTGCGGGCATGACGGGTGTCGATGGATCGGCCTTGCGCCACGCCGCCACTTCGCGGTCCAGCTTCTCCAGCATCGGCTCCGGATCCAATTCACCCAGGATGCCCATCCGTCGCGAGAGCGGATTGCCGTAGAACGCGATCACGCGGTGTGACGGTAGCAGTGCCCCGGACGCGTAGGCTGGCGTGCGAACGGGCCAGCGCGTGTCCCCTACGGAGTCGCGATCGAGCGAGGCGATCGCGCTGCTGTCGGACGATCGGCGTCCGCGAACCACCGGCGGTCGCGGCGGGGTGCGTGGCCGTGGGCGGACGGTGTCAGTCGGCGTGGCCGCAGTGGCCGCTGGCTTCTTCTTCGCCGCCGGGCGTCGCTCCGTGGTAGCCTGGGCGCCCAGCACCGCCGGGGTGATGAGACAGAACAACAGGACCGACGCGCATCGGCGCACATCGGCAGGGGTCATGCGAAGCAGGGACAGATTCACGGCGATCGACGGAAATGGAGGGGTG
>JBBSCZ010000036.1:0-17736 GCA_038249795.1 Gemmatimonadales bacterium | reverse complement strand
GCCGCCCGGACCAATGCCGCGGTGCTCTCCTTCCCCTCGCCCGCATCGAGCGCGGCGCGGATCCCCGACTCCGCCTCGGCCACCGCATAGCCCAGCGACTGCAGCGCACGCACCGCATCGTCCACACCCACGCCGCCGGTCGCGCTGATCGAGGTGGCGCCGCGTTGCAGATCGTCGAGCTTGTCGGCGAGATCGAGGATCAACTGGTCCGCCTTCTTCTTGCCCAGTCCCTTCACCTGCTGCAGCGTGGCCACGTCGCGCTCGCGGATCGCGCGCACCAGCCGCTCGCCGCTCAGCGCCGAGAGCATGTTGAGCGCCAGCTGCGGACCGAAGCCCTTCGCGACGAGCAGGCGCATGAACACGTTGCGCTCGTAGGTGGTGGCGAAGCCGAACAGCTGCCAGCCGTCTTCCTTCACCACCAGGTGCGTGTGCAGTCGCACCGGTTCGCCCGCCTTCGGCAGCGCCTCGAAGGTGGAGAGCGGAATCGCCAGCGTGTAGCCCACGCCGCCTGATGTGAGCAGCTCGACGCTCGCCAGATCGCGGCCGAGCAATGTGCCTACCAGCAACGTGATCATCGCGCGCGCTCCAGTGCCGCGAGGGCGGCCGTGGTGCGTGACATCAGGATGCAGGTCAGCGCGGCGGCCACACCGTCGGCAGCATCGTTCGGGCTTGGCACCGTCTTCAGGCGCAGCAGCGTCTTCACCATGTACTGCACCTGTTCCTTGGTGGCCCCGCCGGTGCCGGTGATCGCCTTCTTGATCTCGGCTGGCGGATACTCGTGAATGATTACACCGGCGCGAGCACCGGCCAGCAGCAGCACACCGCGCGCGTGACCGAGCGTGATGGTGGTGCGCACGTTGCGCGCATAGAAAATCGACTCCACGGCCAGCGCGTCGGGCCTGTGACGCGCGATCAATTCCGTCACGCCGTCGAAGATCTCGACCAGGCGATCCGACAAAGCGTCGCGTGGCGACGTGCGGAACACGCCGCACTCCACCAGCGCCACGCTGCCGGGGCCATCACCGCGCACCACGCCGAAGCCGGTGGTGGCGGTCCCGGGATCGAGTCCGAGAACGAGCAGCGTCTCTCCCGCCGATCAGTCGTCGAGTGCCGCGGCATCGATGTCGAAGTTGCCTTCGACATTCTGCACGTCGTCGAGGTCTTCGAGCACATCGAGCAGCTTCACCAGCGCCTTCGCATCCTCACCCGTCACGTGAACGGTGCTCTGCGGCAGCCACTCCAGCTTGGCCTCGCCGATCTTCATGCCCTTCGCCTCGAGCGCTTCCTTCACGGCGTGCAGTTCGGTGAGTTCGGTGGTGATCGCGAAGGTGCCATCTTCGTTCGCGAAGTCACTCGCGCCGCAGTCGAGCGCCATCTCCATCATGGCATCCTCGTCGCCGGCGGCGGGCATGTAGATGCGGCCCTTGCGATCGAACATGAACGCGACCGAGCCTGCGGTGCCGAGGTTGCCGTTGTTGCGCGTCAGCTTGGCGCGGACATCGGCGACGGTACGTGTCGGGTTGTCGGTGAGCGCCTGGATCATCAGCGCCACGCCACCTGGTCCGTACGCCTCGTAGGTGATCTCGACGTAGTCCACGCCTTCCAGATCGCCCGTGCCCTTCTTGACGGCGCGATCGATGTTGTCCTTCGGCATCGACAGCGACCGCGCGGCATCGATGGCGGTGCGCAGGCGCGGGTTGCCGCCGGGATCGCCGCCGCCCGCCTTTGCCGCCACGGTGATTTCACGGATCAACTTCGTGAAGACGGCACCGCGCTTCGCGTCGGTTGCCGCCTTGGCGTGCTTGATGTTCTTCCACTTACTGTGGCCGGCCATTGCAGAACTCCGTCAGAGCTTCGTTATGTGCGCAATCGTGAAAGATAATTCGCTCGGGGCCGGTTACGACTCGATCAGGTCCTCGACGCGTCCGGCACCCGGCTCGATGTAGAGATCCGCGAAGCTGGCCGGCGCCGATCGGTGCTTCAGCAGGTGCACCTCGAACGCCCCGGCCACATCGGGCGCATCGTCGTACAGCGCCTCCCGGAATATGCCTAGCACCGCGTCGGCCACCGCAGCGGCGGTTCCCAGCATGCCGAACCCGGAGAGCGTCGGGCGTGGCGGGGGGACCATGGCCCGGTCGCTCGCCAGCGGGGCGGTCAGCAGGACAGCCACGTCCTGCACGACGGCGGTGCGCTTCGCGATGCGAATCACCTGCGCCTGCGCCTCGGCCACCGGGCGCGGCGGCTGGTCGAGCCCGGCCAGCCCATCGATGATCACCAGCGCCGGCAGATCGCCCACGTCGAGGCGTTCCGAGAGTGCCGACGGGGTAGGCGGAGCAGGCTCGACCGTGATCGGCAGGCGTCGGAGCACGTCGGCCGCCGACCGCAGCGCGTCGGCCCCGCCGTTGGGCAGCACCCCGGTGCGCATCGCGATGTGCGTGACCCCCGACTCCGCCGACACCAGCCGCTCCCAGCACCGCTCCATGTTGGACTCGTGCGTCAGGATCAGCACCGGATGGCCGACGACCGCCGCGCGGATCGCGATGCCCAATCCGAGTGATGTTTTTCCCGCACCGGCATCGCCGCCGAGTATGGTCAGCTCGCCGCGGCGCAGTCCGCCGGCCAGCAGCCGGTCGAGCGACGGATAGCCAGTGGTGACGAGGTCGGGGGCGGGCAGCGGCCGGCCGTCGGCACTGGCCAGACGCTGCAGGACGGTGGCGAGGAGTTCGCGACTGGTCGTCATCAGCGCATGGTGGCAAGGGAGGAGCGGCGCAGTAACTGCGCCAGGGTGGTCAGCTCGGCACGCGCGCTATTGTCGAGCTCGGCGTCGGCAGCGTCTCGCAGCGCGTCGAGCGCGTCGGCCAGCAAGGACGTTTCCCGCTCGCCGCCGACGTCGCAGCCACGCGATGCAGCCAGACTGACGGCGGCTGGCAGCCCCTGTGTGGCGAGCCAGCGCCGCGTCGATTCAGCGCGCAGCAGCAGTGCCTCGGGATCGCTCACGTCCAACTCTCGCGGCAGGCGTGGCAGGGCGAGTCGCGCCACCATCCAGCAGGCCAGCGCCACCGCCCGGTTACGGGACTGCTCCAGGCGCGCCGCCTGCGCAACCAGCGCCTTCAGCGGCGGGGCGACGGGCGGCAGGAGAGTGGCGGGTCGTTGCACCCCGCAAAGCTACAGCGGCGTCGCACCCGGCCAACGGAGCCCGCCGGGCCGTCACGCGCCCCGATGGGGTAACTTGCTCGCATCATGACCATTGCCGCGAAAGCCGTGTTGTGGGTGGACGACGAGGCCGAGATGCTCGAGGCCCATCGCCTGTTCCTGCAGGACAAAGGGTACGACGTCGAGATGGTGCGGAATTCGGAGGATGCCCTGGAGATGCTCAGGCGCCGCCGGTTCGACGTGCTTCTCCTCGATGAACAGATGCCCGGCAAACGGGGGCTCGAGACCTGGCGCGACGTGCAGACCATCGATCCGATGCTGCCGGTGGTCATGATCACCAAGAGCGAGGAGGACGCCACCCTGCGCGAGGCACTGGGCGCGGCGGTGCACGACTACCTCGTGAAGCCGGTGAATCCGCGGCAGGTGCTCACCGCGATCACTCGCATCCTCGAAGGCACGCGCCTTCGGCAACAGGCGCTCGCGCAGGAGTTCGTGGAGCGGTTCCGCGCTTTCGAGCTGGAGGGCTACAGCAGCGACTGGCGCGGCTGGATCGACCGCACCGCCGAAGTCACACGCTGGGACGTGACGCTGGACGAGGCCGGGGAGGGGGGACTCCGCGAATCACTGGTGGGACTCTATCCCGCCATGCGTCGTGAGTTTGCGCACTTCGTTCGCCGCCAGTATCCGGCGTGGCTGGCCGACCTGCAGGGCGACCGGCCGCCGTTGAGCATCGACATCGTGTCGGAGCATGTCGCGCCGCTGCTGACCAGCGAGAAGGCCGCCTGTTTCATCGTGGTCGACTGCCTGCGCCTCGATCAGTGGCTGGGCCTCGCACCGCTGCTCGGTCAGTGGTTCACCGAGGAGCGATCGCACTACTACAGCATCCTGCCCACTGCCACGCCATATTCGCGAAATGCTCTTTTCAGCGGGCTCTTTCCCGGCGAGATGGCGGGCATGCATCCCGACTGGTGGAAGGAGCGCGAGGACGAGTCGCTGAATGCGCACGAACGTCAACTGCTGGAGCTGCAGCTGAAGGAGCTGGGACACAATGTGCCGGTGCGCTATCACAAGATCAGCACCCCGCACGAGTCGGACGAACTCGAGCGCAAGGTCACGTCGGCGGTGGTGTCGGAGGGTGTGAGCGCGTTCGTGTTCAACTTCGTCGACCTGCTCACGCACAGCCGCTCGGACAACTCGGTGCTGCTGGAGGTGGCAAAGGACGAGGTGGCGCTGCGCCGGCTCACGCGTCAGTGGTTCGAGCGTTCGTCGCTCTTTTCGGTGCTGAAGGAAGCGGCGCGGAAGAAGATCACCGTGATCCTCACCAGCGATCACGGTTCGATTCTCTGCCAGACGCCGGCGACGGTGTTCGCGCGGCGTGATGCCACGCACAACCTGCGCTACAAGTTCGGTGAGGATCTGCGCGCCGAGAATCCCGAGCAGGCGCTGCTCTTCCCGAATGCCGATGCGTTGCGCCTGCCGCGTCGCGGGCTGGGAAAGAACACGCTGCTGGCAGCGGCGGACTGCTACTTCGTCTATCCGACGAAACTGCGCGAATATCAGGGCCGGTACCGTGGCGGATTCTTCCACGGTGGCGTGAGTCCCGAAGAGATGATCCTGCCGCTCGTGAAACTCGTTCCCCGCCGCTGACGTGTATCGCCGACTGCTGGGCATCCTGCGCCCGCACACGTGGCGCATGGGTGCCACGATTCTCTGCAACCTGCTGGTCGCAGTGCTCGACGTCTTCTCGCTCACGCTGCTGATCCCGTTTCTGCGGTTGCTCTTCGGCGGCACACCGGGAGCGGTCGAGGCCACGGCGAGCAGTTCCGGCGGCGGGGTGCAACGTCTGCTCGATCAGCTGCTGGGTCGGTTCCTCGATCCCGCCGACAAGATGGGATCGTTGCAGACGGTGGTATTGGTCATCCTCGCGGTGATTACGCTGAAGAATCTGCTGGCGTGGATCAGCGGACAACTCGGCGCGAGCCTGCAGGAGCTGGTGACCCGCGATCTGCGCGACACCGTCTATCGCCACCTCGTGCAGCTGCCGCTGGGCTACTTTCAGCGCACGAAGGTCGGCCAGGTGGTCACGCGCATTCTCACCGACACGCAGCAGACCAAGGCACTGATCACCGAACTGGTCACGCGCTCGCTGCAGAGCGGCGCGACGATCATCGTCAGCATCACCTACCTCGTGATGCTGAGCTGGAAGTTGACGCTGGTCTCGCTGGTGCTGGCGCCGCTGCTGATCGGCGCACTGCAGCCGATCCTGAAGAAGCTTCGCAAGCGGCACCGTCGCCTCAGCAACGAATACGGCGAGATGACCAGCATCGTGCAGGAGGCAGTCAGCGGCATCCGGCTGGTGAAGGCGACCGGCGCCGAGCCGAATGAAACGCTGCGCTTCACCGACGCGAGCGGCCGCTACGCGAAGGCGATGACACGCGTGGCGGCACTCGGCGCGCTCTCGCAACCACTCACCGAAGTCGCGGGCACTGGCATTGCCGTGCTGGTACTGTGGATCGGTGCGCGTCAGGTGCTGGTGGATGGCACCATGAATGGCGAGGATCTGATCACCTTCCTGCTGATCGTGCTGCGCATGCTGCAGCCGCTCAAGCAACTCTCGCAGGTACCGGCCACCGCGCAGTCGTCACTGGCCAGTGCCGAGCGGCTGTTCGAGGTGCTCGACGAGACCACCGAAGCGAGTGCTGATCGCGGCACGCAGAACGTCTCGGCCGTGAACGACGGTGTGCGTTTCGATCACGTCAGTTTCGCGTATGGCGATGAGACGGTGCTGAGCGACGTGTCGTTCGATGCGCCGAAGGGGGCCGTGGTGGCACTCGTGGGAGCCAGCGGCGGAGGGAAAAGCACGCTCGTGGACCTCGTGCCCCGCTTCAATGCGCCGACCTCGGGGCGCATCCTCCTCGACGGCGTCGACCTGCAGGATATTCGTCTCACATCGCTGCGAAAGCTCACCGGGATCGTCAGTCAGGACACGGTGCTCTTCAACGACACGGTGCGCGCCAACATCGCCTTCGGTGCGCCGGGCGTGTACACGCAGGCGCAGGTGGAAGAGGCGGCGCGGGCCGCGAATGCTCACGACTTCATTCTGCAACTGCCGCAGGGCTACGACACCGTGCTCGGCGAGCGCGGCACGCGGCTCAGTGGCGGCCAGCGGCAGCGCGTCGCGATCGCGCGTGCGCTGCTCAGCGATCCACCGATCCTGATCCTCGACGAGGCCACCTCGGCCCTCGACACCGAGAGTGAGCGCCTGGTGCAGGAAGCCATCGATCGTCTGCTCGCCGGCCGCACGGTCTTCGTGATCGCGCATCGCCTCAGCACCGTGGAACATGCCAGCCAGATTCTCGTGCTCGACCGCGGCCGTATCATCGAGCGTGGAACGCACGACATGCTCATCGCCCAGCGCGGTGCCTATCATCGCCTGTACACGCTGCAGTTCCGCGAGCGTGAGCTGCCCGGCATGGCGGTCGACACCGTGTCGGCCGATACCGTGACGACCGACGCATGAGCCGTATCGCCTTCTTTCACCCGTCGCCCGACTGGGACGTACTGGCGCGCGTCTATCTCGAGATGGGCAAGGCGCTGGCTGCTCGCGGCATCACGGCGGCGATCATCTGTCCTCCCGCATCGGCAGTGGCGTCAGCCTGCGCGGCGATCGACGTGCTGCCGTTCGAACGGCGCGGCTCCTGGTTTGCCGATGGCATCCGGCTCAGCCTCACGTTGCGTGAGTACGGCGGTGACGCGCTGATGGTGGCTGGTGAGGACGAGCACCTGCTGGCGGCATGGGCAGTCCGCCGCAGCGGGCGTGGTGCCGTATTGCGCCGCGTTCGCGCCGGCGCAGCCCGCGACATCGGCCTCAAGACGCTGCTGGCCGTGCGGCTCACGCCCACCTGGTTCGTGCACGGCTCCAGCGCCGAAGCGAAGGCGTCGGGACCGCTGCGGGCGCTGCGTGGTCGCCTGGTGGCCGATCTCGCCATCGACCCCGCGCAGTTCGAGAGCATCGCCGGCGCCCCGACGCCCATCGGCACCAGCACCATCGTGCTCGTCACCGATCCCGGTGCGGCGCGAGCCACGGCGGCCGCGCTGCGCTCCATCGCCGCGATGCGGCAGCGCGGTCATCCGATCCATACGCTGCTGGTCGGGTCGCCGCATGACGTCAACGAGGTGCGCGTGCACGCGACCTCGCTCGGGCTTGGCGATGCCATCGTGTTCATCGGTGAACCCGTCGACCGTGCGCCATTGCTCGCAGCCGCCGACCTGGTGTGGGTGGTCGCCGACCACGATGACGGCGGTATCGCGGCCCTCGATGCGATGGCGCTCGGTGTGCCGGTGCTGGTCACGCGTGGCACGCTGGCCGAACGATATGTGCAGCATGGCGAGACGGGGATGGTTGCCGAACGGGATGATGCGCTCGCATCGGCCGCGCTGATCACGCTCCTCCTGGCCGACAGCGCGCTACTGACGCGAATCACCGAAGGAGCGCAGGCCGACCTGCGCTCGCGTCGCGGCCTCTCTGCCGTGGCTGATGCGATCGCCACCGTGTTGCAGGATGCGGCGGTGGCCCGGGCGGCGGCCTGACCACACCCGCCGCGCCCTTGGCGGTGGCGAAGCCGGTCACGCTGCAGCATCGCCTCGAGTATGCGGCGATTCGCGTCGTCGTCTTCGTGCTCAGCCGCTTCCCGTTTCGTGTCGGCTCGCAGGTCGGCGCATGGCTCGGTGTGCTTGGGTATCGGTTTGGCATCCGTGCACGTGTGGTCGAAGCGCAGATCGGTTTTGCATTCCCGCAGCTCGCTCTCGATGAGGTGAAGGCGATGGCGCGAGAGTCGTACGTGAACCTCGGCCGCACCTCGCTCGAGGCGGCGCTGATGGAACGTCGCTCACCGCAGGATCTGCTCGATCTGTTCGAACGGGTGGAAGGCTTCGAGCACATCGATGACGCGCTGCAGCAGGGCCGCGGGGCACTGCTGGTCACCGGCCATCTCGGAAACTGGGAACTGGGCGGCAGCTACATCGCGGCGCGCGGTGTGCCGGTCGATGCGATTGCACGGCACATGCGCAACCGTGTGTTCGAGCGCTACCTGACCCGCGTGCGCGAGCGGTTCGGCGTGAAGGTGGTGTTCGACGACCAGGCCGTGCGCCATACGCCGCGCAGCATTCGTGACAACCGGATCGTCGGGTTTCTTTCCGACCAGGGTGTGCTCGGGCTCGCCTCCACCTTCGTGCCCTTCTTCAGCCGGCTGGCGAAGACGCCGCGCGGACCGGCGGTGTTCGCGCTGCGACTGCAGGTGCCAGTGGTGTTCGTGGCGGCGATGCGCCTGCCTTCGGGGAAGTATCGCCTCGTGGTCGAGAAGATCGCGGTCGAGGACACCGGTGATCGTGAAGCCGACGTGGTGGCCCTGGTGTCCAACTACACCGCACGCCTCGAGTACTGGGTGACGCAGTATCCGGGGCAGTACTTCTGGCAGCATCGTCGCTGGAAATACCAGCCGGCCGGGGCACCGCCGCTGCCCGATGGCATGTAGTCGCGCGGCATTCGCGCCTTGAGTGCCATTGCATTCTGCGCCTCACACCCTGCATCTCAGAGCCATGACCGACTTCATCGCGGCGCAGCAGCGCGAATATCCATGGATGACCGGCTCCGACGTGATCTATCTCGATCACGCCAGCACCGGCGCTTACGCAAAAGCGACCGCCGATGCGGTGCAGTCATACATACCGTTGCGGCAGATGCCGCACACGCTGCAGGGAGACCACTTCTTTCCCACGCTGCAGCGATCGCGTGAGCTGGTGGCGGCGATGATCGGTGCCACTGCCGAAGAGATTGCGCTCACCACCAACACGTCGCACGGTCTGAATCTCGCAGCCTTCGCACTTCCGCTGGCGGCGGGCGACGAGATTCTGACGGTGGACCGCGAGTTTCCCGCCAACGTCTTCCCCTGGATCAAGCGGGCCGAGCGCAGCGGTGCCACGATCGTGCGTCTGCCGTGCGTGAACGACGTGCCGGATGAAGCGGCGCTGCTCGAGGCGATCGCCACGCGTCCGAAGGTGAAAGTCGTCACCGTCAGCTGGGTCTCGTTCTGCAGCGGGGCGCGGCTCGACATCACCGCCATCGGCCGCGCCTGCCGCGAGCGCGGCATCTACTTCGTCGTCGACGCCATTCAGGGACTCGGCGCACTGACGCTCGACCTCTCCGTCACACCCGTCGACATTCTCTCGAGCGGCGCGCAGAAGTGGCTGCAGTCGCCATGGGGATCGGGGTTCACCTATGTGCGTCGCGAGCTGATCACGCAGCTCGAACCCCCCAGCGTGGGCTGGATGTCGACGCATGGATCGGAAGACTTCTCGAACATGCTCACCTACGACCCGGCCTGGTTCGACGACGCGCGCCGCTTCGAGGTGATCACACTGCCATTCCCGGACTTCGCCGGTATGAACGCGAGCCTTGAACTGTTCCTCGAACTCGGGCCGGCGCAGATCGCCGAACACATTGCGTCACTGGGCGACCGCCTGGTGGAGTTTTGCGATGTACACCATGAAATCCGTCTGGTCACGCCACGCGATCGTGCCCGCCGCGCCGGAGTCTTCGCACTGCAGCCGCCTGATCTCGACGCCGTTTCGGCGCGCCTGAAGAGCAATCAGGTCTTCCACTCCGTGCGCGAGCAGTGCATCCGGCTCTCGCCGCACTGGTATACCACCCCGGCGCAGTGGGAGCGGGTTCTTTCACTGCTGCTGCACTGATCGTCAGTGTCCCTCTGCGCACCAGCGCGGGCACAGATGTCGTCGTTTATGGTGCTGTCGTCGTAGAAGGTGCCTCTGTCGTCAGGCTCCGATGGTGATCAGCGCATAGTCGCGCGCACCCTTCCGCAACAGGAAGTATTCTCCTCGCAACAGCCGATCGGCGCCGAGCGTGGCGTCATCGGCCGACAGCTTGGCGCCGTTGAGCGAGAGCCCGCCCTGTTGCAGCAGGCGGCGCGCCTCGCCCTTGCTGGCGGTCAGACCGGCGCTGACGAAAAGTGCGAGCGTGTCGAACGATTCCGCCCGCTCGACTGCGGCCGTCGGCACTTCACGCGCCAGTGCAGCCAGTGCGCTCGCGGAGAGCGATGCCGGGTCACCTTTCGCGAACAGCAGCGTGGACACCTCGAACGCAGTCTGCGCCGCCTCGGCACCGTGGATCATCGTCGTGACCGTCTTCGCCAGCAGCTGCTGCGCTTCGCGCTTCTCGGGCGTGGTCGCGGTGACCTCGTCCAGCGCCTCGATCTCCGCGCGTGACAGCAGCGTGAAGGTGCGGAGGTACCGTCCCGCATCACGGTCATCGGCGCCGATCCAGAACTGGTAGAACTGATACGGTGACGTGCGCGCCGCGTCGAGCCACACCGCACCGGCTTCGCTCTTGCCGAACTTCGTGCCGGCCGACGTCGTCAGCAGCGGCAGCGTGACGCCATGCGCTTCGGCGCCGTGCATCTTCCGCACGAGCGTCGTGCCGGCAGTGATGTTGCCCCACTGGTCGCTGCCGCCAAGTTGGAAGCTCACGCCATCGCGGCGGTAGAGTTCCGCGAAATCGTACGCCTGCAAAAGCATGTACGAAAATTCGGTGAAGCTGATGCCCGTCTCGCTGCCGATGCGTGAGTCGACGCTGTCCTTCTGCAGCATGTAATTCACCGTGAAGTGCTTGCCCACGTCACGGAGGAAGCCGATCAGGTCGAGCGGACGGAGCCAGTCGGCATTGTTGCGCATCAGCGCGCCGCGTGGTCCGTCGAAGTCCAGCACGCGCGCGAGTTGCTTGCTGATGCCGGCGATGTTCTCGTCGACCAGTTCGGGCGTGAGCAGCTGCCGTTCGGTGGCCTTGCCGCTCGGGTCGCCGATCATCCCGGTGCCGCCACCCACCAGCGCCACCGGGCGATGGCCCGCGCGCTGCAGGTGCACCAGCGACATCATCGCCACCAGGTTGCCGGCGTGCAGGCTCGACGCTGTCGGATCGAAGCCGCAGTAGCCTGTCACGGGGCCCACGGCCAGCGCGGCGGCGGCGCCTTCGGTGTGCTGGAACAGCAACCCGCGCCAGGCGAGTTCATCGAGATAGGGTGTGGCAGTCATGCGGCCAAAACTACACCACCCTCGTTGCGCTCAGCGTGCCTTGCATCGGCGCTTCGGGGTACGATCGTTCGAGACGTCACCGCCGCGTGCGTCCCCCGGTGCCCGTGACGTGTCCACTACCTTTCATGAATGGCTGCAGCCACCCGTTTCTTCCAGCACCGTATCGTCCGCACCGCGCTCGTCCTGGGAACTCTCGGGGCGTCGCTGGGGCTGGGCGCGTTCACGGCCGGATGGACGCTCGTCTGCGCCGGCGGACAGTGCCCGAGTGTGGACGTGCTGGAGCTCTATCAGCCGCGCCAGACCTCCAAGCTCTACGCCGCTGACGGCCGATTCCTCGCCGAGCTCGGGCTCGAACGCCGCACCGTGGCCCGCCTCGAGGACATCCCGCCGCTGGTGCAGAACGCCTTCGTCTACACCGAGGACAAGCGGTTCTACAGCCACAACGGCATCGACTTCATCCGCGTCTTCGGATCCGTGGCCGTCAACATCGTCCGCGGCGGCTTTGCGCAGGGATTCTCGACGATCACGATGCAGCTGGCCCGCAACATCTTCCCCGAACGGCTGGAGCGCGCCAAGTCGGTGGTGCGCAAAATGCGTGAGGGCAAGGTGGCACTCGCGATCGAACGGAAATACAGCAAGCAGAAGATCCTCGAGCTCTATCTCAATCAGATCTACCTCGGCAACGGTGCCTACGGCGTCGAGTCGGCGGCGCAGCGCTACTTCGGCAAGAACGTGCGCGAGCTGAACCTCCCCGAGGCCGCCCTCCTCGCTGCGCTGCCGAAAGCTCCCAATCGCTACAATCCCCGGATCGAACCCGATCGTGCGGTGCAGCGCCGCAACACGGTGCTCGAGCTGATGCGGTCGCAGCAGGTCATCAGTGACGCCGATGCCTCCCTCGCGAAAGCCTATCCGCTGCAGCTGGCGCAGAAGACCGAGACCGGCGACATCGCCCCGTACTTCGTGGACTGGATCCGCAAGCAGCTCGATGAGCAATTCGGCAAGCAGCTCTATGAGCAGGGTCTGAAGGTCTACACCACCCTCGACATCGACATGCAGCTCGCCGCCGAGCGCGCGCTCGAGCAACAGTTGCGCGTCATCGAAGGGGGGAAGTACGGCAAGTACAGCCTCGTCACCTACGAGCAGAATTCCACCCGCTCGGCCGACGACGATCGCAGCGTCAACAGCGGCATCACGCCGTACCTGCAGGGTGCATTCGTCGCCATGGACCCGAAGACCGGTGGGGTGCGTGCCATGGTGGGCGGGCGCGACTACACCGACTCCAAGTTCAATCGCGCCACACAGGCATTGCGTCAGCCCGGCTCCACCTTCAAGCCGATCGTCTTCGCCGACGCCATCCGGAACGGCCACACCACCGCCGAGGCACTCGACGACAGCCCGATCAGCGTGCCGCAGCAGGGCGGCGGCAACTGGTCGCCCGGCAATTTCGATGGCAAGAGCATGGGCTACATCCCGCTCCGCCGCGCGCTCTATCTCTCGCGCAACCAGGCCACGGTGCGACTCGGCATGTCGCTTGGCGAAAGCAGCGTGGCGTCGATGGCTCGGCGCTTCGGACTCACCACACGCATGCCGCTGTATCCGAGCCTCCACATCGGGGCGGCCGACGTCTATCCGCTCGAAATGATCGCGGCGTACACGACGTTTGCCGCCGGCGGGATCCGCGCCAGGCCCACCGGCATCGTGCGCGTCGAGAGTGCGATGGGTGAGGTGCTCTGGCAGCCCGCACCGAATCGCTCCGCCGTGCTCTCCACGGCCGAGGCGTGGCTGATGACCGACATGCTGCGCGACGTGGTGCGCCGTGGCACCGGCACGCGCGCCGGCGCCGGCCTGCGCGTACCATCCGGCGGCAAGACCGGCACCACCAACGACGGTGCTGACGTCTGGTTCATCGGCTTCACCCCTGATCTGGTGGCCGGCGTCTGGATGGGCCTCGATCGTCCGCGCAGCATCATGCGCAACGCGCAGGGCGGTGAACTGGCCGCGCCAGCGTGGAATGCGTTCATGACGGAGGTATACCGGCGTCGCTCCACGGCCATCGACTTCCCCGGTCCCGGTGGTCTCGTCGCCGTGCCCGTCGATCGCCTCACGGGATACCGCGCTGGCGTGCTCTGTCCCGCCGAACGCATCGTCATCGACTACTTCGTGCCGGGTACCGAACCGACACAGGAATGCGACGGCACGCTGATGGGCCCTCCCACCGACAGCACCTTCCTGCTGCCCGGCAGCACGCCTGACGCTGCGGCACTCAGGCCCGCAGCACCGAAGCCCGCGACCAGAAAAGCGGCCGCTGATTCCGCCAACCCGTTCCGCCTCCCGTGAGCCGCTGGCAGCCGCTCGACTGTCACGCGCACAGCACCTGCTCCGATGGCGTCCTCGGTCCCGATGCAGTGATCGCCGCCGCTGCAGCCCGTGGTGTGCGTGGCACCGTCAGCGATCACGCCAGCCGTGATGTGCGCTTCGCCGTCAAGTCGTCGGAAGCGATGGATGCGTACGCGGAAACGATCGCGCATCTGCCCTATCGCAGTGCGGAGTTCTGCTCGCACGACACCCTCTGGCGCGATCTCACGCCCGCACAGATGGCGCGCCTCACGCACCGCATCGGCTCGCTGCACGCCTTTGCGCTCGATGACGGCACCCTGGTGCGCATGTTCCAGAAGGACCTGCCCGCCGGCCTGTCGCAGACGGCGTACATGACGCGCCACGTCGCGGCCATCGAAGCGCTCGCTGACAGCATGCCGGTCGAAATCTTCGCGCATCCGACACTGGTGCCGCACCCGCTGCGCACCGTGCCGGGCGAAGAGCTCTGGTCCGAGGACGACGAGGAACGTCTGGTAGCAGCACTGCACCGCAACGGCATCGCCTTCGAGGTCTCCAACCGCTACCGCGTGCATCGCCGCCTCGTCGAGCGCGCTGTGGCGAAGGGCGTGCGCCTGTCGCTCGGTTCCGACGGACACCAGCCCGATCAGATCGGCAATCTCGAGTGGCCGCTCGAGCTGACGCGTTCACTCGGCGTGCCCGATTCGTCGCTCTACGATCCGCTCGACCACGGTACGCGCCATGGCTGATGTGACGGTCTACCGTGCGAGCTGGGTGCTGCCAATGTCGCAGTCACCAATTGCCAATGGGGCCGTGGCGGTGAGAGGCGATCGGATCACCTTCGTCGGCGCAGCAGGCGATGCGCCCCCGGGTCGCGTGGAGGACCTCGGCGATGCCGCGCTGATGCCCGGACTCGTGAACGTGCACACGCACCTCGAGCTCACACCGCTCCGTCACCTGCTCGAAGGGCTCGACTTCGACCAGTGGATTCGCACCCTCACGCACCTGCGTCGCACCGTGCTCGCCGATGCTGCGGATGTCGCAACGGGCGCTCGCATCGGCATCGCCGAGGGCTTGCTGCGCGGCATCACGACGTACGCCGACACCAGCGATACCGGCAGTCCGGTGATGCAGGCGCTGACGGCCATGGGTGTTCGTGGTGTCGTGTACAAGGAGGTCTTCGGCCCCGATCCGCAGCAGCTCGACCGCTCGATGCACGCGTTGCGTGAAGCGGTGCACGAGTTGCGAGCACTGGCCTCGCCGAAGGTGCGCATCGGTGTCTCGCCGCATGCGCCGTATTCGGTGTCGAAGCAGCTCTTCGGCGCGGTCGCGACGTATGCCGTCGAGGAACAGTTGCCGATGGCGGTGCATCTCGCCGAGAGTGCGTTCGAGGAGCAGCTGGTCACGCAGGGGCTGGGACCGTATGCCGAGAACTGGCGCAGCCGCGGCATCGATCCCGATGGCGCGCGCGCCCGCTCCAGCGTTGCACTGCTGCACGAGGCGGGTGCCCTGCGTGCGAGGCCGCTGATCATTCACGCCGTGCGTATCGACACTGCCGACATCGAGCTTTTGGCCGAGGCGAAATGTGCGGTGGCGCACTGTCCGGTGAGCAATGCGCGGTTCGGGCATGGCATCGCGCCGCTGCAGGAGATGCTCGACGCTGGGCTGCGAGTCGGCATCGGCACCGACAGCGTCGCCAGCAACAACCGCATGGACCTGCTCGACGAGTCGCGCGTGGCGCACCTGATGGCCTGCACTCGCACGCAGTCGTGGCGCGCCTTCCCGGCGGCGCAGGCACTCTGGCATGCGACGGCTGGCGGCGGGGCTGCGCTCGGCCTCTGGGACTCGCTCGGCACGCTGGTCGCTGGTGCACCGGCCGACCTCTGCGCCTTCCCGCTCGATGGCCTCGCCGCACTGCCGGTGGCGGATGTGTCTGACGCGCTCCTGCATGGCATTGCCGGTGCACCGGCGCGCTTCACCATGGCATCGGGCGTGGTGCGGGTGCGAGATGGGGCGCTGGTGGATGGCGCGGGGCACTTGGCCGACCGTGAGCGCCTGACGGAGATCACGACGCGGCTGCTCGAGGCCCGCCGGGGCATGACGATCGCCTGACGGCCCCACCGCCCTGCGGTGGAGGCGCACGCGCCCGTGGCGACAGGGGATCGCGACCGGTTACTATGTCGAGTCACCTTCTCCCGACCCGATCATGGCCGCTACACAGCCCGGACGCACGGACAAGATCTGGCGCGACGGCCAACTCGTCGCCTGGGACGATGCGAACATCCACGTGATGTCGCATGTCGTTCACTACGGATCGAGTGTCTTCGAAGGCATCCGCTGCTACGAAACCCCCACAGGCGGTGCCATTTTCCGCTTGCGTGACCACATGCGCCGGCTCACCGACAGCGCCCGCATCTACCGGATGCCGACGCGCTACACCGTCGACCAGCTGATGCGGGCCGCGGTGGACACGGTGAACGCGAACGGGCTCTCGCAGTGCTACCTGCGGCCGCTGATGGCGCGGACGGGTGAGCAGATGGGTGTGCTGCCGTCGCAGGATCCCGCGATGACCGAAACGTTCATCGTGGCCTACAACTGGGGGGCATACCTGGGCCCCGAGGCGCTCGAGAATGGGGTCGACGTGTGCGTGTCCAGCTGGCGTCGCGCTGCGCCGGACACCTTCCCGACGATGGCCAAGGCGGGTGGCAATTACCTGAACTCACAGCTGTCGAAGATGCAGGCGCGCCTGGACGGCTACGTCGAGGGCATCATGCTCGACAACTCCGGTCTGGTGTCGGAAGGCAGTGGCGAGAACCTGTTCGTGATCCGCGACGAGGTGCTCTACACCGCGCCGCTGGCCCACGGCATCCTGAACGGCATCACCCGCGATTCGGTCTCGACCATCGCGCGGGACCTGGGGTATGAGGTGCGGGAACAGGCGGTCCCGCGAGAGTTCTTGTATATCGCAGACGAAGTGTTCTTTACGGGAACTGCTGCTGAAATCACCCCGATCCGGAGTATCGACCGGATCCCGGTGGGCAGCGGCAAGCCCGGCCCGATCTGTCGTGCCATCCAGACGGAGTTCCTCGGCATCGCCCGGGGCACCATCGAGGACCGGCACGGCTGGCTTACCCCGGTTGCAGTTCCGGTGGGCGCCGCGCAATGAGTGAACGGAGTGGGCGTTGCCGCATGTCACGGTATCATCGTGCCGACGGGAATGTCTGTCGGCACCACGCCCACGCCATCGCTGACACCGCCCCGGTGTCGTTGCGCGCCTCTCGCCACGCCTCGTGTGCGAGAGGCGTTTCACTTTCCCGACGGACGGAGGGCACGTGAACGTAGGATGTCTGGCGCTCAACGCTTCGTATGAACCGCTCACGCTGGTACCGATGCGTCGCGCACTCCGCCTGTTGCTCGATGGCAAGGCGGAGATCGTCGAGTCGGATGACGGGAAGCTGGTGCGCTCCGAGAAGCTCTCGTTCCCCAGACCGGTGGTGATCCGGCTGACCAAGTTCGTGCATGTGCCCCGCCGCTTTCGGCGACAGGTCACCAACACCTTCCTCTTTGCGCGCGACCAGTACCGCTGCCAGTACTGCGGCCGCCTGCAGGCAGACCTCAAGCCGCGCGAGCAGCTCACCCGCGACCACCTGATCCCCATGTCGCGCGGTGGCCTCAACGAGTGGAACAACGTCGTCACGGCGTGCAGCCCTTGCAACACGCGCAAGGCCAATCGCATGCCGCACGAGATCAACATGCACCCGCAGACGGTGCCGATCGAGCCGCACTTCGTGCACCTGAGCTGGGCCGTCCGCCGGCTCACGCCGAAGCAGGCGCGCTACATCAAGGTGTTCTACGGCGACGAGATGCTGGCCCAGCTCCGCCGCATCGAAGGTGCCCCGGTCAGCCCGGCTCCCCCCGCCTGACCGGGCACTCCATAGACTCGTGCGTCAGGCGGGCACCGTAAACAGCATTTACACAGAACAGCACAGCCGCTGAACTGCTCATGGGCGAGCAGCACAGCTGCTGAGATGATTTTGGGGTTGTCTGCGCGTGACACGTGGCCACGCCGCGCATACGGCGCTTCCACCCACAAGCAGTTCCCCCCAAAAGAAGATGTCACTGACAACTGCAATGTCAGAACCGACG